>NZ_MIFU01000094.1:0-60739 GCF_001855215.1 Pseudomonas sp. 06C 126 | reverse complement strand
GAACCCATGGCCGCCGTTACCGCAGCAATGGATATGCCCCCTACATCAGCCCAAAACCCAGAGCCCAGAAGTATCAGAGAGTTGTGTAGATACTCATGCCTATCGCAGTCAAGCCAGCGCCCACTGTTGTATCAGGCCGGGTTCTTGTCTTCTTGGCCCAGGCACGCCGCGGCAGTGAACAACACGTCGGTAGACGAGTTGAGCGCGGTTTCTGCCGAATCCTGCAGCACCCCGATAATGAAGCCCACGGCCACCACTTGCATGGCGATTTCACTCGGAATCCCGAACAGGCTGCACGCCAGCGGAATCAGCAACAACGACCCCCCAGCCACACCCGACGCGCCACAAGCGCAGATCGCGGCAACCACACTCAACAACACCGCGGTCGGCAGATCGACGGCGATGCCCAGGGTATGCACGGCGGCCAGGGTCAGCACGGTGATGGTGATGGCGGCGCCGGCCATGTTGATGGTCGCCCCCAGTGGGATCGAAACCGAATAGGTGTCTTCGTGCAGGCCCAGACGCTCGCTCAATGCCAGGTTGACCGGGATGTTGGCCGCCGAACTGCGGGTAAAAAAGGCGGTGATCCCGCTCTCACGCAGGCACAGCAGCACCAGCGGGTAGGGGTTACGGCGCAGTTTCCAGAACACGATCGCCGGGTTGATCACCAGTGCCACGAACAACATGCAGCCGATCAGCACCAGCAACAGGTGCGCATAGCCCAACAGCGCATCGAAACCAGAGGCCGCCAGGGTCGAGGCCACCAGGCCGAAGATACCCAGCGGCGCGAAACGAATCACCACACGCACGATCAGCGTGACGCCGTTGGACAGGTCGTCCAGGACGGTGCGCGTGGTTTCACCGGCATGGCGGATTGCAATGCCCATACCGATGGCCCAGGCCAGGATGCCGATGAAGTTCGCATTCATCAGGGCGCTGACGGGGTTGTCCACCACACTGAGCAGCAGGCTCTGCATCACTTCGCCGATCCCGCCGGGGGCGCTGATGGCCACATCATGGGTGGAAAGCACCAGGCTTGAGGGGAACAGGGTGCTAGCAATCACTGCCACAACCGCCGCAGAAAAGGTGCCCAGCAGATACAGAAATAGGATCGGCCGGATATGGGTTTCCTGGCCATGCTTGTGGTTGGCGATCGAGGCCATCACCAGCACAAACACCAGGATCGGCGCGACGGCCTTGAGCGCCGAGACAAATACCTTGCCGATAAACGCGGTGGACAGGGCTGCACTGGGCGACAGCAGGGCCAGCAGGATGCCTGCGACCAGGCCAATGACAATTTGGGTCACCAGGCTGACGCGCAGCAGGCGTTGAAACAGCGAAGGGGCAGCAGTCATAAAGAGTTGTCTCTAGTTTTTTTAATGTGTGCAGCACTGTGCAAGGCGCGAAGTCTAACATGCCGTAGGACACATCCCATTTGCTGCGGCATTCAGTCGCCAAAGCCGTGCGTGGTCCGGTTACATTCTGTTAACCTTGGCCATCCTCTTCTTACCTCTCTGTCAGCGGGCCCTTGGGCCGACGCTGGCGTCGCCGTTTCTGGAGTTATGCATGTTGTTGCCCATCCTGCTGCTGTCCGCAGCCGGTTTTACGGTGTTGACCACCGAATTTGTCATCGTGGGCCTGTTGCCCTCCATCGCCCGTGACCTGGATGTGAGCGTGTCCCAGGCTGGCTTGCTGGTGACGCTATTTGCCTTCACCGTGGCGGCGTTCGGGCCGTTCCTTACCGCGTATTTCGCACGCTTCGAGCGCAAGCGCCTGTTTATCAGCATCCTGTTGATGTTCGGCGCGGCCAATACCCTGGCGGCCCTGGCGCCGAATATCTGGGTGATGGCCGTGGCAAGGCTGATTCCGGCGCTGGGGCTGCCGGTGTTCTGGGCCCTGGCCAGTGAAACCGCCGTGGATATTGTCGGGCCGGACTACGCCGGCCGGGCGATTGCCAAGATCGGCTTTGGCATCGTCTGCGCGACGGTCTTCGGGATTCCGGTGGGCACCTTGATCTCTGACATGTTCGGCTGGCGCACCGCCTTTGGCATCCTGGCCGGGGTGGCGCTACTCAAGGCACTGCTGCTGTTGATTTACCTGCCGGCGACCACGGTGAAAAAGGAAACCGTGACGTTGCGCTCGCAGTTCAAGATCCTGCGCAACCCCTTGATGCAGGGCCACGTGTTGCTGTCGATCCTGGTATTTAGCGGCATGTTCACCGCCTATACCTACCTGGCAGACATTCTTGAGCGCCTGGCCGGCTTCGATGGCACTCTGGTGGGCTGGTGCCTGATGGGCTTTGGTGCCGTGGGCCTGATCGGCAATTCGTTGGGCGGGCGCATGGTCGACAAGCACCCGCTGATCGCCTCGATGGTGTTCTGTGGCTTTATGATCGCGGGCATGGTGGCGCTGGTGCCGGCGATCCACTCCACCCTCGGCCTGGCCGCGGCCATGGGCATCTGGGGCGTGACCCAGGCGGCGCTGTTTTTGGTCAGCCATGTGCGGCTGATGAAGGCCGCGCCCCATGCGCCGGCATTCGCCGCGTCGCTGAACATTGCCGGGGCCAACCTGGGCATTGGCCTGGGGGCGATGGTCGGCGGGCATGTGATCGACACCCTCGGCCTGGGCAGCCTGGGGTTCGCGGCGTCGGGCTTTATCCTGCTGTCGATTCTCCTGGCCCTGTGGCTGATGACCGCCAAGACCCGGGTCGCCTGCGCCTAGGTCGGCAACGCAGTAAACAGTTCGCGGCGGGCGCCTTCGGTTATCGCAACGATACCGGGGTGCTTGACCTTGCGCTCCACCGAAATCGCATAGAACGACTCGGTGACTGCATCTGTCTGGCCCACCAGTGCCACGCCGTACTGGCGTAGCACTTCCTCGGCAATCACGCTGGGGGCGATGAAAATCCCGCTGCCGGATTGGCCAAACGCCTGCATCAAGGCACTGTCGTCGAACTCGCCGATGATCTTCGGCTGGATCTTTTGCTCGGCAAACCAGCGCTGCAAACGGCTGCGCACTACGGTTTCCGCGCCGGGAATCAACAGCGGCGCGCCGTGCAGGCACTGTGGGAAATCACCGGGGTGCTGGTCAGCCAATGCCTGGGTGGCGAAAAAACTGATGCCGCATTCCCCCAGTTTCTGGCTGTAGCCCTTGATGTCGAGGTGGCTGGGCATGGGGCTGTCGGAAATCACCAGGTCCAGGCGCTGGATCGCCAGGTCGGCTAACAACCGCTCCAGTTTGTCTTCACGGCAGGTAATACGCAGCGGCTCGTTCAACTCCATGGTCGGCGCGATCAGCCGGTAGACAATGGACTTGGGCACCACATCCGCCACGCCGACGCGAAACACGATCTGCTGTTCATTGGGCTGGGCGCGCAACATCGCTTCCAGTTCATTGCCGGTCTGGAACATCTGCTCGGCATAGGGCAGGGCCTGGCGCCCGGCCTCGGTCAGTTCCAACTGGCGCCCCACCCGTTGAAACAGGGCAACGCCGAATGTCTGTTCGAGCAGGCTGATTTGCCCACTGATGGTTTGCGGGGTGAGGTTCAGTTGCTCACAGGCGCGCACGATGCTGCCTGTCTTGGCCACCACCCAGAAGTAATGCAGTTGTCGGTAATTGAGCATGGCGGCCGTCAGTTCGTAAAAACCGAAGTATACGCGAGAAAAATACGAATTTTACTGAAGTGTTCACCTGCATAGAATGCGTCGCTATCGCGGGGCCACTACTTGGACCCAATGGTTCTAACGAGGAATACATCATGAAACTCAATTCTCTCGGCGCAGCTTCGTTGCTTGCGCTTTCATTGGTGATGATCAGCGGCTGCGATCAGGTCGAGAAAAGCGCGCAGCAGGTCCTGGGCAAAGCCACCGAATCGGCCAAGCAAGCGATCGATGACACCCACAAGGCCGCCGAGCAGGCATTGAGTGAAGCGACGCAAGGCCTGATCAGTCCAGAAAAAAAGGACGATCAGCCCGAGCAAGAGTCTGAATCGAACACCAAAGAAACCTAATTTCCCAGCACAACGTCAGGACTGACCTATGGAATACCTTTTACAACTGGCCGCCAGCCCCACCGCCTGGGTAGCCCTGGCGACCCTGATCGTCATGGAAATCGTGCTGGGCATCGACAACCTGATCTTCATCTCGATCCTCACCAACAAACTGCCGGAACAACACCGGGCCAAGGCACGACGCATCGGCATCAGCATGGCGCTGATCCTGCGCCTGGGCCTGTTGAGCACCATCGCGTTTATCGTGCAACTGACGGCGCCGGTGTTTGAAGTGTTCGGCCAGGCGTTTTCGTGGAAGGACATGATCCTGATCGCCGGTGGCCTGTTCCTGGTGTGGAAGGCGACGACCGAGATCCACCACAGCATGGACCCGGAGCCCGAAGAGAAGGCAAGCGTGGGCAATACTGTGGCTATCGGCTTTGCTGCGGCCATCGGGCAAATCCTGCTGCTCGACCTGGTGTTCTCCATCGACAGCATCATCACCGCCGTCGGCATGACCGAGCACTTGCCGATCATGATCATTGCCGTGGTGACCTCGGTGATCGTGATGCTGGTTGCGGCTGAACCCCTGGCCAAGTTCATCAACGACAACCCGACCGTGGTGATGCTGGCCCTGGGCTTCTTGATCATGATCGGTATGACCTTGATCGCCGAAGGTTTCGGTGCCCATGTGCCTAAAGGCTACGTGTACGCGGCCATGGCGTTCTCGGCTGCCATCGAGTGCTTGAACATCGCGCGGCGCAATCGCCACAAGCGTTTGCTCGCTGCCCGCCAGTAACCGCTCAAACCCAGAAGCCGGCTGTGCTCCCAAGAGCCCAGCCGGCTTTTTGCTGTCTGTTAGACTTCGCGCACTTGATAGTTTGAGGTCCACCATGAACGAGCCGATTCGCCTGACCCAGTACAGCCACGGTGCCGGTTGCGGCTGCAAGATTTCGCCGCAGGTGCTGGAAGTGATCCTCGCCGGCAGCGGCGCGCAGAACCTCGACCCCAACCTTTGGGTGGGCAATGCCTCGCGTGACGACGCCGCGGTGTACGCGATCGACGACGAGCGCGGCGTGGTTTCCACCACTGACTTTTTCATGCCTATCGTCGACGATCCCTTCGATTTCGGGCGCATTGCTGCCACCAACGCCATCAGCGATATCTACGCCATGGGTGGCGACCCGTTGATGGCCATTGCCATTCTCGGTTGGCCGGTCAATGTACTGGCCCCGGAAATCGCCCGGGAAGTGATCCGCGGTGGCCGCTCGGTGTGCGACGCGGCCGGCATTCCCCTGGCCGGTGGCCACTCCATCGACGCCCCGGAGCCGATCTTCGGCCTGGCCGTCACCGGTCTGGTGCACAAGCGCCATATGAAGCGCAACGACACCGCCACCGCTGGCTGCCGCTTGTACCTGACCAAACCCCTGGGTATTGGCATCCTCACCACCGCCGAGAAGAAGGGCAAATTGCGCGAAGCCGATATCGGGTTGGCGCGGGACTGGATGTGCACCCTCAACAAACCCGGCAGCCGCTTTGGCAAACTGGCCGGGGTCAGCGCCATGACTGACGTGACCGGTTTCGGCCTGCTCGGGCACCTGGTGGAAATGGCCGACGGCAGCGGTTTGACTGCCCTGATCGACTACGAAAAAGTCCCACGCCTGCCGGGGGTCGAGTACTACCTGGACCAGGGCTGCGTGCCGGGCGGTACGTTGCGCAACTTCGACAGCTATTCGGGCCAGTTGGGCCGTATCAATGAGTTGCACAAGCGTGTGTTGTGCGACCCGCAGACCAGTGGCGGGCTGCTGGTGGCTGTCACGCCAGAAGGCGAAGCCGAGTTTCTTGCGGCAGCGGCCGAACTGGGCTTGAACCTGGCGCCCATTGGCCAGTTGGTCGAGCGACAGAGCAACGCGGTAGAGGTGTCTTGATGCCCAGCGACATCACCGATTACCGCGACATCTTTCTCAACGACCGCCCGATGATGGATACCCGCGCGCCGGTTGAATTCGTCAAGGGTGCGTTCCCCGGGGTGGTCAATCTACCGTTGATGAACGATGACGAACGCCAGCGGGTGGGCACTTGTTATAAGCAGCAGGGGCAACAGGCGGCGATTGTAATGGGCCATCAGTTGGTGTCCGGGGCGACAAAGGCTGAACGTGTCGAGCAGTGGGCACAGTTCGCGCGGGCCCATCCTGAGGGCTACCTGTATTGCTTTCGCGGCGGCTTGCGCTCGCAGATTGTCCAGCAATGGCTACGCGAGGCGGGTATCGACTATCCGCGGGTCGGTGGTGGCTACAAGGCTATGCGCAGCTTTTTGCTCGATACGGTCGAGCGCGCTACCCGCGAGTGCGACTTCGTCCTGTTGGGCGGCATGACCGGCACTGGGAAAACCGAAGTCCTCGGCCAGTTGCGCAATGCGCTGGATCTGGAGGGGCACGCCAATCACCGGGGCTCCAGCTTCGGTAAGCGCGCTACCGCACAGCCCTCCAACATCGATTTCGAGAACCGCCTGGGGGTTGATCTGCTGAAAAAGCGCGACCAGGGTATCGAGCAATTCGTGGTCGAGGATGAAAGCCGCATGATTGGCAGTTGTGCGCTGCCCCTGGCCTTGCACAAAGGCATGCAGGCATTCCCGATGGTGTGGTTGGAAGATAGCCTGGCGGGGCGGGTCGAGCGAATCCTGGGCGATTATGTGGTGGACCTGTGCGCCGAGTTTGTCAGCGTGTTTGGTGAGTCGGGCCAGCAGGTGTTTGCGCAGCGCCTGACCGAGAGCCTGGGCAATATCCACAAGCGCCTGGGGGGCGAACGGTTCCAGCGGTTGCAGGGCATCCTGCAGCAGGCCCTGGAAGAACAGGCGCGCAGCGGCGCGGTGGATCTGCATCGTGCGTGGATCGAAGGGTTGCTGCGCGAATACTACGACCCGATGTATGCCTTCCAGCGTGAGAAGAAGGGCGCCCGCATCGAGTTCGCAGGGGAGCAGGGGGCAGTGCTGGAGTATTTGCGCGAGCGCGGTGCCCGGCGCGGGTGCTGACGACTGTCCCCGTGGCGATGCGGCGTTCCGACAAGCCCGCTCGCCACAGGAGCCCTTTCAGCAGCATACCTATGCGGCGATGCCCAACCCTACAGCACGACCACCGCCACCAACCCACACACCACACCCATCAACATGGTCAGCCCGGCCACTGTCACCAGCACCCGTGTATCGAAATCCTTGCGCAGCATCAACAGCGACGGCAGGCTCACGCTCGGCAGGGTCATCAACAGGGCCACCGCTGGCCCGGTCCCCAGGCCCAGGGCCATCATGGTCTGCACAATCGGGATTTCCGCCGCGGTGGGAATCACAAACAGGGTGCCGACAATCGCCAGGGGCACCAGCCAAACCAGGCTGTCGGCCATCGCCCCGTCCACATGGGGGAACAGCCATACCCGTGCCGCGCCCAGCAGCAACACCGCCAGGATGTACACCGGGATGGTGCTCCAGAACAACTGCCATAAGGTGCGCAGCCAGCGGGTGAGGAAGGGCTGGCTGTCGGCGCCGCTGACGTTGGCCACGGCCTCCAGCGCCACTTCCGGCACCTGCTCCGGGCGTGCGATGCGTTGAGCGATCAGCGCCACACCGATCACCAACACGATCCCGGCCACCAGCCGCAGTGCGGCAAAGTCCCAGCCCAGGACAAAGCCCATGAACACCAGGGTCGCCGGGTTGAGTACCGGGTTGCCCATCCAGAACGCCAGGGCGGCGCCCACTGACACTTGCTGACGACGCATCCCCGCCGCCACGGGGGCGGCGCAGCAACTGCACATCATGCCCGGCAGGGCGAACAACCCGCCGCGTACCGTGGAACCGAGCCCGGCGCGCCCGAACAGGCGTAATAGCCAGTCCCGTGGAATCAACACTTGCAGCAACGATCCGAGAATCACCGCCAGCACGGCGGCTTTCCAGATTGCCAGGAAATACACCTGGGCATAGGCCAGGGCCGCCGCCAATGGCGAGCCTTGCTGATCGTTGAGGATCGAGTTGCCGATGCTGTGGCTGTCTGCCGCAACGAACGCCTTGAAGTAGTAGGGCGACCACTTCACGTAATACAGGCCGACGCAGGCGACCAACAGGAACAGCGCCGGCTTCCACCAGAAGGACCAGCCGCGTACAGGGCTGGCAGAGGTGAGGTTAGACATGGTCAGGATCCGCAGATAAGTCGATAGCGACGCATCATACGCGGTCCCGCCCCCAGTAGGAGCCGGCTTGCCGGCGATAGCGGTGTGTCACGCGGGACGCAGTCGCCGGTAAGGTCAGCTGTCAGCGTTTACGTGCGTCGCATCCGGGCAGGTCTGCAAGCCGTTATCCAGCCCTTGCTTGTAGTTGCGGCTGAGCAGGCTGGCCTTGCCGTTCTGCCAGGTCAGGGTCAACACGTACAGGGTGTCGAAGTCGCCGCCGGACCAGTCTTCGGTGATGGTGTACTTCTCGCCGACCGCTTCGCTCGCCACCTTGTTGATCAGCTCCGGCAGGTAACCGTGGGACCAGGCGGTGTAGATGGTGGAGTTGTGGTACTTGTCCTCCATCAGCTCGTTCGCCAGGTCGCTGGTATCGTTGGCCGAAAACTCGATGTTCACCGGCAACCCAAGTTTGATCGCGCTGGGGCTGATGGTCATCAATGGCCGGATATAGCTGTATGAGTTATCGAATTCGCCTTCCTCGACATTGCGCGTCGGGTTGGCCGCGAAGACGAAATCGGCGGCGCCGAATTTTTCCGGCAGTACGGTGGCCAGGTTCATCGCGCGGTTGAGGCCCTGGCAATTGAGTTGGCCCAGGCCGCCAGCGGGTTTTTCGCCATGGCGCAGGAACACCAGGGTCTGTACGCCGTTCTTCGGCTCGGCACTGCTCTCGCGGGCTTCGAAGGCCAGCATCAAGGCGCCGCCTACAAAGAACATCGGTAACACGTAATAAGCATATTGTTTGAAACGTTTGCCAAGGCACAAAGGCTTGATTTTCATTGGTTTTCGAGTCTTCAGTGCTTCGGATCAAGACCGCAAGGCCCAGCCACAGCGACGCTCCAAGCATCGTGCGGTTTCCATGAGTGTGGCGGTGTGCCTCCATTCAACCGTTCAAGCGTTTCTAAGAGTGCGCTATAGCGTTTTGGTTCGCTGGGACCCGAGATTAGCGACCCGATGTTGCGGATTGAAGACCAATGCAGCCTGGCCGCTAGATCGCTATCATGGGTTTTTCTCAGCTTGGGGTATATCGATGATTTCACTCGCTGCGTTTCCGATTATTACCAAATGGCCAGCCCAGCATCCCGAGCGCCTGCAGTTGTACTCGCTGCCCACCCCCAATGGCGTCAAGGTTTCGATCATGCTCGAAGAACTGGGCCTGGCGTATGAGGCGCATAAAGTCAGCTTCGACACCCAGGACCAGTTCTCGCCCGAGTTCCTGTCGTTGAACCCCAACAACAAAATCCCGGCGATCATCGACCCCAACGGCCCGGGCGGTGAACCGCTGGCGTTGTTCGAGTCGGGGGCGATCCTGATCTACCTGGCGGAGAAAACCGCGCAACTGCTGCCCCAGGCGCCTGCCGCGCGCTACGAAACCCTGCAATGGCTGATGTTCCAGATGGCCGGGATCGGGCCGATGTTCGGCCAGGTGGGGTTCTTCAATAAATTTGCCGGCAAGGCCTACGAAGACAAGCGCCCTCGCGACCGCTATGCGGCTGAAGCCCGGCGCTTGCTGGAAGTCCTGGAAAAACGCCTGCTGGGCCGTAGTTGGATCATGGGCGATGAGTACACCATCGCCGATATCGCGACCTTCCCCTGGATCCGCAACCTGATCGGTTTTTATGAGTCAGGCGATCTGGTGGGCATCAGCGACTTCCCCAATGTACTGCGCGCGCTGGACGGCTTTGTTGCCCGACCGGCGGTGATTCGTGGCCTGAATATTCCGAGCTGACCCATGCCGACTTTCGATTTCAAGCAACTTGATGTTTTCAGCAGCGTGGCCCTCAAGGGCAACCCATTGGCCGTGGTGCTGGGCGCCGATTGCCTGAGCGACCAGCAGATGGCGGACTTCGCCCAGTGGACCAACCTCAGCGAGACCACGTTCCTGCTGCAACCGCGCGACCCGCGCGCTGACTACCGGGTGCGTATTTTTACGACCACGCAGGAATTGCCCTTCGCCGGCCATCCGACCCTGGGCAGTTGCCATGCGTGGCTGCAAGCCGGTGGCGTGCCCCGGGGCAGCGAGATCATCCAGGAGTGCGAGATCGGCCTGGTGCGCATCCGCCGCCAGGGCCAGGAACTGGCGTTCATCGCACCACCCTTGCTGCGCTCAGGGCCGCTGGATGCCGAGCTGTTGGAGCGTGTGCGCGTGGCCCTCAACCTTGAACCCGAGGCGATTGTACGCAGCCAATGGGTCGATAACGGTGCCGGCTGGCTGGCGCTGATGTTGGCGGACCGGCAGGCGGTGCTGGACCTGCAGCCGGACTATTCGAAGCTGCTCGGGTTGGCAGTGGGCGTGGTTGCCCCATGCGATCCGAGCCGCGACGACGTGGATGCGCAGTTTGAAGTGCGCGGGTTTATTGCCGGCGACGGGGCGCCTGAGGACCCGGCCACCGGCAGCCTGAATGCCGGCGTGGCCCAATGGCTGTTGGGTGAAGGCTTGGCCCCCAGCCAGTACGTGGTCAGCCAGGGCACGGCCATGGGCCGCGCCGGGCGTATTCGGGTACAGCAACAAGGGGATGAGATCTGGATTGGCGGCGCCGTCTCGGTGTGTATCGAAGGCAGCCTGAGCCTTTAACGGTTATGGGCCGCCAGCTTGATCCCAAAGCCGAAGGCATATTGTTACGGGAATGGCAAAACACCGTTATGGCCACGGTATTTGTGCTCTCGGTCAATCCAGGCATAAGCTTTCGCCCTTAAGCTAGCGGCCTTGCCACGTGCCATGGCCCTTTTTGTAGGAAATTGTAGGAAAACCCATGTCCAGCCAGTTCCCCGAAGCCCGCTCCCGCCGCCTGCGCCGTTCCCCCGAGTTGCGCAGCCTGTTCCAGGAAACCGAATTCACCCTCAACGACCTGGTATTGCCGATCTTCGTCGAAGAAGAAATCGACGATTTCGTGCCCATTACCAGCATGCCCGGTGTGATGCGTATCCCCGAATCGAAACTGGCCAGTGAAATCGAGCGCTTCGCCCGCGCCGGGATCAAGTCGGTGATGACGTTTGGCGTGTCCCATCACCTGGACGCCAGCGGCAGCGACACCTGGAACGAGCGCGGTCTGGTCTCCCGCATGTCGGCGATCTGCAAGGATGCGGTGCCGGAGATGATCGTGATGTCCGACACCTGCTTCTGCGAATACACCGACCATGGCCATTGCGGCGTGATGCACGGTAATGAAGTGGACAACGATCGCACCCTCGCCAACCTGGGCAAGCAAGCCGTAGCGGCAGCCCGCGCCGGCGCCGATGTGATCGCGCCTTCGGCAGCGATGGACGGCCAGGTCCAGGCCATTCGCCGGGCACTCGATGCGGCGGGCTTCACCCATATCCCGATCATGGCGTACTCCACCAAATTCGCTTCGGCCCTGTATGGCCCGTTCCGCGAGGCGGGCGGCAGCGCGCTGAAGGGCGACCGCAAAAGCTACCAGATGAACCCGATGAACCGCCGCGAAGCCGTGCGCGAATCCCTGCTCGATGAGCAGGAAGGTGCCGACTCGCTGATGGTCAAGCCGGCCGGTGCGTACCTGGACATCATCCGCGACATCCGCGAAGCCTCGCGCTTGCCCGTGGCGGCGTACCAGGTCAGTGGCGAGTACGCGATGATCAAGTTCGGCGCCCAAGCCGGTGCCATCGACGAAGCCCGTGTGGTGCGCGAGACCCTGGGTTCGATCAAGCGCGCCGGTGCGGACCTGATCTTCACCTACTTTGCGATGGACTTGGCGCTCGCCGGCATCTGATCCCGGCTCCTACATGGGGTGGGGGGTTGTGAGATAGTGGTCAGATCCACCGACTCACAGGACACCCCCCGCATGCTTTCATCCCGGCTGACTCTCTGCCTGACCACCTTGCTGGTGCTGGCCGGCTGCTCAACCCAACGCAGCCAGCCACTTCCAGAACGCAGTGAAACCGAGGTCAAGGCGCAGATCGTGCGGCTGATGCCGGCCAAGGTGGCGGATCGCGCCGGCTGGGCCCAGGATATCTACACGGCGTTCGACAGCCAGAAGATCTACCCCAGCACCGAGAATATCTGTGCGGTACTGGCGGTGACTGAGCAAGAGTCCACCTATCAGGTCGACCCGCCGGTGCCGAACATGGGCAAGATCGCCCAGGATGAAATCCTCAAGCGTGCGGCCAAGGTGCATGTGCCGGCCGTGCTGGTGCGCACCGCGCTGCAACTGCGTTCGCCCACGGGCAAGTCCTACGCCGACCGGCTGAGTGCTGCGCGTACCGAGAAGGACCTGAGTGGGATCTTTGACGACTTTATCGGCACCGTGCCGTTGGGCCGCACCTTGTTTGGCAGTTTCAACCCGGTGCATACCGCAGGCCCGATGCAGGTGAGCATTGCCTTCGCCGAGAAACAGGCCCGGGATTATCCCTACACCGTAGATGGAAGTATTCGCCGGGAAGTGTTCACCCGGCGTGGTGGGATGTACTTCGGTATCGCCCATCTGCTCGGTTATCCGGTGAGCTACGAGCAGCCGCTGTACCGCTTTGCCGACTTCAATGCTGGTTGGTACGCCAGCCGCAATGCGGCGTTCCAGGCCGCTGTCAGCCGTGCTTCCGGGACCCGCCTGGCGCTGGATGGCGATTTGATCCGCTACGGTTCGATCATGCCCGGCACCACCGAACTGGCGGTGCGCTCATTGGGCAAGAAGCTGGACATGCGCAACCCGAGCATCCGCAGCCAGTTGGAGCAGGGCGATCGCCTGGACTTTGAAGAGACCACCCTGTACCAGCGGGTCTTTGCCCTGGCCGAGAAAGCCGAAGGCAAGCCCTTGCCACGGGCGATCCTGCCAGGGATTGTGCTCAAGAGCCCGAAGATCACCCGCAACCTCACCACAGCCTGGTTCGCCCAGCGCGTGGATGAGCGGTACCAGCGCTGCATGAAACGCTAAGGTCAAGGGCGGCGCTTGACCAGCTTGCGCCACAGCCAAACCCACAGCCACAACACCGGGAACGCGAGGATCACGAACGGCAGCACGTAGCTTGAGCGCTCCAGGGCGTCGGCAGTGCCGTCGACCAGGTTGTCGCCCAGGTTGCCGAACATGCGCGCGAAACGTGATTGCTGATGCTCGCCGTCGGATGGGCGGAAGTTCAGGGTCACGCGGTTGGTGTCCAGGCGTCGCTGCTGGCCGGCGGCGATCTGCGCCAGTTCCTGCAGCTCGTTTTCGATGGCGGCTTGTTCCTTGGTGAGGGTGATCAAGTCGCCCACGGTGATGTCCTTGCGCGCGGCCAGCTCATCCAGGCGTTTCTGCTGGGCCTGCAAACGCTCCTGGCGGCGGCGTACATCGGCCACTGCGTCGGCCAGGTCCTCGGCGCTGGTGATGCGCTGGCCCAGCTGCCCGCCCTCGGCCGCCATGCTCACCAACGGCTCGACCCCGCTGGGGGCGATGCGCAACACAATCATGCCGCCGTCGCTGTTTTCTTCGATACGCAGGATGTTGCAGGCGCCGAACTGCGCCGACTCACAGGCTTGGCGCGTGGCCTGCATGCGCGGTGCCAGCAGGGCAACCGGCATCGCCAGGCTCAGCTCGTGTTCATAGGCCAATTGCGCGCCGGCCCGGCCCTGTTCGCCATTGATCTGTGTGGCTTCGGAATACTCCTTGGGCGAACAGCCGCCAAGCAGCAGGGCGGCCAAAAACATCAACGCAGTAGATCTGCCTTCCAGATGGCGCATTACGTCTCCTTCAGTGTGCGGGATAAAGTGCGCGGCGATTAAAGCCGGTTTGCCCGGCGAACGCAAAGTGGGTGTGGGCTTATCGGCACAGATTTACCCGGTTGATCATGCTGGCTGCATCGACCGGCGCGGGTTAAACCTCATGCCTTATCACAAGGAAGATCCACCATGACGGATACCCCTGAAGGTTTTGCCCCCTTATCTCGCAGCAGCCCGCTCCTTGACTTGTTGGGCCCGGTGTATTGCCGCGGCGAGGGCCTGCAGTTGCAACTGGGCCTGCGTGCCGACCACCGCCATGCCAACGGGCGCGGCACGGTGCACGGTGGCGTATTGGCAACCCTGGCGGATGTCGGCATGGGCTATGCCATGGCGTTCTCCAGCGATCCGCCGTTGCCGCTGATCACCGCGAGCATGACCCTCGATTATCTGGGGGCGGTGCAGGTTGGCGATTGGATCGAAGTACGGTTGGAACATCACAAACGCGGACGGCAGATGGCGTTTGCCACGGTCAGCCTGCAGGTGGGGGAAAAGGTCGTAGTGCGAGCCAATGCGGTATTCGCCGTGCCCCAGGCCGCTGTGTAGCTACCCGCAAAGCTGTTACAGCGCTGTTTTATGTACATTGTCGAGTCGTGCGCGTCCCCCTTGTGGCAAGCCCGCTCGCCACAAGGGGGCCAGTTTGCTGCGCGACAGCGCAAATCAGATAGGCAAAAAAAGGCCCGGCTTTTCGTGGAGCCGGGCCTTTTCCATGTTGCTCGTTGAATCAGTCGCGCTCAAGGGCCAATGCCACGCCCTGGCCGCCGCCGATGCACAAGGTGGCCAGGCCTTTCTTGGCATCGCGCTTGATCATTTCATGCAGCAAGGTCACCAGTACGCGGCAGCCTGATGCGCCAATCGGGTGGCCGATGGCAATGGCGCCACCGTTGACGTTGACCTTGGCCGTGTCCCACTCCAGCTCCTTGCCCACTGCCAGCGCCTGTGCGGCGAAGGCTTCGTTGGCCTCGATCAGGTCCAGCTCGGCCAACTGCCAGCCGGCCTTGTCCAGGCAGCGCCGGGTCGCGGACACCGGGCCGATGCCCATGATCGCCGGATCGACCCCCGCGTTGGCGTAGCTGGCGATCCGTGCCAGCACTGGCAGGCCCAGTTCCTTGGCCTTATCGGCGCTCATCAGCAGCACCGCAGCGGCACCGTCGTTGAGGCTCGACGCGTTGCCGGCGGTGACGCTGCCGTCCTTCTTGAAGGCTGGCTTGAGCTTGCCCAGGGATTGGGCGGTGGTGCCGGCGCGAGGTTGCTCGTCCACGGCAAAGGCAATCGGGTCGCCTTTGCGCTGGGGGATCAGAATCGGCGTGATTTCGTCGGCAAAGCGCCCGGCTTCAATGGCGGCAGCCGCTTTCTGCTGGGAAGCGGCGGCAAAGGCGTCCTGGGCTTCACGGCTGATGCCGTACTTGTCCACCAGGTTCTCGGCGGTGATGCCCATGTGGTAGTCGTTGAACGCGTCCCACAGGCCGTCGCTGATCATGCTGTCGACCATCTTCGCATGGCCCATGCGCAGGCCGGTGCGGGCGGCGGGCAACACATAGGGCGCCAGGCTCATGTTTTCCATGCCGCCGGCGATGATCACTTCGGCGTCACCGCAGCGGATGGCCTGTGCGCCCAGGTGCAAGGCCTTGAGGCCCGAGCCACAGACTTTGTTCAAGGTCAGGCTCGGCACCGCGTGCGGCAGGCCGGCGAGGATCGATGCCTGGCGCGCCGGGTTCTGGCCTGAGCCTGCGGTCAGCACTTGGCCAAGGATCACTTCGTCTACAAGCGCTGGGTCCACGCCCGTCTGCTCCAGCAGGCGGCGGATTACCGCGGCTCCCAGTTCCGGTGCCGGGATGGTGGCCAGGGCCCCTTGAAAGCTGCCCACGGCGGTGCGGGTGGCAGCAACAATCACGACGTCTTGCATGGAATCTGTCCTCACTGGAAGTGCATTTCTGGAACGTGGTCCGGGACGATCAGTTTACCGGCGGTCTTGCTCACAATCTCTTCAACGCTGACGCCAGGTGCGCGTTCCTTGAGGACAAAAGCGCCATTTTCGATTTCCAGGTAGGCCAGGTCCGTGAGCACGCGCTTGATGCAGTTGGCACCGGTCAGCGGCAGGCTGCACTGGCTGAGCAACTTGGACTCACCGTCCTTGGAGGCGTGGGTCATGATCACGATGATGTTTTCTGCGCCGGCCACCAGGTCCATGGCGCCGCCCATGCCCTTGACCAGCTTGCCGGGGATCATCCACGAGGCGATATTGCCGTGCACGTCCACTTCAAAGGCGCCGAGGACGGTGAGGTCTACGTGGCCGCCACGAATCATCGCGAAGGATTCGGCCGAAGAGAAGATCGACGCACCGATGCGTGCGGTGACGGTCTGCTTGCCGGCGTTGATCATGTCGGCATCAATGGTGTCTTCGGTAGGAAACGGTCCCATGCCCAGCAGGCCGTTTTCCGACTGCAGCATCACTTCCATGCCTTCGGGAATGTAGTTGGCCACCAGGGTCGGGATGCCGATGCCGAGGTTGACGTAGAAGCCGTCCTGCATTTCGCGGGCGACGCGTTGAGCCATTTGTTCGCGGGTAAGAGCCATTTTATGAGTCCTTATTGTTCGGGCTGGAGGCAGATTATTTGCGGACAGTGCGCTGTTCGATGCGCTTCTCGAAGGTGCCGCAGATGATCCGGTCGACGTAGATACCAGGGGTGTGGATCTGCGCCGGGTCCAGCTCGCCCGGTTCGACGATTTCCTCGACTTCGACCACCGTGATCTTGCCCGCGGTGGCGGCCAGCGGGTTGAAGTTCTGGGCGGTGTGGCGGTAGATCACGTTGCCGAAATGGTCGGCTTTCCAGCCTTTGACGATGGCGAAGTCGCCGGTGATGGACTCTTCCATCAGGTAGGGGCGACCGTTGAACTCGCGGGTTTCCTTGCCTTCGGCGACGGGCGTGCCCACACCGGTGGCGGTAAAGAACGCGGGAATGCCAGCGCCGCCTGCGCGCATTTTTTCTGCGAGGGTGCCTTGGGGGGTCAACACCACTTCGATTTCGCCGCTGAGCAGTTGCTTCTCGAACAGGGCGTTTTCCCCGACGTAGGAGGCGATGACCTTGCTGATCTGCTTTTCTTCGAGCAGTACACCCAGGCCAAAGCCATCCACACCGCAGTTGTTGGAGACGACCGTCAGGTCGCGGGTGCCTTTGCGCTTGATTTCGGCGATGAGGTTTTCCGGGATGCCGCACAGGCCAAAGCCGCCGGAGAGTACGGTCATGCCGTCTTCCAGGCCTGCCAGCGCTTCTTCATAGGACGCCACGCGTTTATCGAAACCTGCCATATGCACCTCTTTTATTGTTTGTGGTCCAGCCAGTGACCCGAGTGTTGCGCCGGTGGATTGATTTGTTAAGTTGTTTTTTAAGGTTGATTGATTTAAAAAACGGGACAATAGAGTGGGTAGCGGAGCACAGCCATGACAGTTAAACAGATGCGGGCCTTTCTGGCCGTGGCCCAGACCCTGAGTTTTGCCGCCGCCTGTGAGCGCCTGCATTTGTCCCAGTCGGCCCTGAGCCTGACGATCAAAGGCCTGGAGGAGGGCCTGGGCGGGCGGCTTTTCAGCCGCAATACGCGCAACGTCGCACTGACCCCGGAAGGCGAATCCCTGTTGCCCCTGGCCCGCCGGTTGATTGCCGACTGGGACAATGCCGAGGATGAATTGCGCCAGCGTTTTACCTTGCAGCGCGGGCGCGTGACGGTGGCGGCGATGCCGTCGTTTGCTGGCAACCTGCTGCCGCCGATCCTGAAGATTTTTCGAGCGCGGTTTCCCCAGGTCAATGTCACGGTGCACGACCTGATCAATGAACAGGTGCTGGAGATGGTCCGCGATCGCCAGGTTGAACTGGGCGTGGCATTCGAGCCCTCGCCGGGCTCGTCGCTGGCCTTTACCCCGCTGTATCTGGACCGCTTTGTTGCGGTAGTGCCCGGTGATTCAGCGTTGGCGCACATGAGCGAAATCGACTGGAAAACCCTGCTGGCGCAACCTTTCATCACCTTGCAGCGGCCTTCTACGGTACGGGTGATGCTGGAAGAGCACTTGGGTGCATTGCAGATGAAGCTGCCGGTGGCGTTGGAGAGCCATCAATTGGCAACGGTGGGCAAGATGGTTGCCAGTGGCCTGGGCGTGAGCGCCGTGCCCGCGTTGTGCGCGCCGCAGATGGAAGAGGCGGGCGCCCATTGCATCACCTTGCGTGACCCGGTGATCGAGCGACCGATTGGCGTTCTGACCAAGCCCGGGCATGAACTGTCGGCGGCGGCGCAGGCCCTGTTCGATATCTTCCGGGACGAAGCAGCGAAGGGACGGTTTCCCGGTATTTAAGTCTGCACAAACAACTGTAGGAGCTGGCTTGCCGGCGATAGCTATTTAACAATCAACCGTGTTGATCGTTAAACCGTCATCGCTGGCAAGCCAGCTCCTACAGAGGGTGAGTAGTTCTTAGTAGTAGCGGTCAATCACTTTAACTTGCGAGTTGTCCTTAAAGGACTCCCAGGCATTGTTAAGTGTGTCGAACACTTGCTCGATAAAGTTGCGATCGGCAGCAGCTTTTTTTCCGACATAACCCTGGCCACGGCGGTACATCTTCAGGCGCGCCGCCAGTTCACGGTTATTGCGGTCGAACTCGGCTTCTTCGGTATGGGGCGCCAGGCAGTCAATTTGCACTTCGCCCGATTTGCCAATCCACAGGATATGGTCGTCGAGTGTGTCTTTCTGCGCTGCGAACATCTCAGCCAATTCATCGATAGTTGGTTGGTTGTTCAGATTCATTGTAAGCCCCTTGACCAGTTGGCGATCTTCAGTTGATTCGTTAATCCACGTTAGTTGTCTCCGGTTGCGAAAACCGGGCGTCAGAAACGGTCTGCCAAATACGGGCAGGGTCTTGAACCTGATGCATGTAGTGTTTCTGATGAACTGCTACGCAATGGTTTCATAACGAAGACAAGTAGCATTTGAGCTTCTTGTACCGTGCCTTTCGGTTCGGTCAGCTTCATCAATCTGCCTTGTGGGCAGTGCACATCCGGAAAAACAGCTCGGCGGTCAGACGAGCTTGTTCAAAACGCTTGTTACCAACGCTCCCGATCCGGGAGACGTCTGAATCATGCAAGGTCAAAATGGTTACGTCAACGGTTATGTAGTGATTATTTTTGCTCACTACATAAATATTCCGGTGCGGGGGGTGGGGCGGGGAAAAGTGACTTGGGCGTCATTTTTTGTGCTGGCAGGTCGGATATTTGCCCTTCTGTAGGCGCTGGCTTGCCAGCGATGGCATGACCACGGTGTGTGATTGAAACCGAGGTGATGCCATCGCCGGCAAGCCGGCTCCTACATTGGATTTGTGGGGCTTGGGAGTGTCATTCGCCGCGGATGTACTGCTCCAACTGCTGGATAAGGGCCGCCTGTTCAGCAATGGCTTCCTTGACCAGGTCGCCGATGGACAGCAGGCCTAGCAGTTGTCCGTCTTCCACCACCGGTAGGTGGCGCAGGTGGCCGTCGGTCATGATGCCCATGCAGTCTTCGACGCTTTTGTGGGTGTCCACGGTGATCGCCGGTGAGCTCATCACTTGGTGTACCTGTGTGCTCGTCGAGGACAGTCCATGGAGAATCAGTTTGCGCGCGTAGTCGCGCTCACTGATGATGCCGACGACTTTGTCCTCCTTGACCACCGGCAAAGCGCCGACGTTCTTCGCTGCCATCACCACCAGCGCTTCAAACACGGTGTGATTCCACTGGATGGTATGCACTTCCTGATTCTTCTGGTCCTTGGACTTGAGCAACTGTGCGACGGTCTTCATGGTGGCCACCCCGGTTTTGTTATTAGGCAGTTCCTACAGAATCCTAGACCGTTGGCGCCAGAGCAAGAGCCAAAGCGGCGTATATCCGCTCGAAAAACGTCATTAGCGCCTTTTTTCGGTATTTCAGCCCTTGTTTGCCGGTGTTGCCGCCCGTTTCGGGCCGGCGCCGGTCTTGCGCTTGGCCGGCTTGCGTTTGTTTTTCCAAGGGGTGGCACCACGGCCTGCCGGGCTGGCAGGGCCGCTGATGGTCATTTGCATCCCATTGCAGCGGGCCACTTGCTTGCTCATCCAGGCCGCCTGCTTGGCGACAAACTCCTCCAGGCTCATCTCACCACTTTGCACCATGTCCAGGGCCTGCTCCCAAATCGCGGTGGTGCCCGGGTCGGCAATCGCCCTGGGCACCGCGTCGATCAGGCTGAAGGCTGCCGGTGTGGCGGACAATGCCTTGCCATTCTTTACCAGGTAACCACGGTCCAGCAGGCCCTGGATAATCCCGGCCCGTGTCGCCTCGGTGCCGATGCCGGTGGTGTCCTTGAGCTTTTGCTTGAGCAGCGGGTCTTGCACCAGTTTGGCGACGTTTTTCATCGCCTTGATCAGGTCGCCTTCGGTAAAGGGCTTGGGCGGCTGGGTCCACAGGTCCTTGAGGTTGACCTGCGCCACCCCGTAATCCTCACCCTGTACCAGGGTTGGCAAAGGCTGTGGTGCAGGTGCTTCGCGGCCTTTGCTCGGAGCCAGGGCTTCGGGCAAGGCGCGTTTCCAACCGGCCTCTACCACCACTTTGCCTACCGCGCGCAGGGCTTCGCCGGCACAGTCGAAATCCGCCTGGGTGCGATCGTATTCGTGGTTGGGCAGGAACTGCGCCAGGTACCGGGCGCGGATCAAGGTGAAGACGGCGCGGTGCTTGCCGGTCAACTGCGCCAGATCCTTGCCGGCGCCGGTGGGGATGATGCCGTGGTGGGCGCTGACCTTGGCGTCGTTCCAGGCCCGCGAGCGGCGTTGCGCATCGAGGTGCGGCAGCAGAGCGCTGAGCGCCGGATCGGCGCGCCCCAACGCCGCAAGAATCGTTGCCGCGTCGCCATGCTGGCTTACGGGCAGGTAGCCGCAGTCACTGCGTGGGTAGGTGATGACCTTGTGGGTTTCGTAGAGGGACTGGGCAATGTCCAGGGTTTCCTGGGCACCGAGGCCGAGTTTCTTCGAGCAGATTTCCTGCAGGGTGCCCAGGTCAAAGGGCAGGGGCGCCACTTCGCGCATGCGTTCGGTGCGCAGCTTCACCAGGCGTGCGCTGGCCGCGTTATTCATGGCGGTCGCCGCCTGCCGTGCCCGTTCATGGTTGAGGCAGCGGCCCTGGTCGTCACAGATATCGTCGGCGGCGCGCCATTGCGCGATAAAGCTCATCTGCGAATGCAGCAATTGCACATCGATTGCCCAGTACGCCACCGGGACGAAGTCGGCAATGCTGCGGTCACGATCCACCACCAGGCGCAGGGTCGGGGTTTGCACCCGGCCCACCGGCAACACGCCTTGATAGCCGGACTGGCGGCCGAGCAACGTAAACAGGCGGCTCATGTTCATGCCGATCAGCCAATCGGCACGGGAACGGCCCAGGGCCGAATGATAGAGGCTGAAGGTGTCCGCACCCGGCTTCAACGAAGCCAGGGCCTTGCGGATCGAGGCGTCATCCAGTGCAGACAGCCACAAACGCTGGATCGGCCCGCGATAGCGGCAATGCTCCACCAGCTCCCGGGCGATCATCTCGCCCTCGCGGTCGGCGTCGGTTGCAATCACCAGTTCCCGGGCTTCGCCCAGCAGGCGCTTGACCGCCTTGTACTGGCTGGCCGTCTTGGGTTTTACCGTCATCTTCCATTTTTCCGGGACGATGGGCAGGTCGGCCAGCACCCAGCGCTTGTACTTGGCGTCGTAGGCATCGGGCGGGGCGGTTTCCAGCAGGTGGCCGATGCACCAGGTGACTGTGACGTCGGTTCCCAGCCAGCACCCGTCGCCCCGGCGCCTGGCACCGAGCACGGCCGCGATATCCTTGGCCTGGGAGGGTTTTTCACAGAGGAACAGCCGCATGGTCAGCCCATTCGTTACGCAGTTGAATGGGAGAAGGATGGGCAAAAGAAGGGAATTGAGCAACCTTTATCTGGATGGATATACAGCAATTTGTGTGGGCGCCGCAAACCAATGTGAGAGCGGGCTTGCCCGCGATAACGGTGGATCAGTCAATACATCTAGTGACTGACACAGCGTCATCGCGGGCAAGCCCGCTCCCACAAGGGGATATCAGTTGTTATCCAGGTCCACGTTCTTGGTTTCCTTCAGGCATACCAGCCCGACAATCAGGCTCACCCCGGTAATCACCACCGGGTACCACAGCCCGTAGAAGATATCGCCGGTATACACCACCAACGCAAACGACACGGTCGGCAGGAACCCGCCAAACCAGCCGTTACCGATGTGGTAGGGCAGGGACATGGAGGTGTAGCGGATGCGCGTCGGGAACAGTTCGACCATCAGCGCGGCCAGGGGGCCGTAGCACATTGCAGCGATCAGGATCAGAGCGACGATCAGCACCACCACCATGGTTTTGTTGACCTGGGCCACGTCCGCCGATTTCGGGTAGCCGGCCAGGGTCACGGCGCCGCGCAGGGCGTCTTCGTCGTAGCCGTCGATGCGCACATCGCCGATGCTCACTTGTACCGCGCTGCCGGCCGGTGCGGCTTCGCTGCTGTAGGGCAGGCCCTGTTTGACCAGGAAGGTCTTGACCTTGTCGCAGGGGCTGTCAAACCGCGCCTTGCCCACCGGGTCGAACTGGAAGGTGCAGGTGGCCGGGTCCGCCAGTACGGTGATCGGAGCCTGGCGGCTGGCCTGGTCCATTGCCGGGTTGGTGTAGTGGGCCAGGCCCTTGAAGATCGGGAAGTACAGTGCAGTGGCCAGCAACAGGCCCACCATCAGTACGGGCTTGCGCCCCCATTTGTCCGAGAGCCAGCCGAAGAAGATGAAGAACGGCGCGCCAATCACCACGCTGATGATCAGCAGCATATTGGCCAGGGCCGGGTCCATCTTCAGGAACTGGGTAAGGAAGAACAGCACGTAGAACTGCGCGGCATAGAAGGTCACGGCCTGGCCGGCGTTGATACTGAACAGTGCGATCAACACCACCTTGAGGTTTTCCCAGTTGCCGAACGACTCGCGGATCGGCGCCTTGCTGGCCTTGCCTTCCTCTTTCATTTTCAGGAACGCGGGTGATTCGTGCAGGCTCATGCGGATCCAGGTGGAAATCCCCAGCAGCACGATGGACAGCAGGAACGGCAGCCGCCAGCCCCAGACTTCAAACTGATCGCCGGTGAAGTAACGGCAGGCCAGCACCACCAGCAACGACAGCAGCAGGCCGAGGGTGGCGGTGGATTGAATCCAGCTGGTATGGAAGCCGCGCTTGCCGGCCGGCGCGTGCTCGGCGACATAGGTTGCGGCCCCCCCGTATTCACCGCCCAGGGCCAGGCCCTGGAGCATGCGCAGCACCACCAGGATGATTGGCGCGGCGATGCCGATGCTGGCGTAGGTGGGCAACAGGCCCACGCAGAAGGTCGCCACACCCATCAGGACGATGGTGGCGAGGAAGGTGTATTTGCGCCCGATCATGTCGCCCAGGCGCCCGAATACCAGCGCGCCGAACGGCCGCACCACAAAGCCGGCGGCAAAGGCCATCAAGGCGAAGATAAAGGCCGTGGTGTCGTTGACCCCGGCAAAGAATTGCTTGCTGATCACCGCCGCGAGGGCGCCATAGAGGAAAAAGTCATACCACTCGAACACCGTCCCCAGGGACGAGGCGAAGATGACCTTTTGCGACTCCTTGCTGGTAACAGTGGCGCCAGGTGTGGCGTCCAGGGGTTGAGCACGTTCTGACATGGGGTAGCCCTCACAGTGATTATTTATTGTTGTTCCACTGTCGGCGCCAACTTCAGCGCCGCTCTTACCCTGTTGGAGCGAGCTTGCTCGCGAAAAGCCTGAGAGCAACGCGTTTATCCAGAATGCCCGCGTTATCGTTGGCGATTCTCGCGAGCAAGCTCGCTCCTACAGGTCATGCCGGTGTTGTCTGTTCTCGTTGGGGGGTGAGGTTCCTCGTTGAAGGGGACAGGATCAGTTGCGCGGCTTTTTCCGCGATCATCAGCGTGGGTGAGCAGGTGTTGCCGGAGGTGATGCGCGGCATGATCGAGGCGTCGGCGATGCGCAGGCCGGGAACCCCGTGCACACGCAACTGGGCATCGACCACGGCGTCCTTGTCCTGGCCCATGCGGCAGGTGCCCACCGGATGAAAGATCGTGGTGCCGATCCGCGCTGCGGCTTCCTGTAATTGTTCGTCGCTCTGCAACGCTTCACCGGGCAGGTACTCCACCGGGTTGAACGGGCGCAGGGCCTGGGCGCCGACAATCCGCCGGGTCAGGCGGATGGCGTCGGCGGCCACGCGTAAATCTTCTGGATGACTCAGGTAGTTGGGCTGGATCAGCGGCGGCGCAGACGGATCGGCCGAGCGGATATCGATGCGCCCGCGACTCTGCGGGCGCAAGTCACAGACCGATGCGGTAAACGCCGGGAACGCGTGCAGCGGCTCGCCAAAGCGCTCCAGCGATAGCGGCTGCACGTGGTATTCGAGGTTGGCCGAGGTCTGTTCCGGCCCCGAGCGGGCGAAGGCGCCGAGTTGGCTGGGCGCCATGGACAGCGGGCCGCTGCGGTCATACAGGTACTGCAGGCCCATGCCCATCTTGCCCCATACGGAGCCGGCGATCTGGTTCAGGGTGCGGGCGTTTTCCAGCTTGTAGATCAGCCGCAGTTGCAGGTGATCCTGCAGGTTGCCACCGACCCCGGGCAGTTCGTGCAGCACCTCGATGCCCAGTGGCCCAAGGACGCTGGAAGGGCCGATACCGGAGCGTTGCAGAATGCCCGGCGAACCCACGGCGCCGGCACACAGGATGATTTCCTTGTGCGCTTTCCACGTCACCGCTTGCCCCAGTTGGCGGCCCACTACGGCACTGGCACGGCCGTTTTCCAGGAGGACGCGGTCGACTTCGACCCCGGTCAGCACGGTGAGGTTGGCACGCTGGCGGATGGGCTTGAGAAACGCCTTGGCCGCATTCCAGCGCACGCCACCTTTCTGGTTGACCTGGAAGTAGCCACACCCTTCGTTATCACCCTGGTTGAAGTCGTCGATGCTGGCAATCCCGCTCTGCTTGGCGGCTTCGCGGAAGGCGTCGAGGATCGGCCAGTGCAGGCGCTGTTGCTCCACGCGCCACTCGCCGCTGTCGCCATGCAGGGGCGAGGCGCCGGCAAAATGGTTTTCGCTTTGTTTGAACAGTGGCAGCACATCGTCCCAGGCCCAGCCCGGGTTGCCTTCGGCGGCCCAGCCGTCGTAGTCGTTGGCCTGGCCACGCATGTAGATCATGCCGTTGATCGACGAGCAGCCGCCCAGCACCTTGCCCCGTGGATAGCTCAAGGCGCGGCCTTGCAGGCCTTCCTGGGCTTCGGTCTTGAAGCACCAGTCGGTGCGCGGGTTGCCGATGCAGAACAGGTAGCCGACGGGGATATGGATCCAGGGGTAATTGTCGCGGCCACCGGCTTCCAGCAGCAGCACGCGATGGGCGGGGTTGGCGGACAGTCGATTGGCCAGCAGGCAGCCCGCAGGGCCGGCGCCTACTACCACGTAATCGTATTGCGCAGGTGCAATAGTCATCTGGGGTCTCGCTTGTTTTTCTTATTGGCTCCATCCTAGTTGTTAGTTTTCGTCTTAAAAATGTTAGTTTTTACCCAGCTGCTGTGCGTTTTTAAACAGCGCTGTTCTCATGGCCGGGAGGGGAGGCGACATGTTCGACTGGAATGACCTGCGGTATTTTCTGGAGTTGCAGCGCAGCGGGCGCCTGCTCACCGCTGCCCAGCGCCTGAAGACCACCCATGCGACCGTGGCCCGGCATATCGAGGCCATCGAGAAAAGCCTCGGCACCGCGTTGTTTGTGCAGCACGCCCAGGGTTATGAACTGACGCCGTCGGGCGAGGCACTGCTCAAACATGCCGAAGCCATGGAGAACGTTGCGCTGCTGGCCGAAGAAGAACTGACCCACTCCGCCGCGCCCCTGGGCAAGATCCGCCTGGGGGTGGCCGAAGGGCTGGGGGTGATGTTCCTGGCCAGCCGCATGGGCGGCCTGTTCGAGCGTTATCCGGGGCTGGAAGTGGAGTTGGTGGCGGTGCCGCGCTTTGTCAGCATCCTCAACCGCGAGGCCGAGATCAGCATCCACCTGGAGCGGCCCAGCGTCGATCAATTGGTCACGCGCAAACTCACCGACTACCGCCTGGCCCTGTATGCCAGCCGCAGCTACCTGGCGCGCACGCCCGCCATCGAGAAGCGCGAAGACCTGGCTGCCCATGCGTGGATCGACTACGTCGACGACCTGCTGTTCAGTCAGGAGTTGAAGCTGCTCAGCAGTTTTTGTCGCAACCCCAGGGTGGTGTTCCACAGCACCAGTGTGATTGCCCAGCAACAGGCAGCGCGTTCGGGCTTGGGAATTGCGGTGTTGCCGTGCTTCATGGCCGCAGGCGACCCGGACCTGGTGCCGTTATTGCCGGAGGAAAGCATCCAGCGCAGCTACTGGATCAGCTCCCGGCGCGAGTTGCACAAGTCGGTGCGGTTGCGGGTGTTGTGGGATTACGTGGTGGAGTTGTGCGCCAAGGAGCAGGGGCTGCTGTTGGGCGAGTAGCGAAGGGCGCGATGATCAAAATGAGGAGGATGTACAACGCTCAAGCCGGGGGAGCCAATCAGATGTGAGGGTGTACAGAGATCAAATGTGGGAGCTGTCTCGCCCTGCGAGGCTGCGATGGCGGCAGGTCAGTCAACTCAATGCTGGCAATACCTTCGTCATCGCAGCCTCGCAGGGCGAGACAGCTCCCACATGGGACTGTGCGTGGGTTTAGAGTTTTACTGTCTGGTGTACCTGTTCACCACATGCACGAGCATCGTTGATCATCTTTTCAAACGGTGCACTGACGATTTCGTCATGGCCCAACCAGCGCACTTTCTGGGTCAACCGGTAGTGGTAGCGCAAGCCATCCTTGAGCTGTTCGCCATCGAGCTCCAGGTCATACCAAGGCGAGTGGATCTTGCAGCCCTGGACCGGCTTGTCCATCTTCCCGCCGGTCAAGGTGAAGGTGTAGTCGACGGTGTCCGGGTTGCCCAGGTACAGGTCGCCCCGTTGCCCATTGCGGCGGTAGTTGAGCAGGCCGTCCCATTTCTCCTTGAGCGACTGGTCGGTGTAGACGTAGCCTTCATCGAGTTTTTCCAGGGCGCGCAGGTCGGTCATGCTGGCCTTGACCGTGTAGCTATCGGGCTGCACGAACCCAGTGGGTTGGCGGGTCACCTGGCAATCGCTGATCTCGCGGCCGAAGTTGTCGCAGATGTTCTGGTCAGTGGCAGTGGCCCCCTGTTCACGGTCAGCCATGCTCAACTGCATCAGCGTCAGGCGGCTGAAGGTGACGCTGGCGCGGGTCGTGCCGTTGCCCTGTTTGTCGTAATGCACCTGCTTGTCCAGGCGGATGCTGGTGTCAGGGCGCGCCAAGGGGATATGTTCCTCGCGCACCTGGCCCTGCGCATCGTTGACGAGTACCCAGCGATCCTGGATATCGGGCATGGTCTGGCCCGGGGCGAACACCGGGTTGGTCGGGTCCAGCCACCACACCTGGCCGGCCACCTCGGCACGCACGATGGCATGGTTGGGCGCGCCAGTGCCCGGAACCAGCAATGAGTCCACCACATCCCCCCGGCTGACCCAGGCGGTCTCGGCCTTGATCCCGCTGGCCTTGAGCATGGCGGTCAGGAGGATCGCCAGGTCCTTGCAGTCGCCATAACCATGCTGCTCGATCTCCGCCAGGTTAAACGGTACATAGCCGCGATCCGTGGCACGCCAGTCACCCAGGTAACGGTAGTGATCGTTGATGTGCTGCATCAGCCCCGCCACTTGTTGCGCGGGGGCCAGGCCCTTCACCGCGGCCACGGCAGCGGCACTGCCCGCCGGCAGCTTGGCCGCGAGGATCTGGTTGTAGCGCTGGGCAAAGCCACCGAAGTGCTTTTGCACATCAAGGCTGCTGCCCACTTCGATACGCGGGATCAGCCGCATATAGGCATGACCCGATTCGTTGATGTAGTTGAGGTAGCTCGGCGCTTTTTGCTCGATATCCAGGGTCTTGCGATTGACCGAGGGGGTGATGGTGAAGCCGTCCATCAACTCCGCGCGCCACTCGATTGGCCGTTCAGCGGTAAAGCGCGCCTTGAGCCGGTCGCGACGGGCGTTGCTGGGACCAAACTGCAGGGCGTAGTGGAACTCGGTCATCAGCGGCTTGGCCGGGTGATGTTCGCGCACGGTGTAGCGGATCTGTGTGCCGACCCGCAGGTTGGGGAAGGCCAGGGAGGTCTGTTTCACGCGGGAAAAGCCCTGGTCGGGGTTGGGCGCGGTGCGCGTATCGATCTGCGACTCGGCCAGGGCCTGCGGCTTGCCGCCGGGCTGGGTGGACTCGGCGTGCAGCACTTCAAACCCATCGCCTTCGGCGTAGTTGAAGTCGATGCGCGACAGTATTTCCCGGCCGCTGGGCTGGAGGATGGTGTAGCGGTAGGTGGTCGTGCAATCGGTGCTGGCGTCACGGTTGAAGTGGCAGTGCAGCTCGGATTCGTTGGCAAGTGCAGCTTCGGCCATGGGTTGCAACGCGGCATGAGCAGTGTGCGAAACAAGCCCCAGACTGGCGCAAATCAAAGGGCGGTAAAACGAGAAACGGTGCATGGGCGCCTCAGGTGGAACGTTGACACAGATACCCGTGCGGGTACCAAGAGGCGCCAGATGATAATGGATCGCAACTTCAAAAACCAGCATTGTAGGACAATAAATATCGCTGAAAGGCCCGAGATAGAGCCTTTTGTTCGGTAGGAGGGGTCAGCCGATCAGCTCAAATCCGCTGCTCGCCAGGCGCTCGCCGTTCACCAGTACGTGCACCGTATGCTGGCCGGGGTAATGCTTGCGCGTGGTCATGTCGCGGATGTGTTGGCCACGCAGCACGGTGTGTCGTTCACCCGCGCCGAGGGTGAACGCCTTGAGCTTGAACACCTTGGCGGCGCTATGGCCGGCGCTTTTTACATACTCGATGGCGTAGTCCACCACCAGTTTTTGTGGGGCACTGGTCGTGGATTCGAGGGTAAACGACAGATTGATCCGCTCGCCCAGGCGAATCGCCGCTGGCTCGACCTTGAACTGATGGATCTTCACCTCGGCCCGGGCGCCGGCGCCCATGATCGTCAGCGCGCGGGTATTGCCTTGCTTGATCAGGCTGCGCAGGGCGTGGCGGGCGATCCAGGCGGTGTGAGGGTTGTCCAGGGACCAACTCTCGATCACATCCAGCACCCACTCAGGATGGTCCTTGGTGATGTCGTTGAGGTGGTTGGCCACGGACTTGCGCACATACAGGCTGCTGTCGGCCTTGAGGTTGTCCAAGATTGATGCGCACAGGCGTGGGTCGGCCTGCACCTGCGCCAGGCGAAACGACCACGGCAACCTGGGCCGCGAGCCTTCGCTGGCGAGGCGGCGCACGTGTTCATTGTCGTCCAGCGACCACTGTTGCATCACCGCCAGCGTGCGCTGCAAATCCTGGAGCAGAAAAGCCCGCACGGCAAACTCGGCAGAGCCAAAGGTGGTGAAGTACTTGAGCGCCGCCATCGAGCGCTTGAAATCATCCAGGCCGTAGCTGGCCACATAGTGCCCGAGGAACAGGCTGACAAAACCACTGTTCAGGCGCGGGGCCAGGGCATACAGAAGCTTGAGGGTCTGTGCATAGTCCAGGGGGATCACCGCGTGCAGGCTTTCACTGACGCGGGCCATGCGCTGCATCACCGACAACCCGGCAAGGCCCTGGCTGGCGTGCTGGAGAAACCCCTTGGCATCGAACGGCGGGTACACCGCGCTCATCTCATCGGCGATGTGCTGCAGGCGCTGGAGGTTGAAGATTTCCTTGAGGGCAGGGGGGCTTTGGTCGGTCATGGGGAGTCCGCAGGAGAGGGTGGTCATAAGACCTTTGCAAGGTAACAGCTTTGCAGGAGCCGGCTTGAAGCGATAGAACTCCCCTGTGGCGAGCGGGCTTGCCCCGCGCTGGGCTGCGAAGCAGCCCTAAACCCGCCCATCGCAGTTTATCTGAAGAAACACGGCGGGCTTTTTGGGGCTGCTTCGCAGCCCAGCGCGGGGCAAGCCCGCTCGCCACAGGGGAGTTCGTGAGTTTCTGAAAGTTGTGTAGTTACCTATGGCCATCGCTGGCAAGCCAGCTCCTACAAAGGGACGGTCGCTAGAGATACCAGCGATATTCCCGCGCATTGATTTCCTGCTGGAAAGCCAGGTGATCCTGGCGTTTGTTTTCGCAATAGACGTCGACAAACTCCGCGCCCAAGCCTTCGCGCAGGGCCGGTTGTTGCTGCATGGCGCGTACGGCTTCGAGCATTTCCAGGGGGAAGTCGTGGCCGCTGTCGCGGTCCTCGTTCAGTGGTGCGATAGGTTCACGCGCTGCATCCAGGCCATGTTCAAGCCCGACCAGGATCGCCGCCAGCACCAGGTACGGATTGGCGTCGGCACTGGCCAGACGGTGTTCGATTCGCAGGTTGCGCGGGTCGGACTCGGGAATGCGTACGCAGGCATCCCGGTCTTCATAGCCCCAGCAGGCCTTGGTAGCCGCATTGACGGTACCGCCCAGGCGGCGGAAGGCGTTGTGGTTGGGCGAGAAAATCGGCATGCAATGGGGCAGCAGTTCCAGGCAGCCCGCCACTGCGTGACGCAGCGGTTGCTGCTGGTGCGCCGCCAGTAGGTTGTTGCCGGCGGCATCGTACAGGCTGACATGCACATGCATGCCACTGCCGGGATGTTGCAGGTAGGGCTTGGCCATGAAACTGGCGCGATAGCCATGCTTGAGCGCCACGCCACGGGTGCTGCGGCAGAACAGCGCGGCCCAGTCCGCGGCGCGCAGGCCGTCGTCGAGGTGGCCGAAATTGATTTCGAACTGGCCAGGGCCCAACTCGGCAGTGATCACCGTAATGTCGATCCCCTGGGCCTGGGCGGTCTGCACCATGTCATCGAGTACCGGGGCGAAACGCGACAGCCGCTCGATATGCAGGGTCGGTTGGTCGTCGGGGTCGTCGCTCAATGGGTCGCGGGCAAATTGCGGCAGGCCGTCGGCGAGCTTTCTGTCGAACAGGTAGAACTCCAACTCAAACGCCACCACCGGGTGAATGCCCTTGCGGTGCAGGCGTTCCAGGACTTTGGCCAGTACTTCCCGGGGCTCGAATTCGATGGGCGCCTCAGTGCCGTCGGAGGTGATCAGCATCTGCCCCAGGGGCTGCGCCTCCCAGCTCACAGGCTTGAGCGTGCCCGGTACCAGGCGGCGGTTGGCGTCGGGGTCGCCGTCATGGAAGCAATAGTCGCCAATCTTGAACAAACCGCCCTGGGCGCCCAGCAGCACCGCGTTCTGCGGCAGCTTCAGGGGGCTGCCGGCGGCGACTTTTTCCAACATTTCAACCGGGTAGCGCTTGCCGTAGAAACGCCCTGGGATGTCCAGGCAAATCAGGTCGACGTAACGTACATCCGGATGGTTCTGGCGAAAGGTCCGTACTTCGGCCAGTAACGTGGAGGAATGGCTTTTCACGGGTGACGCTCCTTGGTGTGCCTTAGTTGTAGACCCACAGCACGCGGGCCGGCAGGTCGGTCAGGTTGCCGTAGCGGCAGTGGGCAAAACTGGCGAGGTGAAAGCTGTCGCCGGGGCCGAGGGTGACCGCATCGGCTTCGCCCTCGACCCACAGGGTCAGGTGGCCTTCAAGCACGAAACCGGCCTGCTCGGCGCGGTCGCTCATGGTCTGTTCGCCACTGTTGGCGCCGGGTTCGAGCAGACTGTCGAGGATCGAAAACGCCCCTTGCATGCTGGGCGAGACAAGGATGTCGGTGATGCCATTGGCGTAATACACCGTACGCCGCTCGTTGGGGCGCGTGACCCAGGCCACGGCCTTGGGTTTGGACAGGCTGTAGAAATAGGTGGTGGGTACGTCGAGTGCATGGCTGATGGCGGTCAGGTCCGCCACGGTGGGGCGCGACAACCCACGCTCGACCTGGGACAGGAACCCCACGGAACGCTCGATCTTCTGTGCCAGTTGGGCCAGGGTGAGCTTCTTGTATTTGCGCAGGTCGTGAATCAGGATCGCCAGGGCGTCCAGTTCTTCTTGTTTGTCCATGGGAGGTTCGTGAAATTCTTGTCTAAAAATTTCATGAAAAATTACAGGATTAATTTCACCAGCGCAACAGAAGTCCCCTTGTAGGGGCAGGTGAATGATTGCCCAGCCCTGCTGTCGGAATCTGGGTACACATCATTTATTGAAGGAATGCCCATGAAAGCAACGTCCCTGATTGCCAGCCTGCTGGTTGCCGCCAGCCTGTCCGCCACCAGCCTTACCGTGCAGGCCGAGGACAATCCGCAGAAAACCGTGGAGCCTTCAAACATCAATACCCGAGACTTGAAAGTGGGAGACCGTGCGCCGGATATCCTGGTGCGCAAGGAATCGGCCCTTGCGGACTGGAAAAAGCGCGGGCTCAAAGCGCCCCATGACGACAGCCAGTGGGCGCGGGTCAACGACCGTTATGTGCTGGTGAAAATCACCAATGGCACCATCCTCGATATCACGCCTGCCAAATAAGCGATTGTGGGGGGGCGGGCCAATGCCTTCCTCCCCTGGGGTCGAGGTATTTAATAAATCATGCACGGCTGCATAAAAACGGCATTTTTTGCCGCTCGTCCTGAGTTAAGGTAGCTGCGCTTTGCGCCTGTCGTAGCCTGTGCAACGACGACCTTCAGGGAACGAGAGCAGGATGCTGAAAACAATAAAAAACTACCCCCGCAGCGTAAACCTGCTGCTGTCGGCCACGCTGGTACTGACCCTGGCCAAGGCGATCACCTTTCCGTATATGGTGATCTACCTGTCCAGCCACTTCGCCCTGGGTATCAGCGAGGTGGGCCTGGTGATCGGCAGTTCGCTGATCGTCGGATCCCTGCTGAGTGTGTATGGCGGGTTCCTTGTGGACCGGATCAATAGCTACCGGCTGTTGCTGGGGCTGAGCCTGCTGTTCGTCCTGGGGTTTGTCGGCACGCTGCTGGCCCGCGAGCTGTGGCTTTTCTACAGTTGCCTGATCCTGATCAACCTGGCGTACGCGGTGATCGATATCGCGGTCAAGGCCGGCTTTGCCAGCCTGTTACCCCTGGACGCCCGTAGCGAAGTGTTTTCCATCAAGTACACCCTGACCAATATCGGCTATGCGGTAGGGCCGTTCTTGGGCGCGATGGTGGCCAAGGTCGACATGAGCCTGCCGTTTGTCTTGTCGGTGCTGCTGGGGATGGGGTTCTTCCTGCTCTACTGGCGCTGGGGCGACCGCAGCCTGGCGACGGTGGACTCCGCGCAAAAACCGGTGCCGTTCCTCGCGGTGGGCCGGGTATTGCTGCGCGATCATCGCCTGGTGTGCTTTACCCTCGGCGGCCTGCTCAGCGCGGTGGTGTTCGGGCAGTTTACCGCCTACCTGTCGCAGTACCTGGTGACCACCTCGGACGCCGAATACACCTACACCGTAATCAGCGCCATCCTGACCACCAACGCACTGCTGGTGATCGCCCTGCAATACGTGATTGGCCGGCAGATCAGCCACCGTCACCTGAGCCGCTGGCTGCTCCTGGGGCTGGCGATGTTCATGGTGGGGGTGATCGGCTTTGCGCTGTCCACCAGCGTGTGGTGGTGGGTGGTGTCGATGGCGATCTTTACCGTGGGCGAAATCATCGTGTTCCCCGCCGAGTACATGTTTATCGACCGCATCGCCCCGGACCACCTGCGGGGCATGTACTACGGCGCGCAAAACCTCTCCAACCTCGGCGCCGCGCTGGGGCCGGTGTTGTGCGGGCTGGTGCTGGCCAGCCTGCCGGCGCACTACATGTTCTACATGCTGGCCGGGTTTATCGTGGCCGGGGGGCTGTTCTACTTTATCGGGGCGTCGTTGAAGCCGCGCCCTGACATCCCACCCCCTGTGTAAACGACTGCGTCCCTGTGGGAGCGGGCTTGCCCGCGATTGCGGCCTGTCAGTAAATGCATCTTTGACTGAGCCGCCGCTATCGCGGGCAAGCCCGCTCCCACAGGGGATAGTGCCTACAAAGGGGCGGGGTCAGATGGAGATGGCACCGCCCACGGTGTTGCTGTGCAATTCGTAGCGCAATTCTTCGACCATCGTCGCGACGTCCTGCGGGGTCTTGAGCTTGTTCACGCTGATCCCGGTGACCACCAGGTCCACGCGCCCACTCTCGGCATCAAATACCTTCAACGTCAGTGACGAATCGCGGCACAGGGTGAACTCGCAAGTCAGCGGCAACAAGGCTTCTTCGATGCAGTTACGCAGTTGGGACAAGGTAAACATGCCGGCCCCCATTAACGACGACGCAGCAACAGGCCCAGGACCAGACCCACGCCCGCGACGATTGCCACGGTGGCCAGCGGCTTGCGTTGGGCGAAGTCACCGACATTGTCCAGCACATCGCCATAGGTCTGTTGCAGTTGGCCGGCCGCCTGGCGCGCTACGCCCTGGGCCTGGAGTTGTTCGTCATCGGTCATGTCGCCAAGAAAGTCCTGGGCCTTGCCGACGGCCTTTTCCACGCGGCCTTTGATTTGTTCACTTTTCATGATGTCTCCTTCAAGGGCAACAATCGCCATGGCACAGAGCGTCAAACCCTGTGGCTACCCTTCAAGGTTATGCAGCCCATCCCCTCGCAATAAGGCGAATTTGCACTGGTAGGGCTAGTGCATTTGCACTTGGTTCATGGTTTTTTTACCCGTCGCTCGCCGGCAAACAGCCCTCGTTCCCGCGCCCATACAATCGCGGCGCTGCGGCTGTGTACGTTGAGCTTGGAGTACACCGTTGCCACATGATTGCGCACGGTATTGGGCGCCAGCTTCAGGCGCGAGGCGATTTCCTTGTCGGCCAGGCCTTCACAGATCAACCCCAGGACATCCCGCTCACGGGCGGTCAGGTCGGTGAAGGCGATGTTCGGCTGGTTGGGGCTGTTGACGCTCTTGGCGTTGGCCAGTTTTTCGATCAGCGTCTGGCTGAACCAGGACGCGTCCTTCATCACTTCCTCGATGGCCGACACCAACTCCAACTCCGAGCGTTTGCGCTCGGTGATGTTCATCATCACCAGCAGGTAACAGGCGGTGTCCTGGATGGTTACGGTGTCGGCCGACACCACGCAGTCAATCACCTCATGGCCTTTCTTGCGGATCTTCAGGTCCTGGCCTTCGAGGTTGCCGGCCTTTTCCAGGGTGGCGAACAACTGCGTGCAGGCCTCGCTGCTGTCGATAAAGTTGATATCGCTGATGGATTTGCCGATCAACTCTTCGCTGGTGTAGCCGGTGATGGTCATGAACGCATCGTTGACGTCCACCACCTGCTGATTGCCCGCATCGCAAACCAGGGTTGGCACCGGCGTCAGGCGGAACGACTTGGCAAACCGCTCCTCGCTCTGGCGCAGGGCGGTTTCGGCCTTGCGCCGGGGCTCCAGATCGGTGAAGGAAAACAGCATGCATTCCTCATCGTTCATATCCAGCGGCTGGCCGGCGACAATCACCAGCTTGCTGCCGCCTTCGGGCAGCTTCAGCTCGGCTTGCATCTGCGGGATGGTCGCGCCTTCGCCCAGGCGCTGGATCGCCAACTCCTTGCGCTCGGCCTGTTCCAGCACGTCCAGTTCGTACACCGAACGGCCGATGACCTGGTCGCGGTTGTAGCCGGTCATTTCGAGGAAGCCCTGGTTGACCTTGATATAGCGCAAATCACTCAAGCGGCAGATCACCGCCGGCGCCGGGTTGGCGTTGAAGGTCTTTTCAAAACGCTGCTCGGCGCTGGCCCATTCGGTGGCATCGCTGAGGATCAGCACCAGCAGTTCCGGCTTGCCGGCGCTGTCGGTGAGCGCCAGGCTGCGCAGGCGATGGACCCAGGTGCGGTCGGGGTCGGCAGTGGGCGTGACTTCCACTACCACATCGCTGAACTCTTCGCCGTTGGCCACTCGGCTCAGTGGATAGGCTTCCAAGGGCAGCGGGTGGTTGTTGCGGTAGCGCAGGGCAAAACGCTCGGCGTATTCAGCGGTATTGGCGCCAAGCCCGGCAATATCGTCCAGGCCATGCATGGTCAGCGCAGCATCGTTGGCCCACAGAATGCTCTGGTCGAGTTCGGCGAGAATCACCCCGTCGGACAGGCCGGAAATGATCTGCTGCAATTGGCGGCGATTGGTTTCTTGGGCGAGGACGGCCTGGCTCATGCTTTCTCCAAAATGGGTAGATAAGGACAACCGTGTCTCTTGTAGGAGCGAGCTTGCTCGCGAAGGTCTCCAACGGTAACGCGCGCGCCCTGGAAGAACGCGGCGCCCTCAGGTTCTTCGCGAGCAAGCTCGCTCTTACAAAACAGGGCGTGTCTGGCACATGTGGGGTACGACAACAGAGCCTGAGCATAGTGCAGAGCCAATCACCCTGGCGGGGTGCGAATGCACCAGCCGTCCTAGTGCATTTGTGCCGAGACCGTAGCCACCGGTCTGGACACACTGAAGGCCTACTCATTTGTCCAAGGAACGATCATGACCACTCTTTATGAAACCAACCGCTCGCCGTTTCGCGTGTCCTGGGGCTCAGTCCTGGCCGGTAGTGCAATTGCCCTGGTGACCTACCTGGTGCTGAGCGTACTGGGCACTGCCATCGGCGCCAGTGCGGTCGACCCAATGGCGGCCGGCAACCCGCTGAGCGGTTTTGGCACCGGCGCCGGGATCTGGCTGTTTGTCTCTACCTTGCTGGCGATTGGCGTAGGCGCCTTTGTCGCCGGACGTACCGCTCCGGATCGTGGAGGTTTGCATGGTGTCCTGAGCTGGACCATCACCACCTTGCTCACCACCTGGCTGCTGGCGGCATTGGCCACCAGCGTGGTGGGCGCCGCAGGCAATGTGGTGGGCAAAGGCCTGTCGGTGGCCGGCAGCGGGATTGCGGCGGTAGCCCCCGGCATCAGCGATAGCGTCAAGCAGCAGTTGAACGAGAAGGGTATCAGCCTGGATTGGGACAGCCTGCAGGGCGAGCTCGACACCTTGCTCAAGCAAAGCGGCAAGGCAGAACTGGATCCCGCCAATGTCGAGCAAAAAGCGGACCAGGCAGCGGCAGACGGCCAGCAAGCAGCCACTGATGCAGCCACCCATCCAGCCCAGGCGGCGGCCGAACTCAAGCAGTGGTTCGAACGCGTCAAAGCCTCCGGTGAACCTGCGTTGAACGCGGCAGACAAAGAGGCGCTGGTCAACATCGTCGCCGCCCGCACCGGCAAGAGCCAGGCCGAGGCCAGCCAGATTGTCGAGAACTATGCCCAGGCCTACCAACAGGCTGTGCAGAAAGTCCAAGAGCTGAAGGCCCAAGCTGAACAACAGGCCCGTGAAGCGGGTGAAGTGGCGGCCAAGCAACTGTCCCGCGCGGCGTGGAGCACCTTGTTGATGCTGGTACTGGGCGCGGCATTGAGCTTTGGCATCGGTCGCCTGGCCATTTCGACCCGCAAAGTGCCATTGGCTTGATCAAGGCCAATTGATGTCATGACCACAACACCTTGCGTGAGCGCGTAAACTGTCGGCTTTTTTCGCGCTCACGCAAAGGTATGCTTTTGACCCCGGTAAAAACCACAGCCCTCCTGCTCTTCACCACCTTATTGGCGGCGTGCGGTACCTCACCGCCGCGCTCCCCCGATGACCTCTGCGCCATCTTCCGCGAGAAGGACGACTGGTACGACGCGGCCAAAGTCACCCAGAAACGCTGGGGTGTGCCGATCCAGATACCGTTCGCCATCATGTACCAGGAATCGGGCTTCCGGCAGAACGCCAAGACCCCGCGCAAATACCTGTTGTGGATCATCCCCTGGGGCCGCGTGAGCACCGCCGCCGGCTATGCCCAGGCCAAGGATGAAGTGTGGGGCGACTACCAGAAAAGCACCGGCCGCAACTGGGCCAGCCGCCAGGACTTCGACGATGCCATCGACTTTGTCGGCTGGTACATGGACAAGACCGCCACCATCAACGGCGTGTACAAATACGACGCCTACGGCCAGTACCTGAACTACCACGAAGGCTGGGGCGGCTACCGCAACCGCACCTATGCCAGCAAGGCCTGGTTGTTGCCGGTTGCCGGCAAGGTCAAGGCCCGTTCCGATCTATATGCGCGCCAGTATGCGGGGTGCAAGGCGGATCTGGAGCGGGGGTTCTGGGGGCGGTTTTGGCGGTGGTTGTAATGTGTGGAGTGGGTAAGGCCCGGGAGCCGTACCCGCTCGTTTACGCGACCAGTCTTCCCACCAGGGGCACGATCAGCAAGGTGCTCAGTGCCATCGAAAGCACATTGCCAATGTACGGATGAAAGTGGGGCGCAAGTCGTCCCGCAATGGCACAGGCCAGGGGCGGCGCAACCAATGCGCCAAGCAACGCACTTGAACCGACCACCATCCAGCTCCCGCCATGGGTCAACACCGCCGCCGGCACCACCGATACCAACGGCACATAGGTGGGATACCAACCGCGCTTGATCCACTGACTGCGCCAGATCAGCACGCCCAATGCCGATGTCAGCGCCTGGGCGCCTACCAGTTGCAGCACCAGCCCCGAGCCATAGGCAGCGCTCACGGGATTCAAGGCATACGCCAGCAGGACTCCCGCCAGCAGGCCGAGGCTGGCCCACTCATTGCCAAAGAACGGCGCTTCGGAAAAGTCCGCCAAGACCCTGCGCAAGCTCCAGGCCAGGCCATAGGATGGTGGTTTGGGCGCAAGCGGTTTGTCTGGAGCGAGATAGTCGGAACGCACAAGAATCGGTACGCGACGACACACGACAAAGGCAATCACGCTGCCCGCCGCCATGCCCAGCACGTTGCCAATCACCGCCGGCAAATCCAGCGGTACACAGACAAAATTGACGATCAGCAAGCACATCGGCGTGACCAGCAGCGCGCCCAACAACGCACCGTTGAGGGTGACCTTCCAGCCGCCACCAAACATCAGCACCATCGCTGCGGGCAGTGAAACAAACGCGGCGAAGGTGGGCTGCCAGGTCTCGGCAGTGACCGTCCACCCCCATAGCAGGTTGCTCAGCAACAGGCCCAGCAGGGAACTGGTCACCAGCCACGGCCACAGTCCACTGCCGTAGCAAATCGCAAAGCCTTGCCAGCGCTTGCCGGTGCGGCTGGCCCACCAGGCCAGGTACGCGCCCACCAGCAACCCGAGGGAGGCCAGTTCATGCTTGTAGAAGGCCACCTCGCTGATATCCCCCAATACCCAGCGCAGCCAGGCCATTGGCTCGGGAAAACTGGCCACCATATCGCCGTAACTGGGCCAGGAGCCTTGATGCGTGAATGCCGTCCAGAGGATCAACAAAGCGCTGGTGAGTACCAAGGCGATGATCGTCTTATCGACCCGCGACCGCCCGGTTCCGGGCTTCATGAACAGATTTTCCATGACCTGCCCTCCCTTCAGCGTGGCAGGGCGGGATGTTGGGAGTACCCGAGCATCTGATCGTAAAGATCGTTGCGTCGGTCACGTTGCAGGTCGTTGAGGCTGTTCCAGATCGGCGCACTGCGGGCACTGGTCAGGTCGATATCGGCGAACAGGATTTCCTGGCGGTCGGCCGACGCCACTTTGCCGATAGGCCAGCCATTGGTCCCGGCAATCAGCGAGCACCCCAGGTAACGCGCATCGCGCTCCTCACCGATGCGGCTGGCGGCAGCGATAAACACATTATTGACGTGGGCGGCAGTCATGGTCAGGTATGACGCCATGCATTTGCCGGCCTCGTCGAACAGCGGAGGCGGGGTCCACACCCAGTTGTTGAGGCTGCAAATGATATCGGCGCCTTGCTGGCTGAGCAGACGTGGTACTTCCGGGAACCAGATGTCCCAGCAGATCAACAGGCCAATCCGCCCGATAGGCGTTTCAAACACCGGAAAGCCCAGGTTGCCAGGGGTGAACCAGAGCTTCTCCAGGTTCCATAAATGGGCCTTGCGGTACTTGCCGATCAACCCATCCGGCCCCAGCAGTACGGCGGTATTGAACAACTGCCGGCCATCGATCTCGTTGAGGCCCGCCACCAGATACACCTGATGCGTGGCGGCAAACGTCATCCAGGCCCGCACACTGGCCCCGCCGGGAACAACCTCGGCATGCTCGAATGCATCCTGACGGCTGTTGAAAAAGTAGCCGCAGTTCGACAACTCGGGCAACACGATCAGGTTAGCCCCTCCGTTGACAGCCTCGGCGGCCAACGCCAGGCTGCGGCGCAGATTGCTTTCGCGATTCTCCAGGCCGACCTGGGGATCGAACTGCACGACAGCGATACGGACAGGGCTTGTTGGTTCGCTCATTGGGATGACCTCTTATTTTTATGCAACCGGGGTGGTTGGTTTTTTATAAGAGGGGAAAAAACGGACGGGGTTAAGTCAGGTGCTTCTGGCTGTGGTGTAGTCTGGATCCTTTACAGAGCACTTGCCAAAGCCCCTGGATTCTGGGAAAAAGCCGGCCAGTGTGAACCCTACGAGACCCCCATGAGTAACGACGAACTGCAAATCACCGACATCCGCCAAGGCGACGGTAAAACCGTGGTCAAGGGTGCACTCATTACCACCCAATACACCGGCACCCTGGAAGACGGTACGGTGTTTGACTCGTCCTGGGAGCGGGGCAAGCCCTTTCAGTGTGTGATTGGAACAGGGCGTGTGATCAAGGGATGGGACCAGGGCCTGATCGGGATGAAGGTCGGCGGGCTGCGCAAGCTGTTTGTGCCGGCGCATCTGGCCTATGGCGAGCGAACGATGGGCAAGCATATCCAACCCCATAGCAACCTGCATTTCGAGATTGAGTTGCTGGAAGTGCTGACACGCGACGATTGAAGACCTGACACCGAGCCCCTGCAGGAACCGGCTTGCCGGCGATGGCGTTCCAAGGTACGCCGCACGTCTGCGGGCCTTGTCGCCGACAAGCTGGCTCCTACAGTGATTTGTTCTACCGTTCGCCTATCTGTCCTTGAATAGCACGCGTCGCTGCTGATACTGTACAAAAATACAGTATCCGGTAGCCCGCCATGCAGTTGATCGAAAAACTCAGCATCCTCGCCGATGCCGCCAAGTACGACGCGTCCTGCGCCAGCAGCGGGGCGCCCAAGCGCAGTTCCGAGGGCAAGGCCGGGCTGGGGTCGAGCGATGGCATGGGCATTTGCCACAGCTACACGCCCGATGGGCGCTGTGTGTCGTTGCTCAAGGTGTTGCTGACCAATTTCTGCCTTTACGACTGCCAATACTGTGTCAACCGCCGCTCCAGCGATGTGCCCCGTGCACGCTTCAACCCGGAGGAGGTGGTGAGCCTGACCCTGGACTTCTACCGGCGCAATTGCGTCAGTGGCTTGTTTCTCAGCTCGGGGATCATCCGTTCGGCGGACTACACCATGGAGCAGTTGGTACGGGTCGCCAAGCTGTTGCGCGAGGAGCATGACTTTCGCGGTTACATCCACCTCAAGACCATTCCCGAAGCCGATCCTGCATTGATCGCCGAGGCCGGGCGTTATGCCGATCGCTTGAGTGTGAACATTGAGCTGCCCACCGATAAGAGCCTGCAGATCCTCGCGCCAGAGAAGCAGATCGGCTCGATCAAGCAGGCGATGCAGACGATTTTCACCGGCGAGCAAACCGTGCTCAACGAGCCCCGTTCACCGCGTTTTGCGCCGGCGGGGCAGAGCACGCAGATGATTGTCGGTGCCGATGACACGGATGACAGCACCATCCTCCACGGTGCCGAAGCGTTGTATGGCAACTTCAAGTTGCGCCGGGTCTATTACTCGGCGTTCAGCCCGATCCCCAATAGCCCGAAAAGCGTGCCCCTGGCGGCGCCGCCGTTGATGCGCGAGCACCGGTTGTATCAAGCGGATTTCCTGCTGCGCAGTTATGGCTTTCGCGCCAATGAACTGTTCGCCGGGCCGGGGGATCTGGCGCTGGATATCGACCCCAAACTGGCCTGGGCCCTGGAGCATCGTGAGGTGTTCCCGCTGGACCTGAACCGTGCCGAGGCGACGTTGATCGCACGGATCCCGGGGATTGGCCTGCGCACCACCGAGCGTCTGGTAGAACTGCGCCGGCAGCGCAAGATCCGCTTTGAGGACCTGGCGCGCATGCGCTGCGTGTTGACCAAGGCCAAGCCGTTTTTCATCACCAGCGACTACCATCCCCAGCAGGCGGAAAGCACCAGTGTGCTGCTGCGCGAGCAACTGCGCGACCGCCCGCAACCGCAACAGATGGGGTTGTGGGGATGATCAGCCTGGAATGCGACAACCTGTTCAGTACCTGGCGCGAGCAGGCGCGCTGGCTGCTCAGCCATCAGATCGACCCCAGCCATGTCAGTTGGGGCGAAGTGGAAGTGGCGGATCTGTTCGCCACCGACGAGCATTACCCCGCGCACAATGGCCCGTTCCAGGCGCGTATACCCAAGGCGCTGCTGGAGTTGCTGGAAAGCGCAGCCTGTTACCACGGCGAACAACGCTGGAGCCTGCTGTATGAAGTGCTGTGGCGTGTCAGCCATGGTGACCGCACGGCAATGATGGCCGGGGATCAACTGGGCAGTGAGCTGCAGCGGCGGATCAAGCAGGTGCGTCGCGAAGCGCATCATCTGCACGCGTTTGTACGTTTTATCGCCCTGCCGGCAGCGGCGGGCCCGCAGTTGCCGGAGTACGTGGCGTGGCACGAGCCGGCCCACGACATTTTGCACAGTGCCAGCCAGCACTTTGTCGGGCGCATGGGCCGCCATCGCTGGATGATCGCCACGCCCCTGGATGGGGTGTATTACGACGGTGAGCAGTTGATCCATCAACGCCAGTGCCCGGAGCAATGGCAGCAGTTGGCGCAGAATGTCGAGGATCCACACAGTGCCATGTGGCTGACCTACTACAGCCATATCTTCAACCCGGCACGGTTGAATCCCAAAGTCATGGAAGGGCATCTGCCGAGCCGGTTCTGGAAGAATCTGCCGGAGGGCAAGTTGATACCGGGGTTGATCAGCGAGGCACGAACGGGGAAGCAGCGGGATGGGCAGGCGAAGCTGATCGGTGAGCGCCCCGGCAAGCGGATTTCAAGCGGGCCTGGTTAGAACCTGTAGGCGCTGGCTTGTGTGGGAGCTGGCTTGCCTGCGATGCAGACGCCTCGGTCTATCCAGTTGTACCGAGGTGATGCTATCGCAGGCAAGCCAGCTCCCACACAAGCCAGCTCCTCACACAAGCCAGCTTGCACATTGGATCTTCATCGCGATAGGGGATGGCGTCAGGCCAACTCAGTCGCAGTGTTTTTCACCACCGCCAACTCCGGATGGGCCACCAATTTATCAATGTGCAGCTCATCATTGTTCAACCAGGTTTCCGTCAGCACGCGGTAGTGCTCCATGTCCCGGCAGCGCATGCGCAGGCTGTAGTCGAAGGGGCCGCTGATCAGTTGGCATTCGAACACTTGCGGGCAGGCCTTGACGCAGGCTTCGAAGGCCTTTTGCGCCGAGCGCCCGCTCTGGTTGGACAGGGCCACCAGCACCAGCAACGACAACCCCGGCGAGACCATCTGCACATCGATGATCGCGCCATAGCCGCGTATCACCCCGCGCCGCTCCAGCTTGCGCACCCGTTCCAGGCAGGGCCTGGGGGTCAGGTGCACCAGCGAAGACAGCTTCTCGTAGGTGATGCGCCCCTGATGGCGCAATACATCGATGATGGCTTCATCAATGCGATCCAGCGCAGGGGAGGAATGGGGTCCGTTGGCCTTGGTATCCATGGTCGATTCTGTATTCACTTCAAGCGGTTGGAGAGAAATTGCTGCAAACGTTCGCTCTTGGGATGGTCGAGAATCTCGGCGTTGCCTTGTTCTTCGACACGGCCCTGGTGCAGGAACAGCACCTGGCTGGACACCTGCCGGGCAAAGCCCATTTCGTGGGTGACCATGAGCATGGTACGACCTTCCTCGGCCAACGTCTGTATGACTTTGAGGACTTCCCCTACAAGCTCTGGATCCAGCGCCGAGGTCGGTTCGTCGAACAGGATAATCTCCGGCTCCATGGCCAGCGCCCGGGCGATGGCCACCCGCTGTTGCTGGCCACCGGAAAGAAACGCTGGGTATTGATCCGCGACCCGGCTTGGCAGGCCAACTTTATCCAGGTACATCCGCGCGCGTTTTTCCGCTTCGGCGGCGCTCACGCCCAACACCCGGCGCGGTGCCATGCAGATGTTCTCCAGCACGGTCATGTGGCTCCACAGGTTGAAATGCTGGAACACCATGGCCAGGCGCGTGCGCAGGTTCTGCAGCTGCGCCTGGTGCGGCGCCTGCACGCCGGCGCGGCCCTGGCGCATTTCAATGCTGATGCCATCCAGGGTAATCACCCCGGCGTCGGGTTGTTCCAGGAAATTGATGCAGCGCAGCATTGTGCTCTTGCCGGAGCCGCTGGCGCCGATCAGGCTGATCACGTCGCCCTTGCTGGCGTTAAGGGAAACGCCCTTGAGCACTTCATGCTCGCCGTAGCTTTTGTGCAGGTCTTCGACCTTGAGCTTGACGCTGGCACTGGCAGCAACAGCAGTCGGGCGGGAGGTGGCAAGATCAGCAGGATGGGCGGCCAGGGCCTGTGCGGACTGGTTCATGGGTTAGCCTCGGGTCGGGACAAGAAAGCGCATCCAGCGTCGTTCGGCCAGTCGGAACAGGCCCACCAATGCAAAGGACAGCAGCATGTACAGCAGCGCGGCAATGCCGAAGGCCTGGAACGTAAGGAACGTTTCGGCGTTGGCGTCGCGGGCCACCTTGAGGATGTCGGCGATGGTTGCGGTAAACGCCAGGGACGTGGCGTGCAGCATCAGGATCATTTCGTTGCTGTAGGCCGGCAACGCGCGGCGCAGCGCGGCGGGGATCACCACGAACAGGTTCATCCGCCAGCCGTGTAAACCATAGGCCCGCGCTGCTTCAATTTCGCCATGGGGAATATTGCGAATGGCCCCCGCGAAGATTTCCACGGTGTAGGCACAGGTGTTGAGCACAAAGGCCAGCAGGGTGCAGTTCAACGCATCGCGGAAAAACTGATTGAGCAGGGCGGTGTCTTGCACCACTTGCAGGCTGTACAGGCCGGTGTAGCAAATCAGCAACTGGATATACAGCGGCGTGCCACGAAACAGGTAGGTGTACACCTCCACCGGCCAGCGTAGCCAGAAGTGCTCGCTGACGCGGGCAATTGCCAGCGGGATCGACAGGACAAACCCGAGGATCACCGACACGATAAACAGCCACAAGGTCATGGCCACTCCGGAAAAGCCCGAGCCATCGGTCCACAGGTACGCCAGGCCATATTGCTGGATCAGTTCAATCATCGCGCGACCCCCTTGATGCCGACGTTGTAGCGCCGTTCCAGGCGTTTGAAGATGCGGTTGGAGAGGGTGGTGATCAACAGGTACACCAGGCCCGCGAGGATCAGGAAATACAGCGGGTCATTGGTGGTCTTGCCGGCGTTCTGCGCGGCCTTGACCAGGTCTGCCAGGCCGATGATCGACACCAGCGCCGTGGACTTGAGCAGCACCAGCCAGTTATTGCCCAACCCCGGCAGCGCAAAGCGCATCAATTGCGGGAACATCACCAACACAAAGCGCTGCCAGCGACTCAAGCCGTAGGCGGTCGCCGCTTCCAGTTGGCCCACGGGCACACTGAGCATCGCGCCGCGAAAGTTTTCGGTGAAATACGCGCCGTAGATAAAGCCCAGGGTGATGACGCCTGCGGTGAATGGATCGATTTCGAAGTAATTCCAGCCGAGCATTTCGGTCAGGTCATTGAGCCACAGTTGCAGGCTGTAGAAGATCAGCAGGATCAGCACCAGGTCCGGCACACTGCGGATCAAAGTGGTGTAGAGCGTGGCCGGGATGCGCAATAGCTTATGGCTGGACAGCTTGGCACCGGCGGCGACCAGGCCCAGGGTCAGGCTCAGGACCAGCGCGAGGAACGCCAGCTTGATGGTCATCCAGGCACCCTGGGCCAACAGCGGGCCGAAGCCTTGCAGGTTGAGGAGTTCATTCATGGGGGGAGATCTCGATGGGCACGGTGTCCCTTTTGTAGGAGCGAGCTTGCTCGCGAAGAACTCAAGGGCACCGCGTTTAATCTGGCTTTACGCGTTATCGTTGACGTTTTTCGCGAGCAAGCTCGCTCCTACAGGGGGAGAGGCTATCTGCTGACGTTATTCGTGGTAGATGTCTTCGTCACCGAAGTACTTCTTCTGGATCAGCGCGTAGGTGCCATCAGCCTGGATGGCCGCGATACCCTTGTTGATCAGCGCCCGCAACTCCTGGTCGTTCTTGCGCAGGCCCATGGCAATGTCCAGGGGCAAGGTCGGGTCCTTGAAGGCTGGGCCGGACTGGTAGTCGGCACCTTCAGGCTTGGACAGGAAGTTGAGCTGGGCTTCGAGCTTGTCGGTCAACGTCGCGTCGAGGCGGCCGTTTTGCAGGTCGGCGTAGTTCTGGTCCTGGGACTGATACGCCTTGACCTGCGCGCCGAGCTTGGCCAAATGCGCACGGGCGTAGGCTTCCTGCAGCGAACCCTGGAGCACGCCGACCTGTTTGCCTTTGAGCGATTCCGGGGTGTCGCCGAAGCCAGCGCCCTTGCGGGTAATCACCGAGGTGGGACTGAGGAACAGGCGGTCGCTGAAGTCGATCTGTTTTTGCCGGGCCGGGGTCACGGCCATGGAGGACATGATGGCGTCGAACTTGCGCGCACGCAGCGCCGGGATCATGCCGTCGAACTCGTTGTTGACCCAGGTGCATTTGACTTCGAGCTTGGCACAGATGGCGTTGCCCAATTCAATGTCGAAACCTTGCAGGCTGCCATCGGCGGCCACGGATTCAAAGGGTGGGTACTCGGGGAACACGCCGAAACGGATTTCTTTCCATTCCTGGGCCTGGACGGCGGTGGCGCACAAAGGCAGGAGCAGCGCGGCGATGAGTGATCGGAGCGGAGTCATGGTGTTTTCCCTATATTTTGTAATTGATGTCAGGGCAGTAGAAAGGGTGCGGCATGCATTCATTTGCTGACTCTTTGGTCGCGCTCAGAATGCTTCATGGTGGTGCGTTTTTTGTGTCGTTTACCTAGGCGTTGGCACGCGGAATACGCTGTTAAAACTCCGGTTGCAGCAGAATCGGCTGCAACACCCTGCATATCGGCTTTTCAAACCCGGCTCCGGGGCCCGCCGCTCGCGCAAAGCAGCAGGCCAGAGCGGTTTCAGGCGCGCTTTTTGTGCTGTGCGGCCGGTTGTTGGGCCAGGCGGGCGAACAGGTCCTTGGGGTCGGCCAGGTCCGGTACCAACTCCAACTCGCTGCCCACGTCCAGGGCCTTGGCCACATCCAGTACATAGCGCAGGGCCGAGTAGTCTTCGAGGGCAAAACCCACGGAGTCGAACAGGGTGACCTGGCGCGGGTTTTCCCGGCCCGGCTTCTGACCGTTGATCACCTGCCACAGCTCGGTGACCGGCGAGTCCTCGGGCATATGCTGGATTTCGCCCTCGATACGGCTTTGTGGTTCGTACTCCACGATCACCCGGGCGCGCTCGACGATACGGCGGTCAAGTTCGGTCTTGCCAGGGCAGTCGCCGCCCACGGCGTTGAGGTGCATGCCGGGCTCGATCATCTCGTCGGTAAGGATCGTGGCGTAGGCCTTGTCGGCGGTTACGGTGGTGACGATATCGGCGCCTTTGACCGCTTCGGCAACGCTACCGGCCAGGGTCACCTTGATGGCCGGGAAGGCCTTGAGGTTGTTCGCCAGCTTGTGCATGGCCTGGGTATCGATATCGAACAGGCGAATTTCGTTGATGCCCAGCAGCGCATGGAAGGCCAGGGCCTGGAATTCACTTTGCGAACCGTTGCCGATCAGCGCCATGCTGCGGCTGTTGTCGCGGGCCAGGTAGCGGGCGACCAGGGCCGAAGTCGCGGCAGTGCGGATCGCGGTGGTCAGGGTCATCTCGCTGAGCAGCACCGGCTTGCCGGTGTCCACATCCCCCAGGGCGCCGAACGCCATGACGGTGAGCATGCCGCTCTGGGTGTTTTTCGGGTGGCCGTTGACGTATTTGAAGGCATACAGCGAAGCATCCGAGACCGGCATCAGCTCGATCACGCCCTCGGGCGAGTGGTTGGCCAGGCGTGCGCATTTCTCAAAGTCGTTCCAGCGCAGGTAGTCGGCGCGGATGTACTCGGCCATCTCGGTGATGCAGGTTTGCAGGCCTTTTTGCGATACCAGGTAGCTGAGGTCGTTGACGTCGATATAACGGGTCATGGAAAAACTCCTTATTGGAATGAGGCGCGGGCCGGCAGATGCACTTCGGCCAACATGCAGCGGGCACTGCCGCCGCCGATGCGTTCGATATTGTCGATATTCACCACTACCGGGTGGGTGTGGCGCTCCACATGCTGGCGCTGCGCCGGCTTGAGCGAGCGCCAGGCGCTGGCGGACATCACCAGCAGCGGCTGGCCGTCGCGGTCGTGGACCTCCAGCATGTTGCCGGCGAAGGCTTCCAACTGGTCGAAGTCCAGGGCCAGGATGTCTTTGCCGGTGTCGCGCAGGGAACGTTCCAGGCCCAGGCGTTCGTGGGCTTGGGGTAGCGCGTCCAGGCACACCACCGACAGGTCGCGGCCGACGCTCATCATCACGTTGCTGTGGTAGATCGGTGCGTGATGGCGGTCGACGGCGTGGAAGGCGCAGACCTGATAGTCCAGGCGCTCGGCGAACTGGCGCAGGGCATCGTGGTGGGTGCGTCCGGAGTGACAGGCGTAGCTGATGCGGTGCTGGCGGTCGAGGACCATGCTGCCGGTGCCTTCGAGGAACATGTTCTGTTGTTCCAGGTGGCTGAAGTCGATGGTGTGTTTGATCGCGAAGCGTTGCTCCAGCACTTGCAACACGCCTTTGTTGCGCTCCAGGCGGCGGTTCTGGCCTTCCATCGGGTACAGCACCAGGCTGCCGTCGGCATGGCTGCTCCACCAGTTATTGGGGAAGATCGAATCCGGGGTATGGGGCGCGGGCGTGTCCTGCACCACCAACACTTCCACGCCATGCTGGCGCAGGGTCTGGACGTATCCGTCGAACTCTTCCAGCGCTTTGTGCTGTGCGGCCACCGGATCTGCGGGCGCGCGCTGGAAACGGTTGTTGATCGCGGTGTCCGGGTTAAAGGCAAAGTGCGCCGGGCGGATCATCAGGACAGTATTGGTGGTTTGCATGGGGGCACGGGTCCATGGGGTTGGGCATGGAGGCTATTTTGTGCGCTCTGGCGGCAGAATCCCGGCTGAAACAGGGGAGTGGCCCAGCCGGGAAAGCTGAAAAGAGGGGTATGGCAGCCGAATCGGCTGTAGCGTCGAGCGCCGCTCAAAATGTGGGAGCTGGCTTGTGTGGGAGCTGGCTTGCCAGCGATAGCATCACCGCGGTGTAACTGACACACCGAGGTGCCTGCATCGCGGCGATGCGGCGATCCGACAAGCCCGGCTCCCACACAAGCCCACACATAGGTATTGTGGTGGCTGTCATAACGCTGTCCGTCAGGAGGAGTCATGTCTACCGCCGTTCGCCTCGCTCAAGCCTCGGATGCCGAAGGTATCAGCCAGGTCATCCTTGCCGCCCTGCACAGCAGCAACGCCGGCGACTACCCGGCGGACGTGATTGCCCGGGTGGCGAGCAACTTCACACCGCCGGCGGTGCTGCACTTGCTTGCCCGCCGCACCGTGCTGGTGGCAATCCGTGATCAACTGATCGTCGCCACGGCCGCCCTGGACGCCAATGTCGTGCGTTCGGTGTTCGTCAACCCGGCGCTGCAAGGGCAGGGCATCGGCCGCCAACTGATGGTCGATATCGAACAGCGGGCCCGTGAGGCTGGGGTCACGGTATTGAGCGTACCGTCGTCGCTGACCGCCGAGCCGTTCTATACCAAGCTGGGGTTCCACACCGTGCGCGACGTGTACCACGGCAACGAGCGCACCCTGGTGATGGAGAAGGCATTGTCGTCCCGCCACCCCATCGGGCCTTACCGCGACCGCTTGCATCGTGCCCAGGTCGCGACGTTATGGCAGGCGGCGTTTGGCTACGACACGGCCCATAACCGGCCGGAGTTGGCGATTGATAAAAAGCTGGCGGTCGACGATGGGCTGTTCTTTGTCGCTACCGATAAGACGGCCGTGATCGGTACCTTGATGGCAGGTTACGACGGGCATCGTGGCTGGTTGTATTCGTTGGCCGTGCATCCCGACTATCGCCGGCAAGGCCTGGGCGCGTCGTTGGTGCGGCATGGGGAGCAGGCATTGATTGCCTTGGGTTGCCTGAAGATCAACCTGCAGATCACCTCGGGCAATGAGGCGGTCGTGGGGTTCTATGAAGCGCTGGGGTATGGCGTGGAACCGAGGATCAGCATGGGCAAGAAGATTGCGCAGAACCTGCCCAAATCCTGAAACCACCCCAAAACAAATGTGGGAGCTGGCTTGTGTGGGAGCTGGCTCCCACACAAGCCAGCTCCTGCATTCAGGGTTGGCTTAGACCTTGACGATCCAGCCAGCCGGCGCTTCAACGTCGCCGGACTGCACACCGGTCAGCTCTTTGTAGAGCTTCTGGGTGACCGGGCCGACTTCTTTTTCGCTGTAGAACACGTGCAGTTTGTCTTTGTACTCGATCCCGCCGATAGGCGTGATCACGGCCGCCGTACCGCAGGCGCCGGCTTCCTTGAAGTCTGCCAGTTTGTCGATCAGCACGTCGCCTTCGACCACTTCCAGGCCCAGGCGGGTCTTGGCCAGTTCGATCAGCGACAGGCGGGTGATGCCTGGCAGTACCGACGGCGAGTTCGGGGTGACGAACTTGTTGTCGTGGGTGATCCCGAAGAAGTTGGCCGAGCCGACTTCTTCGATTTTCGAGTGGGTGGCCGGGTCCAGGTAGATGCAGTCGGCAAAGTTGGCTTTTTTCGCCAGGGAGCCGGGCATCAGGCTGGCCGCGTAGTTGCCACCGACCTTGGCGGCGCCGGTGCCGTTTGGCGCGGCGCGGTCGTAGCCGGAGATCAGGAAGTTGTGCGGGGTCAGGCCGCCCTTGAAGTAGGCGCCAACCGGGATGCAGAAGATCGAGAAGATGAACTCGGGCGCGGTGCGCACGCCAATGTTGTCACCGGTGCCGATCACGAACGGGCGCAGGTACAGCGCGCCGCCAGTGCCGTACGGCGGGATGAAACGCTCGTTGGCGCGGACCACTTCCTTACAGGCTTGGATAAAGGCTTCGGTCGGCACTTGCGGCATCAGCAGGCGCGCGCAGCTGCGTTGCATGCGGGCGGCGTTCTGGTCCGGGCGGAACAGGTTGATCGAGCCGTCCTTGCAGCGATAGGCCTTGAGGCCTTCAAAGCATTGCTGGCCGTAGTGCAGGGCAGTGGAGCCCTCGCTGATGTGCAGCACGTTGTCGTCGGTCAGGGTGCCTTCTTGCCAGGCGCCGTCTTTCCAGGTCTGGAGGAAGCGCTTGTCGGTCTTGATGTAGTCAAAACCCAATTTGTCCCAATTGATGCTTTCGTTACTCATGACACCCTCTATCTCTTCGCAACCGCCTGGTCGAAGGCAGGCTTTCGGTTTATTTCTGGATGGGCGCAACAATACTTCATTCCGCTGCTGGTCTTCCAGTTACATGCGGTTCCTGTAGGAGCGAGCTTGCTCGCGAGAATCGTCAACGATGGCGCGTATGACCAGAATAAACGCGGCGCCCTTGAGCTTTTCGCGAGCAAGCTCGCTCCTACAGGGTGGTGTGTCGCTTTTTATAGATGCAGGGCATGCCCCAACGCCCGCAGGGCTGCTTCCTGCACCGCTTCACCCAGGGTCGGGTGGGCATGGATGGTGCCCGCCACATCTTCCAGGCGCGCGCCCATTTCCAGGCTCAGGCCAAAGGCCGTGGACAGCTCGGACACGCCAGCCCCCACTGCCTGCCAGCCGACAATCAGGTGATTGTCACGCCGCGCCACCACCCGCACGAAGCCGGTCTTGGACTCCAGGGTCATGGCCCGGCCATTGGCCGCGAACGGGAAGCTCGAGACGATGCAGTCCAGGCCCGCGGCCTTGGCTTCGTCCGGGGTCTTGCCGACCACCACCAGTTCCGGGTCGGTAAAGCACACCGCCGGGATCGACGCCGGGTTGAATTCCCGGGACTTGCCGCTGATCAGCTCGGCCACCATCTCGCCCTGGGCCATGGCCCGGTGCGCCAGCATTGGCTCGCCGCTCAGGTCGCCGATGGCCCACACGTTGCGCATGCTGGTCTGGCAGCGGTTGTCGATCTTGATCGCCGCACCGTTCATCGCCAGGTCCAGGGCTTCCAGGTTCCAGCCCTGGGTGTTGGGTTTGCGACCAACGGCGACCAGCACCTGGTCGGTGTCCAGGGCCAGGGTGCCGCCCTCCGGATCGCGTACTTGCAGGCTGCCACCCTCAAAACCGGTGACGCTGTGCTTGAGGTACAGCTTGACCCCCAGTTGCTTGAGGGATTCGGCCACCGGTTGCGTCAGTTCGGCGTCGTAGGCTGGCAGGATGCGGTCCTGGGCCTCGACCACGCTGACCTCGGCCCCGAGCTTGCGGTAGGCAATCCCCAGTTCCAGGCCGATATAACCGCCACCGACCACGATCAAGCGCTTTGGCACCCGGGTCGGCGCCAGGGCTTCGGTGGACGAGATGATCGGCCCGCCAATCGGCAGCATCGGCAGGTTGACGCTTTTCGAGCCAGTGGCCAGCAGCAGGTGCTCGCACTGGATGCGTTGGTCGCCCACGTCCACGGTCTTGCCGTCGACGATCTTGGCCCAGCCGTGGATGACCTGGACTTTGTGTTTTTTCAGCAGCGCGGCAACCCCGGTGGTCAGGCGATCGACGATGCCGTCCTTCCACTCCACGCTCTTGCGGATATCCAGGGTCGGCACGTCCACGTCGATGCCCAGGGCCGAACCCTGGCTCAGGTGCACGGTTTGCTGGAACTGTTCGGCCACGTGAATCAGCGCCTTGGATGGAATGCAGCCGATGTTCAGGCAGGTGCCGCCCAGCGCCTGGCCTTCTACCAGGATGGTCGGGATGCCCAGTTGGCCGGCGCGGATTGCCGCCACGTAACCGCCTGGGCCGCCGCCGATAATCAGCAGCGTGGTATGCAGTGTCTGAGTCATGCCCTTACTCCAGGAACAGGCTGGCGGGTTGTTCGAGCAGGCCACGGATGGCCTGGATGAATTGCGCCGCGTCCATGCCATCGACCACCCGGTGATCGAAGGAGCTGGAGAGGTTCATCATCTTGCGGATCACGATCTGCCCCTTGATCACCATTGGCCGCTCAACGATGCGGTTGACCCCGACAATCGCCACTTCCGGCAGGTTCAGCACCGGGGTGCTGACAATCCCGCCCAACGCGCCGAGGCTGGTCAGGGTGATGGTCGAGCCCGACAGCTCGTCGCGGCTGGCCTTGCCAGTGCGGGCGGCGGTAGCCAGGCGGGTGATTTCCTCGGCGGTGCCCCATAGGCTGCGCGCTTCGGCATGACGCACCACTGGCACCATCAGCCCGACATCGCTCTGGGTGGCGACGCCCACATGCACCGCGCCGAGGCGGGTGATGACCTGGGCTTCGTCGTCATAACGCGCGTTGATCTGCGGGAAATCGCGCAGCGCCACGACCATCGCCCGCACCAGGAACGGCAACAACGTCAGCTTGCCGCGGCTGGCGCCGTATTTTTCATTGAGGTGTACGCGCAAGTCGTCGAGGGCCGTCACGTCGATCTCTTCGACGTAGCTGAAATGCGCAGCGCGACGGGTCGCGTCCTGCATGCGCTGGGCGATCTTGCGGCGCATGCCGATCACCGGGATCTGCTCTTCGTCGTTGCGTTCGGCATACGGGTTGGCGCCCGCCGAGGCCCGCGTGGTGCCCTGTTGCAGATAGGCCTCGAGGTCGTCATGCAGAATGCGCCCGGCCGGGCCCGAGCCCTGAACCAGGCGTAACTGGATCCCGGCATCCAGCGCATGCTTGCGCACGGCGGGGGACGCCAGCGGACGCTCATCGGCGTCGCGGGCCACCGGGGCTTGCGCCGCAGCCACCAGCGGCTTGGCGGCCGGCTTGCTTTCAACCACCGGTGCCTTGATGTCGGCCTTGGGCGCCGGCGCGGCTTGCTCAACCACTGCCGACAGCGCCGACTCCTTGGTATTGCCGGCGCCTTCGACTTCAATGCTGATCAGGATACTGCCCACGGCCATGACCTCACCCGGCTCACCGCCCAGTGATATCACCTTGCCGTGGACTGGCGAGGGAATATCCACCATCGCCTTGTCGGTCATGACGTCCGCCAGCACCTGGTCTTCCACGACCATATCGCCGACCTTGACGTGCCATACCGACAGCTCAACCTCTGCGATGCCTTCGCCAATGTCCGGCATCTTGATAACGTGCGTGCCCATTCAGACCTCCATGACCCGTTGCAAAGCCGCGCCCACACGGGTCGGGCCAGGGAAATACGCCCACTCTTGCGCGTGCGGGTAGGGGGTGTCCCAACCGGTCACGCGTTCGATCGGCGCTTCCAGGTAGTGGAAGCAATGCTCTTGCACCAACGACACCAGCTCGGCGCCAAAACCGCAGGTACGCGTGGCTTCATGCACCACCACGCAACGGCCGGTCTTTTTCACCGACTTGACGATGGTTTCCAGGTCCAGCGGCCACAGGCTGCGCAGGTCGATGACCTCCGCGTCGATCCCGGTTTCTTCGGCGGCCACTTGCGACACATACACGGTGGTGCCGTAAGTCAGCACGGTGACGGCCGAACCTGGGCGCACGATGGCGGCCACATCCAGCGGTACGGTGTAGTAACCGTCCGGCACCTGCGCTTGCGGGTGCTTGGACCATGGCGTTACCGGGCGGTCGTGGTGGCCGTCGAACGGGCCGTTGTACAGGCGCTTGGGCTCGAGGAAGATCACCGGGTCATCGTTTTCGATGGAGGCGATCAGCAGGCCCTTGGCGTCATAAGGGTTGGACGGCATCACCGTGCGCAGGCCGCAGACCTGGGTGAACACCGCTTCGATACTCTGGCTGTGGGTCTGGCCGCCGTAGATGCCGCCGCCGCAGGGCATGCGCATGGTCAAAGGCGCGGTGAACTGGCCAGCCGAGCGGTAACGCAGGCGCGCCGCTTCGGAGATGATCTGGTCGGTGGCCGGGTACACGTAGTCGGCGAACTGGATTTCGGCCACCGGGCGCAGGCCATAGGCGCCCATGCCCACGGCCACGCCGACGATGCCGCTTTCGGAGATCGGTGCGTCAAACACCCGCGAGGTGCCGTACTTGGTCTGCAAGCCTTCGGTGCAACGGAACACGCCGCCGAAGTAACCGACGTCCTGGCCGAATACCACCACGTTATCGTCACGCTCAAGCATCACATCCATGGCCGATCGCAGGGCCTGGATCATGGTCATGGTGGTAGTGGTCATGGCGGTTTCCAACTCGATTTTATTGTTGTGATCGTTCATGTCAGATCCCCAACTCTTGACGCTGGCGCTTCAAGTGCTCCGGCATCTCTTTGTAGACGTCCTCGAACATGCTCGCGGCGCTCGGGATCTGGCCACCGGCCAGGGTGCCGTACTGTTCGGCTTCTTTCTGCGCGCTGAGTATTTCGGCTTCGAGCTCGGCAGTGACCGTGGCGTGTTCCTCTTCGGACCACTGGCCAATCTTGATCAGGTGCTGCTTGAGGCGGGCGATCGGGTCGCCCAGCGGGAAGTGGCTCCAGTCGTCGGCAGGCCGGTATTTGGACGGGTCGTCGGAGGTGGAGTGCGGGCCGGCGCGGTAAGTGACCCATTCGATCAGGGTCGGGCCGAGGTTGCGCCGCGCACGTTCGGCGGCCCAGGCGGAGGCGGCGTACACGGCAATGAAGTCGTTGCCGTCCACCCGCAGGGAGGCGATCCCGCAACCCACGCCGCGTCCGGCAAAGGTCGTGGCTTCACCGCCGGCAATTGCCTGGAAGGTGGAAATTGCCCACTGATTGTTGACCACGTTGAGAATCACCGGCGCGCGGTACACGTGGGCGAAGGTCAGGGCGGTGTGGAAGTCCGATTCGGCGGTGGCGCCATCGCCGATCCACGCCGAGGCGATCTTGGTATCGCCCTTGATCGCCGAGGCCATGCCCCAGCCCACGCCCTGTACGAACTGGGTGGCGAGGTTGCCGGAAATGGTGAAGAAGCCAAAGTCCTTGACCGAGTACATGATCGGCAACTGACGGCCCTTGAGCGGGTCGCGCTCGTTGGACAGCAGTTGGCAGATCAGGTCCACCAGCGGCACTTCGCGGGCCATCAGGATGCTTTGCTGGCGGTAGGTGGGGAAGCACATGTCATCAACGTTCAAGGCCAGGGCCTGGGCGCTGCCGATGGCTTCTTCGCCAAGGCTTTGCATGTAGAACGACATTTTTTTCTGGCGCTGGGCAACCACCATGCGGTTGTCGAAGATCCGTGTCTTGAGCATGGCACGCATGCCACGGCGCAGGATCTCTACCGGCACGCCTTCAGCCCACGGGCCCAGGGCCTGGCCCTGGTCGTCGAGCACGCGGATCAGGCCCTTGGCCAGGTCGGCGGTGTCGGCGGGTTCTACGTCTACGGCGGGTTTGCGCACGGTACCGGCGTCGGTCAGACGCAGGTAGGTAAAGTCGGTCTTGCAACCTGGACGGCCAGAAGGCTCGGGAACGTGCAGGCGCAGCGGTTCGTATTGCTGGGTCATGGCTTTCTACGCTCGATCTTGTGGATTTCTTATAGTGGGCGCGCTTAGCTGACAGTCAGTCCCCGGGTAGGGGAAATCTTGTCCTACAACAATCATAGGCCGGGCCGGGGAGAATATTTATCTCTGTTTGGTTGCGCATAAGATCATTTGAGGATAAAAAATCTGCATAAACATAATAAACAGGTGGTTTTGTCTCATGCGCAAGCTGGACCGTATCGATATCGGGATTCTCAACAGCCTCCAGGAGAACGCCCGCATCACCAACGCCGACCTCGCACGCTCGGTCAACCTGTCGCCCACGCCGTGTTTCAACCGGGTCAAGGCGATGGAGGAACTGGGCCTGATCCGTGACCAAGTCACGCTGCTGGATGCCGATTTGCTGGGGCTGCACGTCAACGTGTTTATCCACGTCAGCCTGGAAAAACAGAACGAACTGGCGTTGCAACAATTCGAGGGGGCGATTTCCGACCGGCCGGAGGTGATGGAGTGCTACCTGATGGCCGGCGACCCGGACTACCTGATCCGGGTGCTGGTGCCGACCATCCAATCACTGGAGCGCTTTATGATGGATTTCCTGACCAAGGTGCCGGGGGTGGCGAACATCCGCTCCAGCTTTGCGCTCAAGCAGGTGCGCTACAAGACGGCGCTGCCGCTGCCGGCCAATGGCATCAACCTGGGCTCCTGACGCAAACCGTTGTAGGAGCCGGCTTGCCGGCGATGACGGTGGATCAGGCAGGCCACCATCGCCGGCAAGCCAGTTCCTGCATCAAAGCTGGTTGAGGGGGATCTTCAGGTAGGTCACGCCATTGTCTTCCGCCGGCGGCATATTGCCCGCCCGCACGTTGACCTGGATCGCCGGCAGCAACAGGGTCGGCATCCCAAGCCCGGCGTCGCGCTGGGTGCGCATCTGCACAAACGCCGCCTCGTCCACCCCGTCATGCACATGAATATTGCCCGCGCGCTGTTCGGCCACGGTGGTCAGGCATTTGGCCGCGCGGCCTTCAGGCGGATAGTCGTGGCACACATACAGGCGCGTCTCGCCGGGAAAGGCCAGCAATGTGCGCATCGAGGCATATAACTGGCGTGCGTCGCCGCCGGGGAAGTCGCAGCGGGCGGTGCCGACGTCGGGCATGAACAGGGTGTCGCCCACCAGGATCATCTGGTCGTCGATCAGGTAGGCCATGTCCGCCGGGGTGTGCCCAGGCACGTGCAGGGCCTGGGCCTTGAGGTTGCCGATGTGGAAGATCTCGTCGGGAGCAAACAGATGGTCGAACTGCGACCCGTCGGCCCGGAACTCCGGCTCCAGGTTGAACAGGTTCTTGAACACATCCTGGACTTTGCTGATGGACTGGCCAATTGCAATCTTGCCGCCCAATTGCCGGCGCAGGTAGGGCGCGGCGGACAGGTGATCGGCGTGGGCGTGGGTTTCCAGCAGCCATTGCACCTGCAGGCCTCGTTCACGGACGAAGGCAATCACTTTGTCGGCCTGGGCCGTGTCGGTACGCCCCGAGGCCGGGTCGTAGTTGAGCACTGAATCGACGATGGCGCAGGGGCTGGCGTGCGTTTCATAGACGACGTAGGTGTAGGTCGACGACGCCTCGTCCAGAAAGGATTGAATCAACGCGGGCATGACGGTTGTCCTGGGTAGCTGATAGCAGCTTACATTCAAGGTGATTTCCACATAGGCTTGCGAGCTTAAGTGAAACAAACGATCCGAGGCAAAGGATCGATTGTGAGTGGGACGTGACGCCATGCGGCAGCGACCCTTGTGTGCATTGTCGAAGAACAAAGGCCAAGACTATGAACGACCAACACTGGGGACCGACCATCAGTGGCGATATCGTGGTCATCGGCGGCGGCTCGGCGGGCATCGGCCTGCTGGCCAGCCTGCTCAAGCGCGACCCGCAGTTGAACCTCATCCTGATCGAACCCAGCACCGACCATTACTACCAACCGGCCTGGACCCTGGTGGGCGGCGGCGCCCATGACATTCGCAAGACCATGCGACCCATGGCCCGGGTGCTGCCCGATGGTGTGACCTGGGTGCAGGCGGCGGTCAGCCAGTTGCTGCCCGACGAACAGGCCCTGGTGCTCGACAGTGGCCAGCGTGTGACCTGGAACAACCTGATCGTCTGCCCCGGCCTGCGCCTGGCCTGGGAGAAAATCGAGGGCCTGGAACAGACCCTGGGCCACAACGGCGTCACCTCCAACTACAGCTACCAGCACGCGCCCTACACCTGGCAATTGGTGCAGCAGCTCAAGGGCGGCAAGGCGATCTTTACCCAACCGGCCATGCCGATCAAATGCGCCGGTGCGCCGCAAAAAGCCATGTACCTGTCTTGCGACCACTGGCTCAAGCAGGGTGCCCTGGACACTATTGATGTTGAATTCAACCTGGCCGGTGCCGCGTTGTTCGGCGTGGCGACCTTTGTCCCGCCGTTGATGAACTACGTCGAAAAATATGGCGCGCGGTTGGCCTTCAATTCCAACCTGATCAAGGTTGATGGCCCGGCGCGCAAGGCCTGGTTCGAGGTCAAGGACGCCGAGGGCAATGTCAGCATCGAAGAAAAGTCCTTCGACATGCTGCACGTCGTGCCGCCACAGGTGGCGCCGGACTTTATCCGCCACAGCCCACTGGCCGACGCCGCCGGCTGGTGCGAAGTCGACCCCCACAGCCTGCAACAGGTGCGTTACCCCCATATCTTCGCCCTGGGCGATGTGTGCTCCACCAGCAATGCCAAGACGGCCGCCGCCGTACGCAAGCAAATCGTGGTGGTGGCCGAGAACCTGCTGGCCTTGCGCAAACAGGCGCCGTTGCCGCTCAAGTACGACGGTTACGGCTCCTGCCCGCTGACGGTGGAGAAGGGCAAGGTGGTGCTGGCCGAGTTTGGTTATGGCGGCCGCCTGTTGCCGACCTTTGCCCTCGACCCTACCGTGGCGCGGCGTTCGGCGTGGTTCTTGAAGGCCACACTGCTGCCGTGGTTCTACTGGAACGGCATGCTCAAGGGTCGCGAATGGCTGACCCGCCTGGCCAAGGTGGAGTGAGAGAACCCTATGCTGCTGGCAAGTTTTTTTGGCGTGATGATGGGTTTGGTGATGGGGCTGACCGGCGCCGGGGGCGGGATTCTCGGGGTGCCGGCGTTGGTGCTGGGGCTGGGCTTGACCATGACCGAAGCGGCGCCGGTGTCGTTGTTTGCGGTCGGTGCGGCCGCGGCAGTCGGTGCGCTTGATGGCCTGCGCCATGGCCTGGTGCGTTACCGCGCGGCGCTGTTGATCGCGTTGCTGGGCGCGCTGTTCTCGCCGCTGGGGGTGTTCTTCGCCCATCAGTTGCCGGACAAGATCCTGATGGGCCTGTTCAGCGCGCTGATGGTGCTGGTGGCCTGGCGCATGCTGCGGCGCGAGAAGGTCGAGGCCGGCCCCAGCGACCATGGCGCAGCCTCCTGGGGGCAAAAGAACTGCATGCTTGATCAACAGACCGGGCGCTTTTCCTGGACCGCCAAATGCACCGCGACCCTGGCGGCATTGGGTGCGGTGACGGGGGCGGTATCGGGCCTGCTCGGCGTGGGCGGCGGCTTTCTGATTGTGCCGGCGTTCAAGCAACTGACCGATGTGCAGATGCGCGGGATCGTTGCTACGTCGTTGATGGTGATCAGCCTGATCTCGCTGATCGGCGTGGTCGGCGCGTTCCATGCCGGGGTAGTGATCGACACCATGGGCTGGGTGTTTATTGCTGCCAGCATCGTCGGCATGCTCGCTGGCCGCCGCCTGGGGTCGCGGGTCCCGGCGCGGGCCTTGCAGATCGGCTTTGCCAGCCTGTGTGTGGTGGTAGCCGGCGGGATGCTGTTCAACGCCCTCTAACCTGCACACCGCCCAACCTGTAGGAGCGAGCTTGCTCGCGAAGGTCGTTAACGATCACGCGGGGCATAGGTATCTACACAACTATCTTCTTGGTGTGTGTACATATCCGTTGCTGCGGTCACGGCCACTTAGGGTTCCGCCCTGACGGCGGGTCACTTTGGAAAAGCCCCAAAGTAACCAAAAGGCTCTTGCCCCACCACTCGGTGCCTCGCCTAGGCTCGGCATGCCCGCAGTCAGGCATTGCTCCGTGGGCCCGCCGCGATCGGCCATCCATGGCCGTGT
>NZ_MIFU01000093.1:0-61281 GCF_001855215.1 Pseudomonas sp. 06C 126 | reverse complement strand
CGTCGCCAAGGCTTCACGCAAGGCGGGTAAAACATCATCGATTGGCAACGAATTCATACTGGCTCCAAGGCAGAGCGGCGAGTATAACGGCGAACTGCTGGATATCGGTGGAGTGCCGCCTCCAATTGGAATGCGACTAAAAGTAGGCGCTGGCCCCCACATTAGAGGGGTGGCGCGCGGTAGATCTGCTTTATAGTCACCCCATACAAGTTCAGGAGAATCCCATGCGTATTGCTTCCCGTGTCATCGGCGGTGTTCTGGCCGTCACCCTGTTGAGCCAACTGACGGCCTGCGGTTCGATTTTCTATCCTGATCGCCGTGGCCAGATCGGCGGCAAGATCGACCCGGCGATTGCCGTGCTCGATGCGGTCGGCCTGCTGTTCTACGTGATCCCCGGCCTGATCGCCTTTGGCGTGGACTTCGCCACCGGCGCGATTTACTTCGAGCCGGGCAAGAGCGCACAAGTGGCCCCCGAGAAGCTGCAAGAAGCCATCGGCGCCGACGGCAAAGTGGATAACACCAAGCTGCAAACCATCATCGAACACGAAACCGGCCGCAGCTTGCCGCTGGACGACCCACGCCTGATCCAGTTCAAGGGTAGCGTGCAACAACTCGCGTCTCTGGGCCTGCAACCTGCCGCGTAAGGATTTGACTGCCCCATGAGCACCAGCACCGAACACGCCCGCCTCTTGCGCCTAGCCACCCGCGCTTCGGTCGGCGTGGCCAGCATCCTGATTATCGGTAAAGCCGTCGCATGGTGGTTCAGTGGTTCGGTGAGCATGCTCGCCGGGCTGACCGATTCGCTGCTCGACGGCGTGACGTCGCTGCTCAACCTGCTGGCGGTGCATTACGCGCTGCGCCCGGCGGATGACGATCACCGTTATGGGCATGGCAAGGCAGAATCCCTGGCGGGCATGGCCCAGGCGCTGTTTATCGCCGGCAGTGCAGTGTTGATCGCCTTCCAGGCTTACCAGCGTTTGCAGCACCCGGAACCGGTGGGCGCGCCATGGCTGAGTATCGCGGTGATTGTGCTGTCGCTGGCGCTGACCGTGGCGCTGCTGATCTTGCAACACCGGGTGATCCGCGAAACCGGCTCGAACGCGGTGCGCGCGGACTCGCTGCACTACCGGTCGGACCTGCTGCTCAATGGCAGCATCCTCCTGGCGCTGGTGCTGGCGGCTTTTGGCTTGCATCAAGTCGATGCCTGGTTTGGCCTGGGGATCGCCGCCTACATCTTGTGGAGCGCGATCCAGATCGCCCGGGAAAGCTTTGCCGTGCTGATGGACGAGGAGCTGCCGGCCGAAGTCAGCCAGCACATGCTCGAACTGGCCCGTGGCGTGCCCGGCGTATTGGGTGCCCATGATTTACGCACGCGGATTTCCGGCAACCACTGGTTTGTGCAGTTGCATCTGGAGTTACCGGGAGAGTTGAGCCTGTCGGTGGCCCACGGCATCAGCGACCAGGCCGCCGATGCCATCCATCAGGCCTACCCACGGGCCGAGGTGCTGGTGCACGCCGACCCGCTGGAAGTGGTCACCGGCAACAAGGCTTAGTAGGTCACCTGATAGCCGCGGCTGCCCAGGCAGTTGCCCTGGGCCTGGCGGTAGGTTTGCACCACCGCCGGCGCAGGCGCGTAGGTGACGGTCTGCGGGTCGAAGCCACTCTGCTGCACCGCCCAGCGATAGCAATCGTAACCGTCCTGCTGCACCTGGGCAGGCGATTGACCGTTGGCGGGATAGGCCACCACGTCATACCCATTGCCCTGGGGCGCCGGCTGCGGCGGCAGGCTGGCCACCGGCGGTTGCACCACCACGTACTGCTGGGTACTGCTCTCGTAGCTGTAATAGGCGCCAGCGGCGAGGAAAAACAGCGCGCTACCAACCCACACTTCCCGCGCATAGTCCGGCAAGTAATGCACACGAATCCCGTAGGGTGGCGCGACCACTACATAGCGCGGGCCTTGGGGCCGATACCAATAACCACCCGAGAAGAAATAATCCTGGCCGCGATAGGGCACGCGGTAATTGCGGTCGGGGAAGCGGTCCACCGTGTAGCCCGGCCGATATTGCGGGCCGGGGCCCCAGCCATTGCCATGCCCGTCGGGGCGGCCTGGCCAGCGATTGTCATTGGGGTGGCCGTTGTAGCCTGGGCGCGAGCCGGGGCCGCCGGCTTGCCAATGCGGGTTGCCGTCGTTGCGCCTGGGAATGTCACGGTAATTGCCCTGGCGCGGCTCCTGGGTCTGGCCTACAGAATCGGGCCGGCCCTGGATTGGCAGTTTGCTACCGGCCTGTGGCGCCGGGCGTGGTGCTTCGTAGCCTTGCGGACGCGCCTGCCACTGGCCATTCTGGCCGCCGCGCTCACCCTGCGGGCTTGGCTGGATGTGCTCCGGGCGCGGCGGGTTGGCTGAATGCCCTCGCTCTCGCTGCCCGTCACCGCCCTGCGGGCCTTGCCCCTGCCGTGGTGAGTTGTCTCGTTCGTCGGCCATCAACTGCGTGCCGAAGGTGACCATCAACACCCCTACACCTGCCAAACGCCAGATGCGCTTCATGCTATTCCTCACTGCGGATTAGGGCCTGTGCATGAGACTGGAAAAGCCGGGCCCGGTTCTGCAACAGGTTATCAGTCGCCAGAACAATTTTCGCCGGCAAAAGAAAAGGGGCGACCCGTCGGTCGCCCCTTGAGAACTTCGTCCTGGCTCAACGCTTATGACGTTGGCTCACCTCACGCCGTCTTGTGGACAGTGTGCAGCCCGGGGGCCGGCCCAACCCGGTGGGGTTGGCGGGCCGCAGCCGGCCTGATTGGGCGGGCTGCAGTGGACTCTATGTCCGGGCAGTGATTCTGTTGGTAATCATAGGCGTGAGGCGCCGACAGATGATTGCGAAGATTGCGTCAATAAACAGTGCTTGCGCAATTTTTAACCCTGGATAGATAATTCACAGCAATAGTTACGACAAAGGCCATCCCCATGAGCAAACTTGACCGATACGACCTGAGTATTTTGGCGGAATTACAGCGCGACGCGAGGATCTCCAACCAGGAGCTGGCCGAGCGGATCGGCCTGTCGCCGTCACCCTGCTCGCGCCGGGTCAAGCAATTGGAAGACGACGGCTATATCTCGCGCCAGGTCGCCCTGCTCGACCGCAAGATGCTTGGCCTAAGCCTCACGGCCTACGTGTTGATCGGCATGGACCGACACACCCCCGAGCGTTTCGAGAACTTCGAAGCGGCCATCCGCACCTTGCCGCAAGTACTGGAATGCAGCCTGGTCACCGGGATGGATGCCGACTATCAGTTGAAAGTGGTGGTGCCGGATATGGATCACTATCAGAAACTGCTGCTGGGCCACCTGACCCGGATTGAAGGGGTGACCAGCGTGCGCTCAAGCTTCGTGCTCAACCAGGTGCTTAACAGCACCGAGTTGCCGTTGACTCACCTGCGTACCTAAGACTCACCACCCAACCCATGTAGGAGCTGGCTTGCCTGCGATAGCGGAATTTCAGTCGCTGATATGCCAGCTGACAGTCCGCTATCGCAGGCAAGCCAGCTCCCACATTTTGAGCGCGCTCAGGCAGTGACACCTGGGTGCGACGCACCGACGCAGGTCAACGTTGCACCTGCCGCCTTGCCTTATACTGCGCGCCTGCCTTTGTCGGAAACTGCCCAATGAATTCGATTGACCCCGTGCTGTTTGAAGAGTGGATGATGACCGGACTGGTCACCCTCCTGATCGTTTTCATGGGCTTTATCGTCTGGGACCTGGCGAAGAAATCCAAAGCCGGGCGCTTTGGCTCGATGATTCTGTTCTTCGTGCTGGGCCTGGGCGTGGCCGCGTTCATCATCAAGAGCGTGGTGATCGGCCTTATCGAATCCGGGGCGTTATAAGCGCGCCGGCACTTCGCGGTATTGGCCCTGGTCCAGGCCTTCAATCGACCAATCACCGATTTTCACCCGCACCAGGCGCAAGGTCGGCAAGCCCACGGCGGCGGTCATGCGCCGCACCTGGCGGTTGCGTCCCTCGCGAATCACCAGTTCCAGCCAATAGGTCGGCAGGTTTTTACGAAACCGCACCGGCGGGTTGCGCGGCCACAGTTCTGGCTCCTCCAGTCGCCGGGCCTGGGCCGGCAGCGTCATGCCGTCGTTCAACTCCACCCCCGCGCGCAGGCGTTGCAGATGCTCCTCGGTGGGCTCGCCTTCCACCTGTACCCAGTAGGTCTTTGCCAGTTTGTGCTTGGGGTCGGCAATCCGCGCCTGCAACTGGCCATCGTTGGTCAGCAGCAACAGGCCTTCACTGTCCCGATCCAGGCGCCCGGCGGGGTAGATGCCGGGGATATCAATGAAATCCTTGAGGGTCGCGCGCCCGCCTTCGTCACTGAATTGGGTCAGCACGTCGAAGGGTTTATTGAACAGGATCAACTTCGGCTCGGCCGGCGGCGCCTTGGCGACACGGCGAGCAGCGGCATGTGGAGGTTTCACGCCAGGGCGGCGCGAGTCGGGACGGGCAGGACGGGACATGGCAACGGAATATCTAACGGTCAGGACCGACCATGCTAGTGGCCTGACCGTTAAATAACCACCCTGCTATTTAGCGGAACGGCGGCTCGTCAAAGCTGCGCAGTTTGCGCGAATGCAACGAGTTGAGCTCGGTGCGCAACAAGTCCACCGCCTCGATGCCGATCTTCAAGTGCTGGCTCACGGCCCGCTCATAGAACGCGTTGGCCGAACCTGGCAACTTGATTTCACTGTGCAGCGGCTTGTCCGACACACACAGCAAGGTGCCGTAAGGCACCCGCAAACGGTAGCCTTGCGCGGCGATGGTGCCGCTTTCCATATCCACCGCCACCGCACGCGACAGGTTGATCAACGGCCGTTCCTGGGCCCAGCGCAGCTCCCAGTTGCGGTCGTCGTAGGTCAACACGGTGCCGGTGCGCAGGCGTTTTTTCAGCTCTTCGCCCTTCTCGCCGGTGACGTTGGCCGCCGCTTGCTGCAACGCCATCTGCACTTCGGCCAGCGCCGGGATGGGGATGTTCGGCGGCACCACGCGGTCGAGAATGCCGTCGCGCCGCATGTAAGCATGGGCCAGCACATAGTCGCCGATGGTCTGGGATTGGCGCAGGCCACCGCAGTGACCGATCATCAGCCAGCAATGGGGACGCAACACCGCCAAGTGATCGGTGATGTTCTTGGCATTGGACGGGCCGACACCGATGTTGACCAGGGTCACGCCATGGCCGTCGCTGGCCTGCAAGTGGTAGGCCGGCATCTGATAACGGTGCCAGACCACGCCTGCGGCAATGGCAGACGCTTCGCCATGGTCCATGCCTTTTTCGATGATCACGTTGCCCGGCAATACCATGCGGATAAAGCGAGGGTCGCTGCGCAATTGTTCCAGGCCATGGACGATGAACTGGTCGACGTAACGGTGGTAGTTGGTCAGCAGAATCCACGGCTGCACATGCCGCCAATCGCTGCCGGTGTAGTGCACCAGGCGGCGCAGGGAGAAATCCACGCGGGCCGCATCGAAGAGGGCCAGGGGCAGCGGATCGGTGTTTTCCCAGTCATACAGACCATCGGCGATACCATCGGTGGCGGCGGACAGGTCGGTGCTCGGGAACACCCGCGCCAGGGTCGCTGCGGTCACGCCGGAGCCGGCCAACTCGTCGCCCTGCTCCACCACGTACGGGTACGGGATATTCTGCTGGCTGACGCCCACCTCCACCGTCACGGTGAAGTCGTGCATCAGTGGCACCAGTTGTTCCAGCAGGTATTTGCGGAACGCCGCCGGATGGGTGACGGTGACGCTGTAGGTGCCCGGCAACTGCACCTTGGCGTAAGCGCGAGTGGTCTGTGGGACTTCGCCATGGCAGTGGTAGGTCAGCCGCAGTTCGGGGTAGCGAAAGAGCGCACGTTGTGCGGCGTCGGGCTCGACGCGATCCTTGAGGTATTGCTTGAGAGCCTGGTTGAGCGCGCCGGTGGCTCGCTCATGCAGAGCTGCCAGCCGATCCACGGCCTCTTCGGCAGTTTGGACGACAACAAAAGCTTCGGTCACGGTAAGCATCCTGTGTTCTGACGTGCAGGCCTTCATCTTGCCTGCATCGCCGCCAGACGCAAACTCTGAATTGGCATGCCTGGTTATCCACAGGCCGACCTAACCACCTCTGAATTGGAATGCGTTCAAATGTAGGAGCAGGCTTGCCTGCTCCAATTACATGGGATCACGTTTAGGCAGGGGTTGAGCGGGCGACGATGGCCTGCACATCCACACCTCGTGGCAAGGTGCCATACACCCGCCCCGACGACTCACCCAACCGACTGCCGATAAACCCATCGCTGACACTGGCGTTGCCCGCCTCCAGCAACAACTTGGCCTGCAACGCCACGGCGATGTCCTCAGTCAGTTGCCGAGCCCGGTACTGGATGTCCTGGGTGTCCATAAACGCCGACTTCAATTGCTCGATATGCCGCGCCAGGCGCTTATCGCCATGCCCATCGCCCAATTCGACGAACAATGTCTCCAGCACCCCTGGCTCTTTCGACAACGCCCGTAGCACGTCCAGGCATTGCACGTTGCCAGAACCTTCCCACGTTGAATTGACCGGTGCCTCACGGAACAGGCGCGGCAAGATGCTGTCTTCGACATACCCGGCGCCGCCCATGCATTCGGCGGCTTCGTTGATCATGGCCGGCGCGCGCTTGCAGATCCAATACTTGCCCACGGCTGTCACCAACCGGGCGAACTTGGCTTCTTGCTCATCCCCCAGATGGTCCAGCGCCCGGCCCATGCGTAGGCTCAAGGCCAGGGCCGCCTCGCTTTCCAGGGCGAGATCGGCCAGGACGTTTTGCATCAAAGGTTGTTCAATGAGCACGCGGCCACCGACCGAACGATGGGCGCAATGATGGCTGGCCTGGGTCAGGGCCTGGCGCATCAAGGCGCTGGAACCGACCATGCAATCGAAACGGGTCATGGCGACCATTTCGATGATGGTCGGTACGCCACGCCCCTCTTCGCCGATCATCCAGGCCAGGGCGCCCCGGAATTCCACTTCGCTGGACGCGTTTGAGCAATTGCCGAGTTTGTTTTTCAGGCGCTGGATATAGAACTGGTTACGCGTGTCATCCGGGCGGTGCCGGGGCAGCAGGAAACAGGTCAGGCCCTTGTCAGTCTGGGCCAGGGTCAGGAAGGCATCGCACATCGGCGCCGAGCAGAACCACTTGTGCCCCACCAATTCATAGGGCTGGCCAGGACCGCCAGCACCCACGGCGTAAGCGCGGGTGGTATTGGCACGCACGTCGGTGCCGCCCTGTTTCTCGGTCATGGCCATGCCGATGGTTGCGCCGGCCTTATGGGCGATGCCGACGTTGCGCGGGTCATATTCGGTGTTGAGGATTTTTGCCAGCCAGGTGTCGGCCAGGTCCGGTTGCAGGCGCAGGGCCGGCACGCAGGCGAAGGTCATGGTCAGCGGGCAGCCCGTGCCGGCTTCGGCCTGGCTGTGCAGGTAGGTCAGGGCCGCTCGGGCGACATGGGCGCCCGCCTGGGGATGGGCCCAGGGCAGCGACGGCAGGCCATGTTCAACGGCGGTGCGCATCAGTTGGTGATACGCCGGGTGGAACTCCACCAGGTCAATGCGGTGACCATAGCGATCATGGCTGCTGAACACCGGCTTGTTCTGATTCGCGAGGAACCCGGCCTCCATCAGCGGCCCGCCCGCCAAGGCGCCATAGGCATCGATACGCGCCTCGGCCCAGCCCGCGCCAAAGCGCCGCGACCATTCCTGCAGGGGCAGGTCGAGGCGATACAGATTGGCGCCGTCCAGGGACGGCGGCTGGTTGGTAACGTCGTGGGTTTCGGCGAACTGGTGCAGATTCATGACGGGCCTCCTGATAAAAGGCCACGCTGATTGAGGCCTTGAATTCAGTTAAGCATCGTCACTGCGCTTAAAAAAGTGGCATATGCGCCTAACTGCCGGCGCTTTCGCCCTCTAGCGGGCACAGCAGGCGCCGCTGCAATACGGCCTGCAACAGCTCAAAACGTACTGGTTTGAGCAACTGCTCGGAAAGGCCAATGCCATGACAATGCTGACGTGCGCCGCCCAGGGAGTCACTCAGGCCGATCACTGGCAGTTCAGCGCAGCCGGGCAAGGCCCGGATCTGGCAGCACAGGGAGAAGCCATCCTCGGGCACATCCAGCAACACCGCATCAAACGCCCCATCCTGCAGCATGGTCAGGGCCACGGGGCCGCTGTCTGCCACTTTTACCCGGTAACCGAGCTTGAGCAACATGCCGCGCAAGACCAGTTGCGTGACGCTGTTGTCGTCCACCAGCAGTACCGTGCAATCCTGGGGTGCGCGGTGCAGATCCACGGCCCGGGCCGGCTCCGGTGGCACCGCAATGACGGCCACCTCCAACTGGAAACGGCTGCCTTTGCGCGGCTCGGAATGATGGGTCAGGCGCCCGCCGAGCAATTCGATCAACTGCCGGCAGATCGCCAGGCCAATGCCCAGGCCGCCATATTCACGAGTGGTCGAGCCATCCACTTGGAAGAAGCGCTGATACAGGGTCGCTTCATCCAGGTGCGCAAAACCGATTCCGGAGTCGGTGACGATAAAGGTCAGATCCAGATGACCATCAGGCCGCGGCACGCCCACCACCCGCAGGCGCACGGCGCCTTCATGGGTGAACTTGAACGCGTTATCCAACAGGCATTCCAGGCACTGCATCAGCTTGCCTGCGTCGCCCTCCAGGCGATCGGGCAACTGCCCCGCCACATCGATGGAGAACTCCAGGCCCTTACCTTGGGCATTACCTTGGAATTGCTGGCGCAAGGTATCGAGCACCCCGCGCAGGCTGAACACTTGCGCCTGCGCGCTGAGGCGGCCGGCTTGCAATTCGGTGAGGGTGAGGATGCCATTGACCATGCGCATCATGTCCCGCGCCGAGCCGGCGGCGGTGTGCTGGTATTGCGCCAGGTCCCCGGCCAGGGGCACGGTCTGCATCAACTCCAATGAACCGATCACCCCATTCATCGGCGTGCGCAGTTCATGGGTCAGGGTCGCGAGGAATTCGTCTTTCAACTGGTTGCTGTGGGCCAGTTGCTGGTTGAGCACTTCCAGTTTCTGGCTGGCATCAAACAGGATTTGCGCCTGCTGTTCGCGCATCGCGTTGATCCGGTCAGCCAGGGCCAGGGACAACAGGGCGACTTCGATGGCCGAGCCGATCTGGCTCGCATACATGGTGAGAAACACATTGGGCAGGTAGCCCAGCACCATCATCGTGTTCACCACCCCGCCGATCAGGAACGCCGACCAGGCGATGATGAAATACCGCGCCACGCGCTGGCCGCAGCACCAGGCCTTGATCCCGGCGACAAAGATGGTCACGGTGAAAACCAGGGCCAGCGCGGTCGCCAGGCGCAGGGCCAGGGCGTAGCTGGTCATGAGCGACAACAACATCACCACCGCCCCCGTGCCCACCAGCACCAGCAGCAACCGGTCCAGCCAACGACTGTAGAGGGCGGTGTGCAGGAAGCTGCGGGCAAACAGGCTGCCGAACAACGCCGACGCGCCGATCAGGAACGGCGTCGCCGCATTCGCCCACCAGGGGTTGTCGGGCCAGAAATACTCGACCGCCGCGCCATTCACCGAGAGCTGGTACATGCCGAACGAGGCGATATAGAGGATGTAATAGAGGTAACTGGTGTCGCGCACGCTGAGGTAAATGAACAGGTTGTACACCAGCATGCCCAGCAGCACGCCATAGATCAGGCCCAGCACATAGAGGCGCAGCGGCTGGTCTTCCAGGTACGCAGTGCTCGACCACAGCGTCAATGGCGCCTGGATCGAACCTTCGCTTTGCAGGCGCAAATAGAGTGTTTTCTGTTCACCCGCCTTGAAGTCGACAGTGAACAGGTAGTTGTTCTGGCGAATCTCACGGCTGGCAAAGGGCAATGCATCCCCGGTGCGCCCGGCCAGGCGATAGCCACCGGCATCGTCAGGGACGTACAGCTCCAGATGATCAAGGGGCGGATAGGCCAGCTCCAGCAGCCAGGTGCGCTGGGCCTGGGGATCCTTGGGCAGGTAATGCAGGTCGACCTTGAGCCAGAACGCCGAGCGTGAATAGCCGGCATTGAGGGTGTCTTTATCATGGCGGGTGTAACGAGTGGCCATTGGCGCAGAACGGGCATCGGCAATGGTGACGCTACCACTTGGGTCTTCGAGTACTTGCATGACCCGGCCCAAGGGAAGGCTTCGGGTGGCCTCGTTGAACTCGACGGCGCCGGCCAGCAGCGGCAGCCCACACAAGAGAAACATCAGCAAATAGCGCATAGAGCCCCAGCGTGGCCTGTCCGGTTATGTCAAAAGCCCCCCATTCCTTTTGAGAAGACGTACACCGGCGATACATTAAGTTGTTTGGATCCACTTTAGCATAGCCGGTAAAGGCCAAAAGACACCATTGAAATAATTTTCCGGATGGCTCTAGGACGGTACTTTCAGAGCATAAATTGCTGAAAATGAATGATAGCCCGTAGCCATCTTTCCAAGTATTTCCCCATGAAATACAGGCGCCGCCCGACAGCCACGCAAAAAGCGTTTGGTGGTAAGCTCGCGCACCATGAATATCTACAGCTCTCGTCCCGTTGTCCTCTGTCTCTCCGGCCATGATCCCAGTGGTGGCGCCGGCTTGCAGGCAGATATCGAAGCCCTGCTCGCCCAAGGCTGTCACGCGGCCCCGGCCGTGACCGCGCTGACCGTGCAGAACACCGTGAATGTCAGTGACTTCCGCGTGCTCGATCGTGAGTGGGTATTGGCCCAGGCCAACGCCGTGCTTGGCGACTCCGAAGTCGCGGCGGTCAAGTTGGGCATGCTCGGTTCTACGGTGATGGTTGATACCGTGGTCGAACTGCTACAGCAGCACCCGCACCTGCCGGTGGTCTGCGATCCGGTGCTGCGCGCCGGTGGCGGCGGCAGCCTGGGCAAGGATGAAGTCGGCTATGCGATGCGCGAGCGGCTGTTGCCGTTATCGCTGATTGCCACGCCCAACCTGCCTGAAGCACGCATCCTCGCCGAACTGCCCGATGGCACGGCAGACGAATGCGCCGAGAAACTACTGCCGTTTATCAAGCACCTGTTGATCACCGGCGGCCACGGCGACGAGCATGAGGTGCACAATCGCCTGTACAGCCGCGACGGCACGCGCCGCACTTTCACCTGCCAGCGCCTGCCCGGCAGCTATCACGGCTCCGGCTGCACCCTGGCCAGCGCCCTCGCCGGCCGCCTGGCCCAGGGCGAAGGCCTGGCCAGCGCCGTGGAGTCGGCACTCAATTACACCTGGCGCACCCTGCGGGACGCCGAACAACTGGGCCAGGGGCAGTTTGTGCCGCGTCGCCTGCCACTGGATTTCTGTTCGTAATATCAAGGGGCCTGCTCGATGAAACTACGTGGCCTGTATGCCATTACCGACAGCCAACTATTGGCCGGTAAGTTCCTGTCCTACGTCGAAGCTGCGCTGGAAGGCGGCGTGACCTTGCTGCAGTACCGCGATAAAAGCAGCGACGAGGCCCGCCGCCTGCGCGAAGCCGAGGCCCTGCGTGAGCTGTGCTCGCGCTACAAGACCCAGTTGATCATCAATGACGATGCCGAGCTGGCCGCGCGCCTGGGCGTCGGCGTGCACCTCGGCCAGACCGACGGCCCGCTGACCCCGGCCCGGGCGTTGCTGGGGCGCAATGCAATCATCGGCTCCACCTGTCATAGCCAGATCGAACTGGCTGAACAGGCCGCGCGCGAAGGCGCCAGCTATGTCGCCTTTGGCCGCTTCTTCAATTCCAGCACCAAACCCGGCGCCCCGGCAGCCACCCTCGAAATGCTGGCCCAGGCCCGCGCCCGCTTGCAGGTGCCGATCTGCGTGATCGGCGGCATCTCCCTGGAAAATGCCGCGCCTCTGGTGGAGCACGGCGCCGACCTGCTGGCCGTGGTCCACGGCCTGTTCGGTGCCGACAGCCCCCAGGAAGTGACGCGCCGCGCCCGCGCCTTCAACGAACTCCTTAAATCCTGAATTCAGAGAGCCTGCCCATGTCTCGTTCCGAAACCCTGTTTGCCAATGCCCAGAAACACATCCCCGGCGGTGTGAACTCCCCCGTGCGTGCGTTCAAGAGCGTTGGCGGCACCCCGCTGTTCTTCAAGCACGCCGAAGGCGCCTACGTCACCGACGAAGATGACAAGCGCTATGTGGACTATGTGGGTTCCTGGGGCCCGATGATTCTCGGCCACAGCCACCCCGACGTGCTGGACGCGGTGCGCAAGCAACTGGAGCACGGCCTGTCCTATGGCGCGCCAACCGCCATGGAAACCGAGATGGCAGACCTGGTGTGCTCGATCGTGCCGTCGATGGAGATGGTGCGCATGGTCAGCTCCGGCACCGAGGCGACCATGAGCGCAATCCGCCTGGCCCGTGGCTTCACCGGCCGCGACAGCATCATCAAGTTCGAAGGCTGCTACCACGGGCACTCCGACAGCCTGTTGGTAAAAGCCGGCTCCGGCCTGCTGACCCAGGGCGTACCGAGTTCGGCCGGCGTGCCGGCAGCGTTTGCCAAGCACACCCTGACCCTGCCGTTCAACGACATCGCCGCCGTCGAAAAAATGCTCAGCGAAGTCGGCCAGGACGTGGCGTGCATCATTGTCGAGCCGGTCGCCGGCAACATGAACTGCGTGCCACCGGCGCCGGGGTTCCTCGAAGGCCTGCGCGAGCAGTGCGACAAGCATGGCGTGGTGTTGATTTTTGACGAAGTGATGACCGGTTTCCGTGTTGCCCTCGGCGGTGCCCAGGCTTACTACGGTGTCACACCGGACCTGAGCACCTTCGGCAAGATCATCGGCGGCGGCATGCCTGTAGGCTGCTTCGGCGGCAAGCGCGAAATCATGCAGCACATCGCGCCACTGGGCCCGGTCTACCAGGCCGGCACCCTGTCCGGTAACCCGCTGGCCATGGCCGCCGGCCTGACTACCCTGCGCCTGATCAGCCGCCCGGGCTTCCACGCCGAGCTGACCGACTACACCACGCGCCTGCTGGACGGCCTGCAACAACGCGCCGATGCGGCGGGCATCCCGTTCGTCACGACCCAGGCCGGCGGTATGTTCGGCCTGTACTTCAGTGGCGCCGACGACATCGTGACCTTTGACGATGTGATGGGCAGCGATGCCAACCTGTTCAAGCGCTTCTTCCACCTGATGCTCGAAGGCGGTGTGTACCTGGCACCGAGTGCCTTTGAGGCCGGTTTCACCTCCATCGCCCATGGCGACGCCGAGCTGAAGCTGACTCTGGACGCCGCCGAACGTGCCTTTGCCGCACTGAAGTAAGCCAGCCACAACCTGACGTCGCCCGTGGCGGCGTCAGATTTGCTACCTTGCTTACAGAAATTTCCTTCTTTTTTCGAGAAATCACCTGCAATCCGGCAGATAACTTGCCCACGCAGCAGAAAAACGAGTAAAGACTTTGTAAGCAGAGGTCTGCTTATTTCATAATGCGCGCTTATTGGATCCCCACGTGGCTCCACGCGCCCCGTCAGAGGTAAGTCGATTCCCATGAAACGCACCGGCCGCACCCTGGTTCTGGGCTGCCTGTTGCTCCTTCAACCGCTGCTTGCACTTGCACAAGCGGGCGGCAACTCGTTGTTGATCCCAGCGATGGGTCGCTGCACCCTCAATACTCAGCCAGAAAGCCAGGCCGAGGCGCTGAGCGCCTGCCAGACGCTGGCCGACGGTGGGGATGCGCAGGCGCAATACGAGTTGGGCGAATTCTTCTATGACGACAAAAACCCTGCCCGCGACCTGAACAAGGCCTTGAGCTTCTTCGAGAAAGCCTCGTTGCAGGGCCATGCCCAGGCGCAATTCAAGCTGGGCAGCATGTTCTTCCATGGCGAAGGCGTGCCGGCCAATAACGTGCAGGCGTACATCGTGCTGAAAATGGCCGCGGTCAACGGCGCCGAAGACGCGCTGGACACTGCCGACGAAGTCGCCGAACACATGCAGCGCGATGAACTGGAAGTAGCAACCCAGGTGCTGGGCCAGATTTTCCGCAACTACCTGCAGGAATTGCAGAGTGCGGATGGGCGTTCGCCGTTCTCCCCCCTGCCCTGACTTCAGGGCGATAACAGATACCCCTGTCGATAGGCCTTCGCGCCAGCGACATGGGCAATCGTCATACCCGCCGTCGCCATTCGTCGCACAGACCGGACATATAAGAGCCCTGCCCGCGCACAAGCGACGGGTGTCACGCGGTCTGTGATCGGATCGATAACATCCGCCAGGATCTGCCCCGCTTCCAGGTAATCTCCCACCTGCGCGCAAAACACCATCAAGCCTCCCACCGGGCTCTGCACCGGCTCTACCCCCGCCAACGGTGTTGGCGGGTTGAGCAATGGCGGAAGCGGCGGCGCCTGGCCATCAATCGCGCCGCGCAGAATCAGGTAGTTGATCAACCCCTGGCAATCCTGCCGCGCAAGCCCGTGATCCACATCGGCGACACCCCGCAACTCCACGGTCACAGCGAACCCAGGGGCCGAAAAGCACCCGGCAAACCGCGCCTGCATCTGCTCCCAGAACAACGTAAAGCACTCATCGAACGATTGCCCACCTGCCTCCTTGGTCAAAAAACAGGCCCTGGCGCCCAGGTAACGGGCCAAGGGCTCCACATGCGGCCAGGAATCCGGCGACAGATACAGGTGCTGCACGGCTTCGAAATCACAATGCAAGTCCAGCACTATATCGGCGTCACAGGCCAGCGTTTGCAGGGTCAAGCGCATGGATTGCAGCTGCGTGGCCGGTACTTGGCTGGCAAGCGTTTGCAACAAAGTCGAACGGATCAGTCGCAGATTGCAGGCGGGGTCATCGCCCAGCAAGCCTTGCACGCGATCGCCGACCTGCTGGCTGACATCCAGGAAGAAACGATTGAAGTTCTCCCGACTGTCGTTATCGAAGCGCCCCTGCGGCACATCCATCAACACTTGCTCCAACCCCAGCGGGTTGGCCACCGGTACCAACACAACCGACCAGCGCAATAACCCTGCCGCTTCCAGGCACGCCAGTTGCTGCTTCAGGTGCCATAAAACCAGCATTCCCGGCAGTTCATCGGCGTGCAGGGACGCCTGGATATACACCTTGCCCGCCGCCTTGGCCGGGCCGTAATGAAAGCTGTGGATCTGGCGCATCGTACCCGGTACGCCCGCCAGCAAAGGGTGCCTTTGAGTCTGCATATCGGTCTCCTATCGGCCCGCATCCAGAAAGCGCAGCCAACGTCGTTCAGCCAGGCGAAACAGCCCAACCAAGACAAAGGTCACGCCGAGGTAGAGAACCGCAGCGAAACCAAAGGATTGGAAGGTCAGGAAGGTGGCGGCGTTGGCATCCCGGGCAACCTTCAGGATGTCCGGCACCGTGGCCGTGAACGCCAACGTGGTGGAATGCAGCATGAAAATCACTTCATTGCTGTAGTAAGGCAATGAGCGGCGCAAGGCCGAAGGCATGATCAGGTGGACATACAGCTTCCAACCGTCAAACCCCAGGGACCGTGCGGCTTCGATTTCACCGCGAGGCATCGCACGAATGGCGCCCGCCAGTATTTCCGTGGTGTAGGCCCCGGTATTCAGGGCGAACGCCAACAGCGTGCAGTTCAGCGCCTCGCGGAAAAACCCGTCCAGCAACGGCTGTTCCCGCACGGTGGCGATGCTGTAGATACCGGTGTAGAAAATCAGTAACTGGATATACAGCGGCGTGCCGCGAAACACATAGGTAAAACCTTGCACCGGCCAACGCAGCCAGCGGCGGCCAGACACCCTGGCGATGGACAGCGGCAGTGCCAACAGCAAGCCTAAACACAGCGAGGCACTGGTCAGCCATAGGGTCATGGCCAGGCCGGTAACTTGTTGACCGTCTGAATAGATGAACGGCCGCCAGTATTCCAGGATCAGCTCAATCACCTTGAAGCCTCCTGTACACCGGCCCCGTAGCGGCGCGCCAACCAGCGCAAGATGGCGTTTGAAATGCTGCTGAGCAACAGGTAGATCAGCCCTGCCAGTATCAGAAAGGCCAGCAGTTGCTGGCTGCTTTTTCCTGCCACCTGGGCCACCTTTACCAAGTCCGCCAAGCCAATGATCGAAACCAGCGCCGTAGCCTTGAGCAAGACCATCCAGTTATTGCCCAGTCCCGGCAGCGCGAACCGCATCATTTGCGGGAATATCACATGCACAAAGCCCTGGCTGAAGGTCATGCCCAGGGCTTTGGCGGCCTGGAACTGGCCGCGGGGCACTGCCAGTAACGAGCCACGAAAGGTTTCGGTGAAATAGGCGCCGTAGATAAACCCCAGAGTGAGTACGCCAGCGGCGAAGGGATCGATTTCGATGTAGGCCCAGCCCAGCGCTTGCGTCAGACGACTCAAGCCCGTTTGCACCCCATAGAAAACGAACAACATCAACAGCAGGTCCGGCACGCCGCGGATCAGCGTGGTGTAGAGCTGCGCGCAGAGTCGCAAGGTTCTGACCCTGGAGAGCTTGGCACCGGCACCGATCAGGCCGAATGCCAGCCCCAGCAACAGGGACAACAGCGCCAGTTGCAGGGTGACCCAGACGCCGCGCAGCAACAACGGCGCAAAACCTTCCAGGGTCGAGGCGAATTGAGTGAAGGTAGGTAGCATGGTTGCGCCCTCGCTGATCATTGACCGCTGAACATATCCACACCCGGGAAGTAGTGTTCCTGCAACCGGGCATAGGTCCCGTCGGCATGGAGCGCGGCCAATCCTTTGTCGAGCAGCGTTTTCAACCTGCCATTGCCCTTGGCAATGCCGATGGCGCTTCGGGAGGGCATCAACTCGCTTTCAATCAAAGGTCCCAGCACGAAATTCGCGCCTTGGGCGGAACGCAAAAATCCGCTTTGTGCCTGCTGCGCATCTTGAAGGGAGGCTTGCAAACGCCCCGCGACCAGGTCGGCATACACCTGCTCCTGATCGGCATAAGCCACAATTTTCACACCCTGCGGCGCCAGCACTTGCCGGGCGTAGGCTTCCTGGGTACTGCCCTGCAAATAACCCACGGCAGTGCCGCGGGAGAGCTCAGTACCTGGCCGGAACACCATGGCGGAAGGGCTGGAAAAGACCTCCGAGGAGAAATCAATGACTTTCTGTCGCGCGTCAGTGACCGTCATTGAAGCCAGGATCGCATCGATTTTTCCCGCGTTCAGGCTCGGGACCAGTCCATCAAAGTCGCTCTCGACCCACTGACAGCGAACATTCAACTGTTCACAAATGGCATTACCGATATCAACTTCGAAACCTGCCAAAGTTCCTTTATTGTCTTTATAGGCAAATGGGGCATAGTTGGGATCGGCACCGAAGCGGATAACCGCATACTCGTTGGCAAAAGTTGGAAACGTCATAAAGAGTGCGGCGAATAACATCAGGATTATTTTTTTCATTATTGTCTTCCTCGTTATTGATGAAACAGCGGAACGAACTACACCTCGATATAGGGGACTTCTCTGCGTACAACCAGGGAGTCAGCAGGCACATCAAACTCTCGTGCCATTCGATGCCCCGAATACACGGCTGCGGCAATCGTGCCTGGCGCCACGCAGTCGCCGATCAACTTCAGTGTGCTGATACCGGCTGCGTGCACCCGTTCAGGTGCGTTGACCAAGGCCTGATACAAGTCCTGCTCGGGCTCGCGGGAGGTAACCAACAACAACGATGCAGCGGGGATGAAGCGTGTGCGGTCGGTGTACACGCAGCTGGCGACCAAGCCTTGCGGCGTACACCGCACTAGCGTATGGGACGGGACGATCGTGATATTCAATTCCAGCAGGCGCCGCTGGATGCGATGTTGCTCAAGGGTGTTGTGAGTCCAGGCGGCCACATCCGCCGCCGGAGTGACGAATATCACCTCCACGCCCCGCGCCACCAAGTGTTCGGCCAGCACGCCGCCCATGTAATAGTGATCGTCGTCGAACAGCAGCACCGGCGACGGTGGCAGGACACCGGCCATCAGGTCGTCCGGCGTCAGCACGGGCAGGCACTCCAGGCCCGATAATGATTGACGCAGGGAACGCCCCAGGCCGTCCCGCCGCCAGTGCGAGCCGGTGGCGATAAACACATGCTCGGCAGCGAAGTCCAGGACGTCCTGGGCCTGCAACGGGCTTTCCCGATAAATCTCAACCGATGCCAGACGGCTCAACGCATCCAGTCGATAGTCGATCACCCGCGCCCAACTCGCCAACCCCGGGAGTTTTGCCTCCAGCGCTACGCGCCCGCCCAACGTGCGCTGGCTGTCAGCCAACGCCACTTCCATCCCGCGCGCCCCCAGAATTCGCGCGCACTCAAGCCCTGCGGGGCCGGCCCCGACCACCAACACCCGCCCGGGTTGCTGCGCACACTTGACCGACTCGGGGTGCCAACCACGTCGCCACTCCTCACCCATGGTCGGATTCTGCGTGCAGCGCAAGGGCGTGCTGGTGTGGTCGCCACTGACACAGATATTGCAGCCGATGCACTCACGAATCTCCTCCGCGCGCCCCTCTTCAATCTTCTTCGGCAAGAAAGGGTCGGCAATCGAAGGGCGGGCGGCGCCAATCAGGTCCAGCACGCCACGGCGGATCAGAGAGACCATAGTGTCCGGCGAAGTGAACCGCCCTACGCCCACCACGAGCTTACGGGTCATGGCCTTAAGCCCCAAGAGAAAGGCCTCTTGGTAACCTTCCGAGGCAAAGCGCGCCGTCACGCTGTCGTTGGACCAATCGGCAACGTTGACATCCCACAAGTCTGGCAAGTCGGCCAGCATCGAAAAGATCTCAGCACCTTCGCCCTCGCGACTCAGGCCGCCAGCCATGTGTTCATCCACCGCCAGGCGTACCGCAACGGCGCACCGATCACCTACGGCATCGCGGGTGTCCTCAATCAATTCGCGTAACAGCCGCACGCGATTTTCCAGTACCCCGCCGTACTCATCGGTGCGGCGGTTATTGCGCGGCGTGAGGAAATGGAACGGCATGCCCAGGTCATGCCCGGCGTACACGTAGATAATGTCAAACCCCGCCTCCCGCGCCCGCAGCGCGGCGGCCCGGTGCATGACCCGCAATTGCTGGATATCGGCCCGGCTCATGGCCCGCGCCTGTACCGGGTCATAACCACGCACCGGCGTATTGGACGGTGCCCAGGGAATTTCCCGGCTGTAGCGGTTGGGCGCGGAATAGCCATTGAACGCCAACTCCACGCCGGCCAGTGAGCCGTGCTGGTGGACCGCCTCACACATGCGTGCCAGCGCCGGAATGTCGCGCTCGTCCCACAGGCGCGCCTCAATGTAGGGAGAGAACTCACTGAGTGGGCTGATTTCACATTCTTCCGTACAGACCACACCCCACCCGCCTTCGGCCTTTATGCCGCGCATGCGTGCCATGGCCGAGGGATGCACATGGCCCATGCCATTACAGTGGGGAACTTGATAAAAGCGATTACGGGTGCGCACCGGGCCAATTTGTACCGGCTCAAACAGAACGTCATAGCGAGGATCGCGCACAGGGCTACTCCCAAACAAGTAAGTTCGTTGATGGCTGCGTTAGAAAAAAACTCGACGTTAACTAATGGGTAGTGTTTAACGGGGCAATAGGATACGAATGCAGATCCATTTCAGGATCGCTTTTTTTCGATTACCCATTAAGTAAAAATCAGGCGTAAAGTGCGGCTGAAGTTTGGAAAGTCTCACGGCGTTTTATTATTTATGTATTCAGGGCCTGCTCTCTGCATAAACAAAATCTGCTATTTTTCAAACAAAATGTCTATGCATTAGAGCGCAAAATCGGAAACACCCTACAAAATAATTGAATACTACTTCTCAGGCATCGGCATCGGAAACGGCATGACATTGCTCATGCCCCGGGCCTCGCTGATTTTTGGCGTGCCCAGGCGCTCGACTTCATCGATGCGCACGATCGAATGCATCGGCACAAAGCTGCGCACCACGCCTTCGAACTGGGCCTTGAGCTTTTCCTCGCCCGGATCGACGACCAGTTGCGTGCGCTCGCCAAAGACGAACTCTTCCACTTCCAGGAAGCCCCACAGATCACTTTGATAGATCTGCTTGGCGTACATTTCGAACACCTGGCCCTGGTTAAGGAAAATCACCTTGTAGATTGGAGCTTCACGTTTGGTCATGGGGGGTGGGCAGCACATCGGCGGATATAAATGAGGGCGCGAACTATAGCATGGCACCCGATGCACAGTGCTAGGAACCAATGGGCATGCCCCCTATAATGCGCGGTTCTTTACCACCAGTTGACGATTCCCATGGCCAAGAAGCTTTACATCGAAACCCACGGTTGCCAGATGAACGAGTACGACAGCTCGCGCATGGTCGATCTGCTGGGTGAACATCAGGCCCTGGAAGTCACGGCTCGCGCCGAAGATGCCGACGTGATCCTGCTCAATACCTGCTCGATCCGCGAACGGGCCCAGGACCGGGTCTACTCGCAGCTGGGCCGCTGGCGCGAACTGAAACTGGCCAACCCGGACATGGTGATCGCCGTCGGCGGTTGCGTGGCCAGCCAGGAAGGCGCCGCCATTCGCGACCGCGCGCCCTATGTCGACGTGGTCTTCGGCCCGCAGACCCTGCACCGCCTGCCGGAAATGATCGACGCCGCGCGCATTACCAAGCTGCCGCAGGTGGACGTCTCGTTCCCGGAAATCGAAAAATTCGACCACTTGCCCGAACCACGCATCGACGGCCCGAGTGCTTATGTGTCGGTGATGGAAGGTTGCAGTAAGTACTGCACCTTCTGCGTGGTGCCTTATACCCGTGGTGAAGAGGTCAGCCGCCCGTTCGACGACGTGCTGGCGGAAATCATCCACCTGGCCGAAAACGGCGTGCGCGAAGTGACCCTACTGGGGCAGAACGTCAACGGCTACCGGGGCCAGACCCATGACGGGCGCCTGGCGGACCTGGCCGAGCTGATTCGCGTGGTCGCGGCGGTGGACGGTATCGAGCGCATCCGCTACACCACCTCGCACCCGCTGGAATTCTCCGACAGCCTGATCCAGGCACACGCCGAAGTGCCAGAGTTGGTCAAACACCTGCACTTGCCGGTGCAATCGGGCTCGGACCGCATCCTGTCGGCGATGAAGCGCAACCACACGGCCCTGGAATACAAGTCCAAGCTACGCAAACTGCGCGCCGCCGTGCCGGGCATCTGCATCAGTTCGGACTTTATTGTTGGCTTCCCCGGCGAGACCGAGAAAGACTTCCAGCAGACCATGAAGCTGATTGAAGACGTCGGTTTCGACTTCTCCTACTCCTTCGTCTACAGCCAGCGCCCCGGCACCCCGGCTGCCGACTTGGCGGACGAAACCCCGGAAGCGCTGAAAAAGGAGCGCCTGAACGCCCTGCAACATCGCCTTAACCAACAGGGTTTCGAGATCAGCCGACAAATGGTCGGTTCGACCCAGCGCATTCTGGTTACCGATTACTCGAAGAAAGACCCGGGCGAATTGCAGGGGCGTACCGAGAATAATCGGATCGTGAACTTCCGCTGCGACAACCCGACGCTGATTGGCCAGTTCGCCGACGTGCACATCGACGCGGCGCAACCGCACTCGCTGCGCGGCTCGTTGATCAACTGACGGAGCAGATCCGAAGGCAAATGCAGATCAAATGTGGGAGCTGGCTTGCCTGCGATAGCGATGTAACAGGCAGTATCTCTTTCGAACGGGGCGGCCCTATCGCAGGCAAGCCAGCTCCCACAGTGGATCTTCGTTGTTCCTGAGAGCCAAGCCCGTCCATTTAAGTGCTTTCGCACACCGGCGGCTGGCGTTATCCTCTATTTCACCTAAACAGCCAAAGGGCGGCTAAAAGCAACCTTGAACGCACCCATAGCAGAACCCCATCGTTTCCTCCTCGAGCCGTTTGAGGCTCGTCGTTTCGCCAATCTGTGCGGACAGTTCGACGAGCACCTGCGCCTGATCGAACAACGCCTGAGCATCGAGATCCGCAATCGCGGCAATCAGTTCGAGCTCATTGGTGAACCCCAGCACACCACGTCTGCAGAAAACCTGCTGCGTCGCCTCTACCGCGAAACCAAGGGTAGCGAGCTGTCGCCGGAGACGGTGCACCTGTACCTGCAGGAATCAGCCGTGGAAGACCTGGCCAACAACCCGGTGGCCGAAGCCAGCGTGGCGCTGCGTACCAAAAAAGGCATGATTCGCCCACGCGGCTTGAATCAGCAGCGCTACGTCAAGGAAATCCTCGGCAACGACATCAACTTCGGCATCGGCCCGGCCGGTACGGGCAAGACCTACCTGGCCGTGGCCTGTGCGGTGGATGCCCTGGAGCGCGAACAGGTGCGACGCATCCTGTTGGTGCGCCCGGCAGTGGAAGCGGGCGAGAAGCTGGGCTTTCTGCCCGGCGACCTGGCCCAGAAGATCGACCCGTACCTGCGCCCGCTGTACGACGCACTGTATGAAATGCTCGGCTTCGAATATGTAGCCAAGCTGATCGAGCGCCAGGTGATCGAGATCGCCCCACTGGCCTATATGCGCGGCCGCACCTTGAACAACAGCTTCATCATTCTCGACGAAAGCCAGAACACCACGGTCGAGCAGATGAAGATGTTCCTGACCCGTATCGGTTTCGGCTCAACGGCAGTGATCACCGGCGATATCACCCAGGTCGACCTGCCCAAGGGCACCAAGTCGGGCCTGGGCCAGGTCATCGAAGTGCTCAAGGACGTGCCGGGGATCAGCTTTACCCATTTCATGCCCAAGGACGTGGTGCGTCACCCGCTGGTGCAGCGCATTGTCGAGGCCTACGAGCGCTTCGAACACCGCGACGATGGCCTGTCGAAGGACAACCGTCGCGATGCTTGAGCTTGACCTGCAACTGGCCACCCAAGCGCCAGCCCCCAGCGAAGCACAGTTCCGCCAATGGTGCGCACTGGCCCTGCGCCAGCGCACCGCCGACTCGGAACTGACCATCCGCCTGGTGGATGAGCCTGAAGGCCGCGAGCTGAATCACACCTGGCGCCAGAAAGACTACGCAACCAACGTGCTGTCGTTCCCCGCCGATGTACCGGATGAATTGCTGGATATCCCGCTGCTGGGTGACCTGGTGATCTGCGTCGAGGTGGTGGAGCGCGAGGCAAAGGAACAAGGCAAGGCCCTGGAGGCCCACTGGGCCCACCTGGTCATGCACGGCTGCTTGCATCTGTTGGGTTACGACCATATAGATGATGAAGAAGCCGAAGAAATGGAAGCACTGGAACGAACGTTGCTTGCAGAGTTGGGTCATCCTGATCCCTATGCGGACGACGAACACTAATCGACACTCAACTGAAACAATCAAGGATTTAGAGTAATCGCTATGAGCGAAGACCGATCGAGCAACGGGCAAAAGTCATGGCTGGGTAAACTGACCCAGGCTTTTGCCCACGAGCCGAAAAACCGCCAGGAGCTGCTGGAGCTGCTGCGCGAGGCCCATCAGAACAAGTTGCTGGACAGCGAAGCGCTGGCCATCGTCGAAGGCGCCATCCAGGTGGCTGACCTGCAAGTCCGGGACATCATGGTCCCGCGTTCGCAGATGATCAGCATCAAGGCGACCCAGACCCCACGGGAATTCCTCCCGGCCGTGATCGACTCGGCGCACTCGCGCTACCCGGTGATCGGCGAAAGCCATGACGACGTCATGGGTGTCCTGCTGGCCAAGGACTTGCTGCCGCTGATCCTCAAGGAGAACGGCGACAGCTTCAACATCAAGGACCTGCTGCGCCCTGCGACCTTCGTGCCTGAGTCCAAGCGCCTGAATGTGCTGCTGCGCGAATTTCGCGCCAACCACAATCACATGGCCATCGTCATTGACGAGTACGGCGGCGTCGCCGGCCTGGTGACTATCGAAGACGTGCTGGAACAGATCGTCGGCGATATCGAAGACGAACACGACGTCGAAGAAGACAGCTACATCAAGCCGCTGCCCAGCGGGGATTTCCTGGTCAAGGCGCTGACGCCGATCGAGAACTTCAATGAGTTCTTCGATAGCGAATTCTCCGATGACGAATTCGACACCGTCGGCGGCCTGGTGATGAGTGCGTTTGGCCACCTGCCCAAGCGCAACGAAACCACCGAGATCGGCGCCTATCGCTTCCGCATCCTGAATGCCGATAGCCGTCGCATCCACCTGATCCGCCTGACACCTATTGCCCGCTAAGGACTGATATGCGCCGTCTCACCGCACCCGGCTGGCCCGGTAACCTGCTGGCCGTGGTGGCCGGTGCTATCACCACCCTGGCGCTGGCGCCGTTCGATATCTGGCCGCTGGCACTGGTGGCGGTCGGGGTGTTCTATGCCGGCATGCGCCAACTGACACCACGCCAGGCCTTCGGGCGTGGCTGGTGTTTCGGTTTTGGCCTGTTTGGGGCGGGCACCAGCTGGATCTACTACAGCATCCATCACTTTGGTGGCGCTTCGGTGTTGCTGGCCGGGATGTTGATGCTCGCGTTCACCGCAGCGATCGCCCTGTTCTTCGCTCTACCCGCCTGGCTCTGGGCGCGCTGGCTGCGCCGCAACGAAGCGCCCCTGGCCGATGCCTTGGCGTTTGCCGCGCTGTGGGTGGGCCAGGAAGCGTTTCGCGGCTGGTTCCTCACCGGCTTCCCCTGGCTGTACTCCGGTTACAGCCAACTCGACGGGCCGCTGGCCGGGCTCGCGCCGCTGGGCGGGGTGTGGCTGATTTCGTTTGCCCTGGCCCTGAGCGCTGCGCTGATCGTCAACCTGCCCCGCATGCTGGCGGCCCGGCGCAACGTGTTTGTCGGCGCCGGCCTGGTACTGCTGGTCGCACCGTGGGCCATTGGCCTGGCACTCAAGCACCATGCCTGGACCAGCCCCGCAGGCGAGCCGCTGACCGTCGCCGCGATTCAGGGCAATGTCGAACAGAGCATGAAGTGGGACCCGGCGCAGCTCAACGAGCAACTGGCGCTGTATCGCGACATGAGTTTTGCCTCCAAGCGCGTCGACCTGCTGATCTGGCCGGAAACCGCCGTGCCAGTGCTCAAGGAGTCCGTCGAGGGCTACCTGGGGATGATGGGCAAGTTCGCCGCTGACCGAAACGGTGCAATGATCACCGGCGTGCCGATTCGCCAGGAAGTGCGCCATGAAAAGCGCTACTTCAATGGCATCACCGTGGTCGGCCAGGGCGATGGCACCTATCTGAAGCAGAAGCTGGTGCCCTTTGGCGAATACGTACCGCTGCAGGATGTATTACGCGGCCTGATTGCGTTCTTCGACCTGCCGATGTCGGACTTTGCCCGCGGCCCTGAAGATCAGGCGCTGCTGCAAGCCAAGGGCTATCAGATCGCGCCGTACATCTGCTACGAAGTGGTCTACCCCGAGTTCGCCGCCAGCCTCGCCGCCCGCAGCGACTTGCTGCTGACCATCAGCAATGACACCTGGTTCGGCACCTCCATCGGCCCCTTGCAGCACCTGCAAATGGCCCAGATGCGCGCCCTTGAGGCTGGCCGCTGGATGATCCGCGCCACCAACAACGGCGTGACCGGCCTGATCAACCCGTACGGGCAGATCACCGAGCAGATCCCGCAGTTCCAGCGGGGCATCCTCTACGGTGAAGTGGTACCGATGCACAACCTGACGCCGTACCTGCAATGGCGCTCGTGGCCGCTGATCATTCTGTGCCTGGGGCTGTTTGGCTGGGCGTTGCTGGCCGGGCGCATGGCCAAGACGGTCTAGGCAGAAAAACACAAAACCCAATGTGGGAGCGGGCAAGCCCGCTCCCACAGGTTGATGTGCGGCGTTAACGGTAGAACAGCCGGTAACCTACCTGTCCCACCGCCTCATTGATCAACTGCCCGCTCTGCCAGATCGACTTGAACTCCGGCATCCAACCACCCAGCGGCCGGGCATTGTCCACACCCAGGAAGCCGACCGGCGCCGGCACTACGGTAAAGCCGGCCTTCTCGAAGCTCCACACCGAACGGGGCATATGCCAGGCCTGGGTCACGAGCACCACGCGCTTGACGCCCTGGGGCAGCAGGATCTCGGCACTCATCTGCGCATTTTCCCAGGTCGTGCGGCTGCGTTCTTCCTTCCAGCGCACGGCTACGCCAAAGTCTTGTTGCATCGACACCGCCATCAACTCCGCCTCGCTGGGCGGCGTGCCATAGTGCAGGCCGCCGGTGGTCAGCACCGGCAACCCCGACGCCTTGGCCAATCGCGCCGCATACCGCTGGCGCTCAAGGCCGACACCGGTCGGTTGGTCTGCGCCCCAGGCCGGATCGCCCCGCTCGCGACCCGAGCCCAACACCACAATGGCATCGGCCCGTTGCGCCAGGCTGGCCCAGTCTTCCACGGCCAATGGTGGTTCGGTTTCCAGCGCCCGTGCGCCCCACTCCACCATCACCGGCAGGCTGATCAGCCACATCCCGCCAAACCCCAAGGCAAAGCACAGCCCAGCCAAGCGCGGGCGGCTGCGACGAAACCACCAGGCAAGGGCCAGCAGCAGCAAGAGAATGCCGGGCGGCAGCAATAATTGTTTAATGAAATAACGAATAGGCATCGAGCATCTCCAAAGATGCCCGAAGCCTAAGGTGTAACGGGGTTTAGCGACAATCTTTACACGCGGCGGATAACGCTGATCAGGTTACTTGAATCGTGCAGACCGCAGCTTTTCCGGGCCACGGCTGGCCGACAAGTCCTTGAGCCATACCACCTTGGACGATCGCACCGCCTCCCTGGCTGGCACAGGAGCCACCCATTGCGGGATTGGGCGCGCGTTCAAGTCCAGGTAGGCCTTGATCACTTCAAACTCTGCGGGGCTCAAGCCTCGCAGTTCCAGCTCATCAGGCCGTTCGTCACGCAATCGGCCAGCGGTTCTGGCTGCGTCCAGTGCTCGACCCAAACGGTCGATCAGTCCTTCATACACTTCAGGTTTCGTTCTCATTCGCTGCGAATCAACCATCCCCTCACCTCATTAAAGATAAGTCTCACTCCCCAATAAACAGCGTAGCTGCGCTGACGCAACCAACCGCGCGCCGCGACCAACGGCCTGCGCTGCGCAATCAGGGTTTCCCTCGATAGAGTGGGGTCATGTATGCTACGGCGCTTCCTGTAACTCCACTTCCCGCAGGGTTTGGGCACGGACGCGCCGCTTTTTGGTGTCGATCAACCCGGACAATGCACCGAAGAGGATTAGGCCACCCCTATTCAGTTCAAAAGTAGCCATGCACGAACAATATCAGCCCCGTGAAATAGAAAATGCCGCCCAAACTTTCTGGGATGAGCAAAAGTCCTTTGAAGTCAGTGAACAGCCAGGCAAGGAGACTTACTACTGCCTATCGATGTTCCCTTACCCCAGCGGCAAACTACACATGGGGCACGTGCGTAACTACACCATCGGCGACGTGATTTCCCGCTATCAGCGCATGCTCGGCAAGAACGTCCTGCAACCTATGGGTTGGGACGCCTTCGGCATGCCTGCGGAAAACGCCGCGATGAAAAACAACGTAGCGCCCGCCAAGTGGACCTACGAAAACATCGCCTACATGAAGTCCCAGCTGCGCAGCCTGGGCCTGGCCGTGGACTGGTCCCGCGAAGTGACCACCTGCAAGCCGGACTACTACCGCTGGGAACAATGGCTGTTCACTCGCCTGTTCGAAAAAGGCGTGATCTACAAAAAAAGCGGCACCGTGAACTGGGACCCGGTCGACCAGACCGTCCTGGCCAACGAGCAAGTGATCGACGGTCGCGGCTGGCGTTCCGGCGCGCTGATCGAGAAGCGCGAAATCCCGATGTACTACTTCAAGATCACCGCCTACGCGGATGAACTCTTGTCGAGCCTCGACGACCTGCCGGGCTGGCCTGAACAGGTCAAGACCATGCAACGCAACTGGATCGGCAAGTCCAAGGGCATGGAAGTGCAGTTCCCGTACAACGTCGATTCCATCGGCGCCGAGGGCGCACTGAAAGTCTTCACCACCCGTCCGGACACCCTGATGGGCGCGACCTACGTCGCCGTGGCCGCGGAACACCCGCTGGCCACCCTGGCCGCCAAGAACAATCCTGAGCTGCAGGCTTTTATCGCCGAATGCAAAGGCGGCAGCGTGGCAGAAGCCGACGTCGCCACCCAGGAGAAAAAAGGCCTGCCAACCGGCCTGTTCGTCGAGCACCCGCTGACCGGTGAAAAACTGCCGGTGTGGGTCGCCAACTACGTGCTCATGCACTACGGCGATGGCGCAGTAATGGCCGTACCGGCCCACGATGAGCGCGACTTCGAATTCGCCACCAAGTACAACCTGCCGATCAAGTCGGTGGTACGCACCAGCTCCGGCGACAGCAACCCGGCCCCGTGGCAAGACGCCTACGGCGAGCACGGCACCCTGATCAACTCCGGCGAGTTCGACGGCCTGGACTTCGCAGGCGCTTTCGACGCCATGGAAGTCGCCCTGATCAAGAAAAACCTTGGTGCCTCGCGCACCCAGTTCCGCCTGCGCGACTGGGGTATCAGCCGCCAGCGCTACTGGGGCTGCCCGATCCCGATCATCCACTGCGAAAGCTGTGGCGATGTGCCAGTGCCGGAAGACCAACTGCCGGTGGTACTGCCAGAAGACGTGGTGCCAGACGGCGCCGGCTCGCCGCTGGCGCGCATGCCCGAGTTCTACGAGTGCACCTGCCCCAAATGCGGCCAGCCTGCCAAGCGTGAAACCGACACCATGGACACCTTCGTCGAGTCCTCGTGGTACTACGCCCGCTACGCCTCGCCACACTATGAAGGCGGCCTGGTGGAAAAATCCGCAGCCGACCACTGGTTGCCGGTGGATCAGTACATCGGCGGTATCGAACACGCGATTCTGCACCTGCTCTACGCGCGCTTCTTCCACAAGCTGATGCGCGACGAAGGCCTGGTGAGCTCCGACGAGCCGTTCAAGAACCTGCTGACCCAAGGCATGGTGATCGCCGACACTTACTATCGCCGCGAAGCCAATGGCGCCTACACCTGGTTCAACCCGGCGGACGTCGAGTTGGAGCGCGACAGCAAGGCCAAGGTGATCAGCGCCAAGTTGAAATCCGACGGCCTGCCGGTGGAAATCGGCGGCACCGAGAAAATGGCCAAGTCGAAGAACAACGGCGTTGACCCGCAGTCGATGATCGATCAGTTCGGCGCCGATACCTGCCGCCTGTTCATGATGTTCGCCTCGCCGCCCGATATGAGCGCCGAATGGTCGGACTCCGGCGTCGAAGGCTCGCACCGCTTCCTCAAGCGCGTCTGGCGCCTGGCCCATGCCCATGTCAGCCAGGGCTTGCCGGGCAAACTGGACGTGGCGTCGCTGAACGATGAGCAAAAACTGATTCGCCGCAGCACTCACCTGGCCATCAAGCAAGCCAGCCAGGACGTGGGCCAGCATCACAAGTTCAACACCGCTATCGCCCAGGTGATGACGCTGATGAACGTGCTGGAAAAAGCCCCGCAGGTCACCGAGCAGGACCGCGCGCTGGTACAGGAAGGCCTGGAAACCGTCGTGCTGCTGCTGGCGCCGATTACTCCGCACATCAGCCACGACCTGTGGAGCCAGTTGGGCCACAGCGGCGCGGTGATCGACGCTACATGGCCGGTCGCGGATGACAGCGCCCTGGTACAGGACACGCTGCAACTGGTGATTCAGGTCAACGGCAAACTGCGCGGCCAGATCGACATGCCCGCCAGCGCCAGCCGTGAGGAAGTCGAAGCCGCTGCTCGCTGCAATGAGAACGTGCTGCGCTTCACCGAAGGCCTGACGATCCGAAAAGTGATCGTGGTGCCCGGCAAACTGGTCAATATCGTCGCTAGCTAATCGGATCGGGCGCCGGGGCAAGAGCCCTGGCGCCGAACAAAACCTCCAGGGCCTCGATAAGGCCCACATGGTTTCAAGGGGAGCAATAAAATGATCAAACGCAACCTGCTGGTTATGGGCCTTGCCGTATTGCTGAGCGCTTGCGGCTTCCAGCTGCGCGGCACCGGCACCACGGAACTGGCGATCAAGGAACTGGATGTCAGCGCACGCAACGCCTATGGCGAAACCGTGACCCAGCTGCGCCAAACCCTGGAAAACAGCGGCGTCAAAGTCTATCCCGGTGCAGCTTACAAGCTGGCGCTGATCGACGAGAAAGAAACCCAGCGTAATATCAGCTACGCCAGCGCCGGCCGCTCTTCGGACATCGAGCTGAGCAACATTCTCATGTTCCAGATCCAGGGCCACGACCAACTGCCGCTGATCAGCGACAAGTTGCAAGTGCAGAAGGTCGTGACTCATGACGGCAACAATCTGGTCGGCTCGGACACCGAGGTCAATCAGGTGCGCACTGAAATGCGTCGTGACCTGGTCCAGCGTATGGTGCTACGCCTGCAAATGATCAGCCCGGCCCAACTGGATGCCCTGCAGCAGACTGCCGACGCCAAGGCCAAGGCGGATGCCGAAGCGCTGAAAGCCGCGCAAGACTATGAAAACAGCATCCCCAAGCAATCGCCTGTTGAAGTCCCAGCCGAGTAAACCAGACGGGGCGCGTCAAGCGCCCCGTTCATCCTGCCTATGAAACTCGCTCCCGCCCAACTCGCCAAACACTTGCAAGGCAACCTCGCGCCTGTATACATCGTCAGTGGCGATGATCCGCTGCTGTGCCAGGAAGCCGCCGACACCATTCGCCAGGCTGCGCGCCAGCAAGGCTTTGATGAACGCCAAGTGTTCAGCGCCGATGCCAGCTTCGACTGGGGCTCCCTGCTCCAGGCCGGGGCCAGCATATCGCTGTTTGCCGAAAAACGCTTGCTGGAGTTGCGCCTGCCCTCGGGCAAGCCTGGGGATAAAGGCGCGGCAGCCCTGATGGAATACTGTTCACGCCCCGCCGAGGACACGCTGTTACTGATCAGCCTGCCCAAGCTCGATGGCAGCGCGCAGAAAACCAAATGGGGCAAGGCCTTGGTGGAAGGGGCGCAAACCCAGTTCATCCAGATCTGGCCGGTCGACAGCAGCCAGTTGCCGCAGTGGATTCGCCAGCGCTTGTCGCAAGCCGGGCTGTCTGCCACCCAAGATGCTGTCGAGCTGATTGCGGCTCGGGTCGAAGGCAACCTGCTGGCCGCCGCCCAGGAAATCGAAAAGCTCAAGCTGATGGCCGAAGACGGGCAGATCACCGTTGAAACCGTGCAAGGTGCGGTGGCCGACAGTGCAAGGTTTGACGTATTCGGGCTGGTGGACGCGATCCTCAATGGCGAACCGGCGCATGCCCTGCGCATGCTCGAAGGGCTGCGCGGCGAAGGTGTGGAGCCGCCAGTGATTCTCTGGGCCCTGGCCCGCGAACTGCGTGTGCTGGCCAATATTGCCCTGCAATACAGCCAGGGCACGCCACTGGACAAATGTTTCAGCCAGGCCCGCCCCCCGGTCTGGGACAAACGCAAGCCCCTGATGAGCAAGGCGCTGCAACGGCACTCGGCGCAACGCTGGGCGCAATTGTTGCTCGAAGCCCAGCGCATCGATGCGCAGATCAAGGGCCAGGCTGCCGGGTCGCCGTGGATGAGTTTGAGCCGTTTGTCGCTGCTTATGTCCGGCCAACGCCTGACACTGCCTGCCGAATAATAAATCCTCCAGAGCAACACAAAACCAATGTGGGAGCGGCATTTCACATTCAGACCGAGGCCATGTCCTACATCGCGCCGGGCTGGACAGCCGGCCAACTTCGGCAGATGATTCGCAGCGCATTACCCACCCATCGGAGAGCACCGATCATGAGCAAAAAGCCATCCAAGCATGGCCCCAACAAGGCCAAATCCATCATCGCCCAGCCGTTGTTCCGCAGTCGCCAGGAACGAGCCGGCAAAGGCAAAGGCAGCTACCGCCGCGAAGCCTTCCAGTCTAATAGCTGGGAGGCTTCTTACTTTCTGGCTGCCTGAAGGCAAGTGCCCCTCTGGCATGATAAGGTCTGCACCTGATTCGTATTTCCTGGACCTGTGCATGCCCTCTAGTCTTTCCCGTCGTTGGCACCTTCGCCAATTGATTGCTGCCTCCAGCCTGATCCTGTTAGTCGCCTGCGCCGAAAAACCCACCGCCGCCGACGCTCAGCCCCTGCCCACACTCCAGACCGCACCGGTTGCTGCACCCGCCGTAGTTGCGCCCCTGGCCGTGACCAATCTCGATATCCAACCGACCCAGACCTTCGCCGAATGGCAGGCGGGTTTTCGCGTCGAAGCCCTGAAGGCCGGCATTACGCCTGCAGTGTTCGACAGCGCCTTCGCCAACGTCACCCCTGACATGGCGATCATCCGTGCCGACCGCAGCCAACCGGAGTTCTCCCGGCCGGTGTGGGAATACCTCAACGGTGCCCTGTCGGCGTTGCGCGTGCGCAATGGCCAGGCATTGCTGATCAAGCATGCCGATATCCTGCAAAGCATCGAACAACGCTACGGCGTGGACCGCCAGGTATTGGTCTCGGTGTGGGGCATGGAAAGCAACTTCGGCTCCTTCCAGGGCAACAACTCGGTGATCCGCTCCCTGGCGACCCTGGCCTACGAAGGCCGCCGCCCGGCATTCGCCCAGGCGCAATTGCTGGCCGCGCTACAAATCATCCAGCATGGTGATATCCCAGCCGAACAGATGCGCGGTTCCTGGGCCGGTGCCATGGGCCAGACCCAGTTCATTCCAACCACCTATAACACCCACGCGGTGGACTTCGACGGTGACGGACGCCGCGACATCTGGAACAGCTCCGCCGACGCCCTCGCCTCCACCGCGCACTACCTGCAAAGCTCTGGCTGGCAGAAGGGCCAACCGTGGGGCTTTGAAGTGCAGCAATTGCCAACGAACTTCGACTACGCCCTGGCCGATGGCGTGGTGCGCAAGCCGGTGGGCGAATGGTTGAAACTCGGGCTGCAGGTGCCGGCCGGCGCCAGCGTGTCGCCCAACGTAGACACACTGTCCGCTGCCCTGCTGCTGCCGGCAGGCCACCGTGGCCCGGCATTCCTGGTGCTAGATAACTTCCGCGCGATCCTCAAGTACAACAACTCGTCGTCCTACGCCCTGGCAGTCGGCCTGTTGTCCGAGCGTTTTGGCGGGGGCGGCGTGATTCGCGGGGATTGGCCAACGGACGAACTGCCACTGACCCGCTCCCAGCGTATCGAGTTGCAGACGGTGTTGAGTGCCAAGGGTTATGAGGCGGGCAACCCGGATGGGATTATCGGAGCCAATACGCGCAAGGCGATTCGTGCGGCGCAGCAGTCGTTGGGCTGGCCGGCGGATGGGTACCCGACGGTGAAGTTGCTGGAATCCTTGCAGAGCCGCTAGAACTGCGTAAAGCGGCTACCGCCTTCGCGAGCAAGCCCACTCCCACAGGGGCAAATGCGGGCTTGCTGGCGATAACGGCCTGACAGACGACTAAATACTCAAGGTTTGAGCACCACATCCTGCTCCAGCACCAACCGCTGTTCCCCCGCATCCAGGCGCACCAAGGCGCCCATCGGCAAGGTCAGGTTCGGGTCGCAATGACCGCTGCGCCAGCCGGACAGGACCGGGATGCATAACGATGCGAACGTCTGTTTCAGCAGCCTGTCCAGCGCCGCGCTATCTACCCCCGCTACATCCCCCACCAGCACACCGCGAACCTGCGCCAACTTGCCCGCCAGGCGCAAATGCGTCAGTAGGCGGTCGATACGGTAGATCGGTTCGTTGACGTCCTCGATAAACAGGATGATGCCCTCGGCATCGATTTCGAACGGCGTGCCCATCACGGCCGCGATCATTGACAGGTTGCCCCCCAGCAGGCGCCCACTGGCGATGCCTGGCTCAACGGTGGTCAACGGGTAGGCCACCGGGTGCGCCAGCACACTGCCAGCCCCCAGTTGCCCACGCAGCAGGCTGAACAGCGATGATTCGGTGGGTTGTTGCTTGTCACCGAGCAGGTCGGCATTGAGCATCGGGCCGTGGAAGGTCACAAAACCGGCGTAGCGGCTGATCGCCAAGTGCAGCGCGGTGATATCGCTGTAGCCGACGAAGGGCTTGGGGTTGGCGGCCAGCAGGGCGAAATCCACGCCGTCGAGCAAACGTGGAGTGCCGTAGCCACCGCGCAGGCAGAAGATGGCGTCGATATCGGGGTCGGCGAAGGCTGCATGCAGGTCGCGCAGGCGTACTTTATCGCTGCCGGCCAGGTAGTCGTCGCGCTCGTACACCCCCGAGAAGATCCGCAACTCGTAGCCACGGGTACGCATCCATTGCCCGGCCTTTTCCACATCAAGCGCGGCAGGGCCGGCGGGGGCGATCAGGCCGATAGTGCCTTCAACTCGCAACGCGGGTACGACGGCACTCGCTTGAGCGGTCATCCATGTTCTCCCTATCTGTAGCGCAGAACCCAATGTGGGAGCGGGCTTGCTCGCGATGCAGGCGCCTCGGTATATCAGTTGCACCGAGGTGATGCTATCGCGGGCAAGCCCGCTCCCACACAAGCCCGCATTCCACATTGATTGCGGTGCGGCTTACGAAACCAGGCTCGCCTTGACCAGCTTGGCCTGCTCGTCGGCGTGGTACGACGAACGCACCAGCGGACCTGACGCGACGTTCTTGAAGCCCATCTTGTAGCCTTCTTCGGCAAACCAGGCAAAGGTGTCCGGGTGCACGAAGCGCTGTACCGGCAAGTGGCTACGCGATGGCTGCAGGTACTGGCCGAGGGTCAGCATGTCGATGTCATGCTCGCGCATGCGCTTCATGACTTCGATCACTTCATCGTCGGTTTCGCCCAGGCCCAGCATCAGGCCGGACTTGGTCGGGATGTGCGGCATCATCTGCTTGAATTTCTGCAGCAGGGTCAGCGACCACTGGTAGTCCGAACCCGGGCGCGCAGCCTTGTACAGGCGTGGCACGGTTTCCAGGTTGTGGTTGAACACATCTGGCGGCTCGGCAGCGGTGATTTCCAGGGCGACATCCATGCGGCCGCGGTAGTCCGGGACCAGGGTCTCAAGCATCACGTTTGGCGACAGCTTGCGGATTTCGCGAATGCAGTCGGCAAAGTGCTGGGCACCGCCGTCACGCAGGTCGTCGCGGTCTACCGAGGTGATGACCACGTACTTAAGCTTCAGGTCGGCAATGGCGATGGCCAGGCTTTCTGGCTCGTTGACGTCCAGTGGCTTCGGCCGGCCATGGCCTACGTCGCAGAACGGGCAACGACGGGTGCAGATATCACCCATGATCATGAAGGTGGCGGTGCCACCGGAGAAGCACTCACCCAGGTTCGGGCAGGAGGCTTCTTCACACACGCTGTGCAGCTTGTGCTTACGCAGCAGCGCCTTGATACGGTCGACTTCCGGCGAAACCGGGATGCGGACGCGGATCCAGTCGGGCTTTTTCGGCAGTTCGGTGGTCGGAATGATCTTCACCGGGATGCGTGCAACCTTCTCGGCGCCGCGCAGCTTGACGCCGGCTTCCACCTTGGCACGCGGAGCCGGGGCCGGACGGTCGGTAATGTCCAGCGTCGGGATCATGGTTTGCACAACATCAGTAGTCATATCAGTCGATTCCGCCCGTCAGGGTCGTCTGCTCAGCATAGTCGAGGTGTTTGACGAGCTGCGCGCGCAGCCGGGCACTAACCTCGGCAAATTCTATGGGTGTTGCGTGATCGCTCAACTGGGTCATGGCCAAACCGGCGTAACCACAGGGATTGATCCGGCGAAACGGCGCCAGGTCCATGTCCACGTTCAGGGCCAGGCCATGAAATGAACAACCATGGCGGATGCGCAGGCCCAGGGAAGCGATTTTCGCGCCGTCGACATACACACCGGGTGCATCGGGCTTGGCCGCTGCCGCTACGCCGTAGCTGGCCAAGAGTTCGATCAGGCAGTTTTCCATGCGACTGACCAGCTCGCGCACGCCATAACCCAGCTTGCGCACATCCAGCAGCAGATAGGCCACCAGTTGCCCGGGCCCATGGTAAGTCACTTGGCCACCTCGGTCGACCTGCACCACCGGAATATCACCCGGAAGTAGTAGATGTTCGGCCTTGCCAGCCTGGCCCTGGGTGAACACCGGCGGGTGTTCCACCAGCCAGATTTCATCAGGAGCCGAAGTGCCGCGCTCGTTGGTGAAGCGCTGCATGGCGTGCCATACGGGCTCGTAAGCCATCTGGCCGAGCTCGCGAAAGCCCAGGACCTGGGACATCACAACACCATATGTACGAAACCGGTGGCTCGCAGTTCGCTGTTGATGTCGTAGAGCTGGTCTTGACCGGTTGCAACGATGTGCAACTGGATCGTGGTGTACTTACCGTTGGTGCTCAAACGCTCATCCACACGGTTGTCGTTGATCGTTGCGTGTTTACGCATGATTTCAAGGATCTTGTCTTTGTTGCCCACACCGGTATCGCTGATCACCTTGACGGGATAATCCGTCACTGGGAATTCGATCTTTGGCGCCTTTACTTCTTTATCGGTCATGGCGTAACGGCCTCGTAAGCGGTAAGCCGTGGCGACGGGCAAAGCCCCGCGTCGGATCAACGCGGGGCTTTGCGGGTGCACACAATCAGTTGAACAAGCCGTAGAAGAATAGACGGATGCTATCCCACACGCGGCGGAAGATACCACCTTCCTCAACGGCGTCGAGCGCGATCAGATCGGCGCTGTGTACGACTTTGTCGTCCAGCTTCACTTCGACTTTACCGATCACATCGCCCTTGGCGATAGGCGCGGTCAGTTGTGGGTTCATGGTCATGCTGGCAGCCAGTTTCTTCAGCTGGCCTTTAGGCATGGTCAGGGTCAGATCATCAGCCAGGCCGGCCTTGACTTGACGCTCGGTGCCTTTCCAGACCGGAGCCTGGGCCAGTTCAGCGCCCTTCTGGTAGAAGGTCTGGGTTTCGAAGAAGCGGAAACCGTAGGTCAGCAGCTTCTGGGTTTCAGCCGCACGAGCCTGCTCGCTGTTGGTGCCGAACACTACGGCGATCAAGCGCTGGCCATCACGTACAGCCGAGGACACCATGCAGTAGCCGGCTTCGTCGGTGTGGCCGGTTTTCAGGCCATCCACAGTCTTGTCACGCCACAGCAGCAGGTTGCGGTTAGGCTGCTTGATGTTGTTCCAGAAGAACTCTTTCTGGGAGTAGATGGCGTAGTGCACCGGGTCGACGCGAATGATCGCGCGCGCCAGGATCGCCATGTCATGGGCCGACGAGTAGTGGTCTGGGTTCGGCAGGCCGGTCGGGTTCATGAAGTGGCTGTTGGTCATGCCCAGGTCAGTCACGGTTTTGTTCATCATGTCGGCGAATGCATCTTCGCTGCCGGCAATGTGCTCGGCCAGGGCGACGCTGGCGTCGTTACCGGACTGGATGATGATGCCGTGCAGCAGGTCGCTGACAGTCACCTGGGAGCCGACCTTGATGAACATCCGCGAACCGCCGGTACGCCAGGCGTTTTCGCTGACGGTCACCGGATCGTTTTCACCGATCTGGCCACGACGGATTTCCAGGGTCGCGATGTAGGCGGTCATCAGTTTGGTCAGGCTGGCCGGCGGCAGGCGCTGGTCACCATTGTTTTCGACCAGCACGTTGCCGCTGGCGGCATCCATGAGCACGTAGGACTTGGCAGCCAGTTGCGGTGGCGCTGGCATCATTTCGACGGCCCAGGCAGCGGGCGCGATGATCAGCGGGACAAGCAGGCACAGGCGTTTGGCTAAGGTGGTGATGTTCATCCGTCTCTCGAAATTGCTTATGGAAACTTGCCCTCGCGGGCAAAACTATTCAGACAACCCGTTGCCAGGCTGTCGCGTATTCAGTTGCCAGCTCAACCCTTGCCTTCGGGTTTTTATTATTCGACGAGCCTGCAACCAGGGCCCCGGCACGCAAGCGCACCAGCACCCTAGATCCGCTACTGCTTATTCGGCGCTGACCACGCTGGGCTGACCCAGGTTGGCCAGTCGCACGCTGTTCTGCACCTGGGCAATCTCGCCCGCCGAGCCGATGGGGCCCAGGCGTACACGGTGCAGGGTTTGCTGGTTACGCACGATGGAGCTGATAAACACCGGCGCGCTGACCATCCCGCTGAGCTTGGACCTTAACAGTTCTGCCGCATCCGGGTTGGCGAAAGCGCCGACTTGCAGGTATTGCCCGCCCGCCGCACTGCCCGGCGCCGCCTGTGGCACGGCCACGACTGGCGCGGCGTGTTGCTGGGGCGGCGGCGTCCACTGCTCGACCTTGCCCGCCGAGGCGGTGATCTGCGGTTGCGCGCTTTGTGGCTCGTTGAGCATCAATGGCGCCGGCTTGCCGCGCTGCGCCCAATACTGGGCAGGGTCGATGCCTTCAACCTTGACCCGCGCCGTGCCGGTTTCGGCATAGCCGAGTTTTTTCGCGGCGGCGTAGGACAAGTCGATGATTCGGTCGGAATAGAACGGTCCACGGTCGTTGACCCGCAGGATCACCGTGCGGTTGTTGTCCAGGTTGGTCACGCGCACATAGGCAGGAAGCGGCAGGGTCTTGTGGGCCGCGCTCATGCCGTACAGGTCATACACCTCGCCGTTGGCGGTGTTCTGGCCGTGGAACTTGGTGCCGTACCAGGACGCCGTGCCCGACTGCACGTAGTTCTTGGACTCTTGCAGCGGGAAGTAGGTCTTGCCCAACACCGTGTAGGGGTTGGCTTTGTAGTTGCCGGTATGCAGGGTCGGCGTGGCATCCGGGATACGCGAGACGTCGACGTCCCACCACGGCGCGCCGTCCTTGTGGGCCCGGTTGATGTCCAGCCCCGGCTGCGCGCGGACTACCGGGCCACCGGCCTTCTGCACCGGCGCTCGGCTGGTGGAGCAACTGACAACCAGCAAGGACAATGCGGCCAGCGCCACCAGCTTGAGCGGTTTATTGATCGGCGATACCCGCATTACTTGACGCCCCGTGCTTGAACCAGCATGTCTGACAGCTGATGCACGGCCATGGCGTACATCACACTGCGGTTATAACGCGTGATTGCGTAAAAATTCTTCAGGCCCATCCAATATTCCGGGCCGTCTGCACCTTCCAGGCGGAAGGCGGTAACCGGCATATCATCGCGCAGCGCATCATGACTTGACCAGCCCAGCGCCCGCAACTCCCCGACGGTTTTCACCGGCTCGATGCCCTGGGTCAGGCCCTCATCGGCGCGATCGCCCGTGACGTCCGCACGGATCACCACCGGTTCGCCACCTACCCAGCCATGACGCTTGAAGTAACTGGCAACGCTGCCAATGGCATCATCGGGATTGCTCCAGATATTGATATGGCCATCACCGTCAAAATCCACGGCGTAGGCGCGAAAGCTGCTGGGCATGAACTGTGGCAGGCCCATGGCGCCGGCGTAGGAGCCTTTGAGGGTCAATGGGTCGACCTGCTCCTCGCGGGCCAACAGCAGGAACTCACGCAGTTCCTTGCGGAAAAACTCGGCACGGGGCGGGTAATCGAAGCCCAGGGTCGACAAGGCGTCGATCACCCGGTAACTGCCGGTATTGCGCCCGTAAAAGGTTTCAACGCCGATGATCGACACGATCACCTGGGCCGGCACGCCATATTCCTGCTCGGCGCGGGCCAGCACGGCCTCGTGCTGCCGCCAGAAATCCACGCCCCTGGCCACGCGGGCGTCAGTCAGGAACATCGGACGATATTCCTTCCACTGCTTGACGCGCTCGGCGGGCCGCGAGATCGCGTCGAGGATCGACTGCTTGCGCTGCGCCTCGCGGAATACGCCCATCAATTGTTCGCCGGCGAAACCATAGTCACGGGTCATCTCACCGACAAATTCGGCGACCTGGGGCGAGCCGTCGTAATCGCCGGCCAGGGCGGGCGGCGAAGCGCCAAAGGCGCCCAACAGGCCCAGACAGGACGCGTATCGAGCAGCCCAGCCGCGCATTGCTTGCATTGACATCTTCACCTTATTCAAACCTGTGCGATCCACTTGCGATGGGTATGGATCGACATCAAAACCCCAAACGCTGACAGTAATGTCACCAGCGAAGTTCCGCCGTAGCTAATGAACGGCAACGGCACCCCAACCACCGGCAGCAGGCCACTGACCATACCGATGTTGACGAAAACGTAAACAAAAAAAGTCATTGTCAGCGCACCGGCGAGCAATTTGCCGAACAACGTCTGCGCTTGCGCGGTAATCACCAGGCCACGCCCGATCAACAACAAGTAGATCAGCAGCAGTGCGCAGATGCCCACCAGGCCGAACTCCTCGCCCATCACCGCAATAATAAAGTCGGTGTGGCTTTCCGGCAGGAAGTCCAGGTGGGACTGGGTGCCCAGCAACCAGCCCTTGCCAAACACACCGCCGGAACCGATCGCGGCCTTGGACTGGATGATATTCCAGCCGGTGCCCAGCGGATCGCTCTCGGGATCGAGGAAGGTCAGGACTCGCTGTTTCTGATAGTCATGCATGAAAAAGAACCACATGGCGACAGCCACCGGCACGGCCGCCACCAGCACGCTGACGATCCAGCGCCAGCGCAGGCCGCCCATGAACAGCACGAACGCACCGCCGGCGAGGATCAGCAGGCCGGTGCCGAGGTCCGGCTGGCGCACAATCAGGATGAAGGGAATGCCGATCAGGATCAGGCTTATCCCCACATGCTTGAGCTGCGGCGGCAAGGTGCGCTTGGCCAGGTACCAGGCGATGGTGGCCGGCATCAGGATCTTCATGAATTCCGACGGCTGGAAGCGAATCACCCCGGGGATATTGATCCAGCGGGTGGCACCCATGGCGTTATGCCCCATGACGTCCACCACCACCAGCAACAGTACGCCGGCGACGTAGCCCAGCGGCACCCAGCGCGCCATGAAGCGCGGCTCCAGCTGGGCGATCACGACCATCGACAACAGGCCCAGGCCAAACGACGACGCCTGCTTGATCAACAGATCCCAGTTCTTGCCACTGGCCGAATACAGCACGAACAGGCTGCCGGCCGCCAGGGTCAGCAGCAGGATCAGCAAGGGGCCATCAATGTGCATGCGCTGCAACAAGGTGGCGCGGCGACGCATCACATCCTCACTGGAGAGAATGCGGTCAAAATTACTCTTCACGGGCCGTAGCCTCCGCGCTTGAAGGGTTGGCAAACTCAGGCCTGAGCTTGCCGTCCTGGTCCAGCAACCAGGCGTCCATGATCTGGCGCACCACCGGGGCGGCCACGCCGGAACCGGACTCGCCGTTCTCGACCATCACCGCCACGGTGATCTTCGGGTTGTCGGCCGGGGCAAAACCGACGAACAAGGCGTGGTCGCGATGGCGTTCCTGGACCTTGGAGCGGTCGTACTTCTCGCCCTGCTTGATTGCCACCACCTGGGCGGTACCGCTCTTGCCGGCAATCCGGTACTGCGCGCCAGCGGCGGCCTTGCGCGCCGTGCCCCGGGCACCGTGCATGACTTGCTGCATACCGTGGTTGACCTTGGTCCAGTCGGACGGGTCGCGCAGGATGATGTCCGCAATCGGGTTTTCATCCACCGGTTTTTCACCCTCGATGGTCTTGGCCAGGTGCGGGCGAATCCACTTGCCCTTGCTGGCCACCAGCGCCGTGGCCTGGGCCAGTTGCAAGGGGGTGGCCTGCATGTAGCCCTGGCCGATCCCCAGGATCAGGGTCTCGCCCGGGAACCAGGCCTGGCGACGGGTGGCGCGCTTCCACTCCCGGGAAGGCATCAGGCCCGGGGATTCTTCAAACATGTCCAGGGATACTTTCTGACCCAGGCCGAACTTGCCCATGTAGGTCGACAAACGATCAATCCCCAGCTTATGGGCCAGGTCATAGAAGTAGGTGTCGTTGGAACGCATGATCGCCGTGTCCAGGTCCACATAGCCGTCGCCGGTGCGGTTCCAGTTACGGTACTTGTGATCGTAGTTGGGCAACATGTAATAGCCCGGATCGTAGACCCTGCTGGAGGCGGTGACCACGCCCGCGTCCAGGCCGGCAATCGCCACTGCCGGCTTGATGGTCGAGCCCGGCGGATACAGACCGCGCAGCACCCGGTTGAACAGTGGCCGGTCAATGGAGTCGCGCAATTCGGCATAGGCCTTGAAGCTGATCCCGGTCACGAACAGGTTGGGGTCGAAACTCGGCTGGCTGACCATCGCCAGCACCTCGCCCGTGTTCGGATCCAGCGCCACCACCGCGCCACGACGCCCGCCAAGGGCCATTTCTGCGGCCTCCTGCAGCTTGATATCCAGGCTCAGGACAATGTCCTTGCCGGGAATCGGGTCGGTCCGCTTGAGCACCCGCAGCACGCGGCCGCGGGCGTTGGTCTCGACTTCCTCGTAACCCACCTGGCCGTGCAACTGCGGCTCGTAGAAACGCTCGATACCGGTTTTGCCGATATGGTGCGTACCGCTGTAATTGACCGGGTCGAGGGTTTTCAGCTCTTTCTCGTTGATCCGCCCCATGTAACCGACCGAGTGGGCAAAGTGCGCCCCTTGCGGGTAGTGGCGCACCAACTGCGCCACCACTTCCACACCCGGTAGGCGGAACTGGTTCACCGCAATCCTGGCGATCTGTTCTTCGGTCAGCTCAAACAGGATCGGCACCGGTTCGAACGGGCGGCGCCCCTGTTTCATGCGTTTTTCGAAGATCACACGGTCTTCCGGGGTCAGTTGCAGCACCTCGACGATCACATCGAGGACCTGCGGCCAATCACCGGAGCGTTCGCGGGTCATGCTCAGGCTGAAACTGGGCCGGTTATCGGCGATCACCACACCATTGCGGTCGAAAATCAGGCCACGGGTCGGCGGAATCGGTTGCACATGCACCCGGTTGTTTTCCGACAACGTGGAGTGATACTCGTACTGGATCACCTGCAGGTAATACAGACGGGCGATCAACACGCACATCAACGCCACCACCGCGATAGCGCCAAAGATCACCCGCGCGCGTACAAGGCGTGCGTCTTTCTCGTGGTCCTTGATGCGGATCGGCTGGGTCATCAGGCAGGGCGCAGACTATTTGTGGTAAGGGTGCCCGGACAGAACTGTCCAGGCGCGATACAGCTGTTCACCGATCAGGATCCGCACCAGCGGATGGGGCAACGTCAGGGGCGACAGCGACCAGCGCTGATCGGCCCGCGCGCAGACTTCCGGCGCCAGCCCCTCGGGGCCGCCGACCATGAAGTTGACCGTACGCGAGTCCAGGCGCCAACGATCCAGCTCCACCGCCAACTGCTCGGTGCTCCAGGGCTTGCCGTGCACCTCAAGGGTGACGATGCGCTCGTTGGCACCGACCTTGGCCAGCATCGCCTCGCCTTCCTGACGGATAAAGCGCGCCACGTCGGCGTTCTTGCCCCGGGTGTTGAGCGGTATTTCCACCAGTTCCAGCGCAAGCTCGGATGGCAGACGCTTGGCATACTCATGCCAGCCTTCTTCCACCCACTTGGGCATGCGTGAACCGACAGCAATCAGACGCAGGCGCACAGCCGTTCCTTATTCCTGGTCTTTGTTGAGCTTGTCGAAGTGCGCGTGACCGACTTCCGGGCTGTGGTGCTTGCCATCGGCGGCACGGCTCTGCTCGGCGCCTTTCCACAGACGCTCCAGGTCGTAGAACTGACGAGCGTTGCTGGTCATCATGTGTACGATCACGGTGTCCAGGTCAGCCAGCACCCAGTCGCTGTCGCCCTTGCCTTCTTCACCCAATGGCTTGACGCCCTGGGCTTTGACGGCTTCGCGAACCTTGTCCAGCATCGCGCCGATCTGGCGGTTGGAGGTACCGGTGGCGATGATCATGAAGTCGGTGATGCTTTGCTTGTCACGCACGTCCAGGACCTGAATGTCCTGGGCCTTCACGTCTTCCAGGGCCGCGACGGCCAGCGCTACCAGCGCTTCACCCTCAGGAGCCGGGACCAACAGGGCTTGCACCGGCAACGGTGCGCTCTTGAACGTGCCTTTGCGCTTAACTTTGCTTACGTCTTTGTTCGTCATATAAAACTCGTTTTGCTCAATAGTTCGGGCGCTTCAATACACGAGTATTCGTGCCTTCAAGCGCGCCTTTTCAGTTCGACGCACGGTAAAGCCCGTGCGCATCGATGTAGGCCAGGACCGCGTCAGGCACCAGGAAACGTACCGACTTACCGCTGGCCAGCAGTTGACGGATCTGGGTGGCGGACACCGCAAGCGGGGTCTGCCAGACGAATGCAATATTCCCGCTCGGCCCGGTCAGGGCCTGTGGGTCACTTACCGACCGCGCTGCCAGCAGGTTGCGCAAGGCATCCGGCGGTTCGCTGTCGGCATCCGGGCGTTGCAAAACCAGGATGTGGCAATGCTGGAGCAACTCTTCCCAGCGATGCCAAGTGGGCAGTCCGCAAAATGCGTCCCAGCCCAAAAGCAGAAACAACTGGTCATCGGCGGCCAACTCGGCCCGCGTCTGTTCCAGGGTGTCGATAGTGTAGGACGGTTTATCGCGCTTGAGTTCGCGGTCGTCCACCACCAACGGGGCAATGCCGGCCACCGCGCATTGCACCATCGCCAGGCGCTCCTGCGCGCTGACTTGCGGCGTGTCCCGGTGCGGCGGCCTGGCGTTGGGGATCAGCCGCAGCTCTTGCAGCCCGAGGGTATCCGCCACTTCCAGGGCACTGCGCAAATGGCCGATGTGCACGGGGTCGAAGGTACCGCCGAACAGCCCGATGCGTTTACCCATCAAGTGCGCACATGACCGTCACCAAACACCACGTACTTCTCGCTGGTCAGGCCTTCCAGGCCAACCGGCCCACGGGCATGCAGCTTATCGGTGGAAATCCCGATCTCCGCCCCCAGGCCATACTCGAAGCCGTCGGCAAAGCGTGTCGAGGCGTTGATCATCACCGAAGCGGAGTCCACTTCGTTAAGGAAACGCCGGGCATCGCTGAAATGCTCGGAAACAATGGCGTCAGTATGCTTGGAGCCGTAGGTGTTGATGTGCTCGATGGCCTGGTCCAGATCGTCGACGATCCGAATCGACAGGATCGGCGCGGTGTATTCGGTGTACCAATCCTGCTCGGTGGCCTCGATCACATCGCTGCCCAACAGCGCCCGGGTACGCTCGCAACCCCGCAGTTCCACGCCCTTGTCGCGGTAGATCGCAGCCAGCGGCGGCAACACGCGCTCGGCAATACCGGCGTGGACCAACAGGGTTTCCATGGTGTTGCACGGCGCATAGCGATGGGTCTTAGCGTTATCGGCAATGCGGATCGCCTTGTCGAGATCGGCCGCCACATCGATAAAGACGTGGCAGACGCCATCCAGGTGCTTGATCACTGGCACCTTGGCATCACGGCTGACGCGCTCGATCAGGCTCTTGCCACCGCGCGGCACGATCACGTCGACAAACTCAGGCATGGTGATCAACGCGCCCACGGCCGCGCGGTCGGTGGTTTCCACCACTTGCACCACTTCGGCGGGCAACTCTGCCACGGCCAGGCCCTGCTGGATGCAGGCGGCGATAGCGCGGTTGGAGTTGATGGCCTCTGAGCCGCCACGCAGGATGGTGGCGTTACCGGACTTCAGGCACAGGCTAGCAGCGTCGATGGTCACGTTCGGGCGCGACTCATAGATGATGCCGATCACGCCCAGGGGCACGCGCATCTTGCCGACCTGGATGCCTGACGGCAGGTAGCGCATGTCGCGGATTTCGCCGATGGGGTCAGGCAGCTTGGCCACCTGGCGCAGCCCTTCGATCATGTCGTCGATACGTGCCGGCGTCAGCGCCAGGCGATCCAGCAATGCCGGTTCCAGACCATTGGCCCGGCCGTTGGCCAGGTCCAACTCGTTGGCGGCGGTCAACTCGGAGCGCGAGGCATCCAGAGCATCGGCGGCAGCCAGCAGGGCACGGTTCTTCTGCGCGGTGCTCGCACGGGCGATCAACCGCGAGGCCTGACGGGCAGCGCGACCCAGGCGGGTCATGTAGTCAAGAACGGACTCAGTCATGGTCTGGTGGGGTCTTGGCAAAGAGGAAAGCGGCAGATTATAGCTGTCGCGCCGTCCTACGGACAGCGGTGAGGGGCGGATGGTCGAAATGAACTGTAAAAACTCGACGTTCAGCGGTGATAAAGCCTGGAGTTGATATCATCCTGTCACATTTGGCCTCGCAACCGCCCTTCGTTATGTCCAGCTCACCCCCCAAGTACCCCGCCAAGCCCCTGCCTGATGGGTTTTTCGACCGCGACGCACAAACGCTCGCGAAAGATTTGCTGGGCAAAGTCATCCGTCATCGTGTCGGCGAGGTGTGGCTGTCGGCGCGAATTATTGAAACCGAAGCCTATTACCTGGCCGAAAAAGGCAGCCATGCGTCCCTCGGCTACACAGAAAAGCGTAAGGCTTTGTTTCTGGATGGCGGCCACATCTATATGTACTACGCCCGTGGTGGCGACTCCCTGAACTTCAGCGCCCAGGGGCCGGGCAATGCCGTGCTGATCAAGTCGGCCTACCCGTGGGTGGATGAGGTTTCAGGGCCTGCAAGCCTGGCACAGATGCTGTTGAACAATCCCGACGCCAGCGGCCGCCCGCGCCCGGCCCACAAGCTCTGCGCCGGGCAGACGTTGCTGTGCAAGGCCCTGGGTTTGAAAGTGCCGATGTGGGACGCCAAGCGCTTCGACCAGGCGCTGCTCTACGTGGAGGATGTGGGCCTGGCGCCCACGCAAATTATCCAGACCACCCGCCTGGGCATTCCCGGCGGGCGCGATGAACATCTGATGTATCGCTTCGTCGATGCTGACTTCGCACCCTATTGCACGCGGAACCCGTTGCGACGCGGCCAGGTCGAAGGCCGCGATTACGTTTTGATTTGAATATCTGAAACAACCGTTTCTGCTGGAAATGGCATCTGCAACACAGCCGATGCCCTGTAGGAGCTGGCTTGCCAGCTCCTACAAGGGTCGCCGGTGTTTTGAGAAGCGCATTCCAGGTAGCGGTTCATTGATGGAGTGATTGTATGGGCCCATGGCTCGATGGCATTACCGGCTGGCTGACCCTCAATCCGCAATGGCTGGCGGCAGCGGTGTTTATCGTCGCCTTTGTGGAATGCCTGGCCATCGCCGGGATTATCGTGCCGGGTACGGTGCTGCTGTTCGCCATTGCCGCACTGGCCGGAAGCGGCGCGCTGTCCCTGGGCGAGACCTTGCTGCTGGGCTTGCTCGGCGGGCTGCTGGGCGATGGGATTTCCTACTACCTGGGTCGGCATTTCCACCAGAACATCCGGCGCCTGCCCGGCCTGCGTCATCATCCCGAATGGATGGACGGGGCCGAGGCCTACTTTCAGAAGTACGGCATCGTCAGCCTGCTGGTAGGACGCTTCATTGGCCCACTGCGCCCCATGCTGCCCATGGTCGCCGGGATGTGCGACATGCCATTCCCGCGCTTTGCTGCCGTCAGCGTGCTGGCCGCCGCCGGCTGGTCGGTCGCCTACCTGTTGCCTGGCTGGGCCGCAGGTGCAGCGTTCCGCCTGCCGCTGCCCGAAGGGTTCTGGCCTGAGGCTGGGGTGGTTGCCGCCTGCCTGGCCGTGTTGTTCGGTATCGCCCTCAACAGCACCCTTCGCGGCCACCGCCGCGCCACACTGTGGGTGGGCTGCGCCAGCCTGGCCTTGTTGATTGCGATGTTTATCGGTTATCCGTACCTGAACCACTTTGACCAGGGATTGATGGCCCTGGTCCAGGAGCATCGCAGCCCAACCATGGACCGAGTCATGGTGATGATCACGCAGTTGGGTGAGTTCAAGAAGATGTTCGTCGCCAGCGCCGTGCTGACCGGCCTGCTGTTCCTGGCTCGGCAATGGCGCCAGGGGATCTTTGTCGGCGCCACACTGCTGGGCGCCGCGCTGATCAATACCGGGAGCAAGCTGCTCTTTGCCCGTGGTCGACCAGAAATCCTCGTCGACCCACTGACCAGCTTCAGCATGCCCAGCGGTCACGCCTCGGGCTCGTTTGCGTTCTTCCTCGCGTTGGCGGTGCTGGCCGGTCGCGGCCAACCGATTCGCATGCGTCTGGCCTGGCTGCTGCTGGGGGCGATCCCGGCCGCCGCCATTGCACTGTCAAGGGTGTACCTGGGGGCGCACTGGCCGAGCGATATCCTGGCTGGCACCTTACTGGCAATGACGGTTTGCGCCTTCAGCCTAACGCTGAGCCAGCGCCAGAGCTCGCTACCGCCCATGGCGCCAAAGGTCTGGTGGCTGATCGTGCCGGGATGCGTGGCGGTTCTGGGGTTCTTTGCCCTGACCGGGACCTCCCACGCTTTGCTGCGCTACGCCTACTGATCTAGGCAGGACCGACCCAGTCCACGGGAGTGCTACGCCGCTCAGCACAGCGCTCCCGGCGTTCGAACAACATCTCATCGGCGATTTCGGCAGCCCGCTCGGCAATGTACTCCGGGCCACGATCGCCAGCCTGCTGAATCAATTGCGCGGTCACACTGACAAAAAAAGCATCCCAGATCGGCTGCTCCGATGGCGGCAATCGAATCATGTTCATTCCCTGATAGTAGTGGCTGAAGCTCCACTATTTCAGGCGATGGGCACCTGGCATCGAAGAAAAATCCGAACCTTGCGCGGATCAATCCGAGACAACCCGGCTCAGGGAAACAGTTCACCCTGCAACTCATCCAGCAGCAATTGGATCGCATCCAGACGCTGCTGGGGATCGTCGAGTTGCAGCAACTTGATCTTGTCTGCATCGGTGAACGGCAACAAGTAGGCCAGGCGGTTGCCCAACACCTGCTGCCCCTGCGCATCGGCGCCCATGTCCAACGAGGCGACCATCGGGTGCTCCGCCAGGGCCTCAAGCAGCGCCAACAAATCAGCATCCTCCTCGTCCAACGGGCGCTCGGGGAGGTCTTCCAGCCACTCGACATCTGCTACCAACAGTTGATCGCGCTGCACATCCGCCTCGCGTACCCGAAACCTGCGCCCACCCTCGACCCGAATCCCCAGCAAGCCATTGTCCTGCTGCTTGAAATCACGAATCAGCGCTTCGCAACCAATCACTGCATAGCCGTCGGGCGCCAGGCCGACTTCCTGGCCATCAAGGATGCAGACCACACCAAAGCCTTCGCCCTTTTTCATGCAGCGGCCGATCATGTCCAGGTAGCGCGCCTCGAACAGTTGCAGGTCGAGGGTGCAGCCTGGAAACAGCACCGTATTGAGAGGGAACAGCGCCAGACTCATAAAGCGTTCCTTAAACCCGATTTAAATCACCAAAGACACGGCCAGTGGCAGGAACACTGCCGTGGCCACGCCCATCAAACTCATCGCCAGAGCGGCAAAGGCCCCGCACTCTTCGCTTTCCTGCAAGGCCACCGAGGTGCCGACCGCGTGGGCGGTCATGCCCAGGGCCATGCCCCGTGCCTCAGGGCTGTGCACCCCCAGGCGAGACAGGAAAGCCGGCCCGATCATCGCACCGATCACCCCGGTGATCAGCACGAACACCGCCGCCAACGCCGCGACGCCGCCGATCTGCTCGGCCACCAGCATGGCGATGGGCGAGGTCACGGACTTGGGCGCCATGGTCATCAGCACCATATGTTCGGCACCAAACCACCAGCCGAGCCACACACACAGGCCGGTGGCAAACACCCCGCCCACCATCAGCGTAGTAAAAATCGGCCAGAACAACTGGCGGATCCGCCGCAGGTTCAAATACAGCGGCACCGCCAGCGCCACGGTGGCCGGGCCCAGCAGGATGCTCATGATCTCGGTGCTTTTGCGGTACTCGACATAGGTCAACCCGCACCCCAGCAGCACGCCGATCACCAGCAACATCGAGACCAGTACCGGCTGCAGGAAGATCCAGCGGGTTTTCTCAAACCCCGCCAGTACCAGTTGATAGGCGCCCAACGTGATGCCGATACCAAACAAGGGATGGTGGATCACCGCCGCCCACGCGCCCTGCCAATCGAAGGTCATTGCCCCTCCTCCCGCCGCGCCTGGCGCTTGACCAGTTTTTGCATCATCACACCAACAACGCCCATGGCGATTACCAACGACAGGACCAACGCCCCGACGATGGCCCAGAAATCGGCGGCAATGTCCTTGGCATATACCATCACCCCCACCGCTGGCGGCACCAGCAGCAGTGGCAGGTAACGCAGCAGGCTGCTGGCCGCCAGGCTCAGCGGTTCACCGACCTCGCCGCGCCACACCAGATACGCCAGCAGCAACAGCAGGCCGACAATCGGCCCCGGCAAGATCGGCAGGAACAAGTGATTGATCGCCGTGCCCAGCAATTGAAACAACACCAGCCAAGTCAGACCGCGTAACAGCATGGGTTTTCTCCCCCCAAAAGCCCGTGGGCATTATAAGCACGCCGCTCCTATGAACAGGCATTCGCCAAAAGCATGGTGGGTTGACCGGGCCATTTGCCCATGATGATCTACATTGGTTCTCGGGAATCCACCTAAAACAATAACCCCCTGTAGGAACGAGCTTGCTCGCGAAAGCCGTCGACGATAACGGGTGCACCCAGGCAGTACGCGGTGACATTGGGTTTTTCGCGAGCAAGCTCGCTCCTACAAGGGAATAGATTGATGAACCAAGGAGAGTCGCAATGCCTTTCGTACCTGTAGCGCAACTCAATGAATATGTCGGCAAGGAACTGGGACGTTCCGCATGGCTCACCATCGACCAGGAGCGTATCAACCTGTTCGCAGAAGCGACCGGCGATTTTCAGTTCATCCACGTCGATCCGGTCAAAGCTGCCCAGACCCCATTTGGCAGCACCATTGCCCATGGCTTCCTGTCGCTGTCGCTGATCCCCAAGTTGATCGAAGACATCCTGATCATGCCCGAGGGCCTGAAGATGGCAGTCAACTACGGCCTGGACAGCGTGCGCTTTATCCAGCCGGTGAAGGTCAACTCCAAGGTGCGCCTGGCAGTGACCCTCACCGACGCCACCGAGAAAAAGCCGGGGCAGTGGCTGCTCAAGGCCACCTGCACCTTGGAAATCGAGGGCCAGGAAAAACCCGCCTACATCGCCGAATCATTGTCACTGTGCTTCGTCTGATACATCTGTAGGAGCCGGCTTGCCGGCGATAGCGCCAGCAGTCGCGCCATCGCCGACAAGTCTGTATTAGCACACAGACCACTAGGTATAGCTTCCCCCGCTGCGGCATACTCGGCGCTCAATTATCCGGATCCCGCTATGCGCCCAATCGTTCCCCTTGCTCTGGCCTTGTTGCTCACCGCTTGCGGCGACGGCGAACCCCTGTTGCCGCCCGACGCACGGCTGCCGGACGGCGGGCGTTATCGCGGGGATGTGGTCGATGGGCTGTTGCAAGGCCAGGGCCGGGTGGACTACCCCAACGGCAGTTGGTACGCCGGGCAATTCGACAAGGGCCAGTGGCATGGCCAGGGCGAATGGCACGGCAGCAATGGCGAAGTCTATAAAGGTCAGTTCCAGCAAGGTCTGTTCGATGGCCAGGGCACCCTGACCACCGCAGCCAACACCTATGTCGGCGGCTTCAAGCAAGGCCGGCGCAACGGCGAAGGCACCCTCCGAGAGGGGCAGATGACCTATCGCGGCGAATTCAAGGACGACCAGTATTCCGGCCTCGGCCGCCTGGAGTTGGCGGACGGCAGCCAATACCAGGGGCTGTTCGCCCACGGCAAACCCAACGGTGAAGGCCAGCGCAACGACGACAGCGGCAACCAGTTCAGCGGTCACTTCGTCAATGGCCAACTGGAAGGCAACGGCACCTTCAACAGTGCCGAAGGCGACATGTACATCGGCCACTTCAAGCAGAACCAACTCAATGGCAAGGGCCGCTACGAAAACGCCGACGGCGATGTGTGGACCGGCGAGTTCCGCGAAGGCGCCCTCAGCGGCAAAGGCGAACTGACCGGTGTGGATGGCAGCCATTACATCGGGCAATTCAGTGATTGGCGCTTCACCGGTGAAGGGCGCCTGAACCTCAGCGATGGCAGTTTCTACATCGGTGGCTTCGACAACGACAGCTATCACGGGCAAGGCACCCTGGTGCTCACCGATGGCACGGTACAGGCCGGGACCTGGGCCAATGGCCTGCGCGTACGCGATGCCGACGGCAAGCTGTTGCCCGATACCCTGGAGGTCGGGGTACTGGCCCAGGGCCGTTTGCTCGATAACGCCCTTGCCGCCGTGCCGGCGTCGACCCCGGCGGTCGAGTTGTACACCCTGGTGGTGGCCGGCGACGGCAAGCAAAGCGTATTCCTGCGCGAGGCCGACTATGTCAGCAACCTGCTGGCCAGCCGTTTCGGCGCCCGCGGGCAGATCCGCCTGGTCAACCATCGCGACCACATCGCCGACCGCCCGATGGCAACCCGCGAAAGCCTGCGCCGTGCCGTGCAGACCCTGGCCGAGCGCACCGGCCCCGAAGACCTGGTGTTTATCTACCTGACCAGCCACGGCACCCACGAACACCAACTGGTGCTCGACCAACCCCGCATGGAGCTGGCCGACCTGCCGAGCGACGAACTGGCGGCGGTGATGGCGCCGCTGAAAAGCCGCGACAAGGTCATCGTGATTTCAGCCTGCTATTCCGGTGGGTTTATCCCGGCGCTCAAGGATGATCACACCCTGATCATGACCGCCTCGCGCGCCGATCGTGTGTCGTTTGGCTGCTCGGAAGAAGCCGACTTCACCTACTTTGGCGATGCCTTGTTCGCCCAGGCCCTGACCCAGACCGACGATTTGCAACATGCCTTCAAGCTGGCCCAACGGCATGTGACCGAACGCGAAATGGCTGACAACTTCGAAGCCTCCGAACCACAGATCTGGGCCCCCAAGAGCGTCATCGCCCGCTGGCAATTATTACGCAAACAGCAGGCACGAAAGGCGCTGGAAAGCGTCTCTATCAATAGCAAGGAAGCAAAGAGCAACTAAGCTGAAACTGTATCAAGGGGGAAATACCATGTACTTGACGCCTCAGCATATATTGCTTGCCGGAGCCTCGGGCTTGACCGGGGAACATCTGCTGGACCGCCTGCTCAACGAGCCCACCGTCACCCGCGTATTGGCGCCCAGCCGCCGCCCGCTGGCCGAACACCCGCACCTAGAAAACCCGGTCGGCGATCCCAACGTATTGCTGCCACAACTGAGCGGCCGGGTCGACCTGGCCTTCTGCTGCCTGGGCACCACCTTGAAAAAGGCCGGCTCGGAGGAAGCCTTTCGCGCGATCGACCTGGACCTGGTGGTAGCGTTCGGCAAGCGCGCACGGGAGATGGGCGCACGGCACCTGATTGTGATCAGCGCCATTGCCGCCGATCCAAAGTCCTCGGTGTTCTACAACCGGGTCAAAGGGGAAATGGAGCAGGCGTTGCAGGCCCAGGACTGGCCGCAGTTGACCATCGTGAGGCCTTCGCTGCTGCTGGGCGAACGGCTGGAGACCCGGCTCGCGGAAAAGCTCGCGGGGCCGCTGTCGCGGCTGATTCCCGGCAAATATCGCGGCATTGAAGTGTGTGAACTGGCCCGGGCCATGTGGCGCCTGGCGCTGGAAGAGCAGGATGGAGTGCGGATTGTCGAGTCGGACGAGTTGCGCAAGCTCGGCAAGTGAGTCTGCTCAACGGTTTTGCACCGGCCCAATGTGGGAGCGGGCTTGCTCGCTCCCACATTTCAGGTCGGTGTTACACCTTGGCTCAGCGTTACAACCCACCCGTCGCATTGAACCCAACCCCCAATACCGTCAACGCCGACAGCGGCAACAGCAGTGTGTCGAGCAACGCACTGGCCGGCAGATCAAGGCCCGGATAGCTCGGCGCTTCGGCGCCAAAGCGGTCCATGGCGCAACAACCACCCTGCATCGCATACAAGTCCAGGCGCGTCCCCGCATATACCACTGGCGCGCCGGGTTTGGCCGCATCCAGGGTGCGCGCGGTGGCGCAGCCCATCAGTTGCAGTGCCAGCACCATCAACAAGAGTTTATTCATCACTGCTCAAATGATGCTCACCCCAACGCGGCAACATGTCCTGGGGGATATTCAGCAGGTTGAGAATCCGCGCCACCACGAAATCCACCAGGTCATCGATGGTCTGTGGCTGATGATAGAAGCCCGGCGATGCCGGCAGGATGGTCACGCCCATATTCGACAGCTTGAGCATATGCTCCAGGTGAATGCTCGAGTAAGGCGCCTCGCGCGGCACCAGGATCAACTGGCGGCGCTCCTTCAAGGTCACGTCCGCCGCGCGCTCGATCAGGTTATTGCAAGCGCCGGTGGCGATCGCCGACAACGTGCCGGTGGAGCATGGCACCACCACCATCGCCGCAGGCGCACCGGAGCCGGAGGCCACCGGTGACATCCAGTCTTCCTTGCCATAGACCTTGATCTGCCCTGCCGCCGCACCAGTGTATTCGGTGAGGAAGGCCTGCATCATCTGCACCTTGGGCGGCAGCGAGACGTCAGTCTCGGTGGCCATCACCAATTGCGCGGCCTTGGAAATCAGGAAATGCACCTCGCGGTCTTCACGCACCAGGCAATCGAGCAAACGCAACCCATAAGGCGCGCCGGACGCGCCGGTCATCGCCAGGGTAATGCGCTCCGGGCCGCTCATCGCAGCGCCTCGGCCAGTTTGCCGTGCAAGCCGCCGAAGCCGCCATTGCTCATGATCACCACGTGGGTCCCCGGTTTGGCCTGGCTCTTGACCCGCTCAATGATGCCTTCCAGGGAATCGCTGACAATCGACGGCACGCTGCAGAGTTTGGCAACGGCCGCCAAGTCCCAGCCCAGGTTGGCCGGCGCGTACCACACAACCTGGTCGGCATCGTTGACGCTTTCCGGCAGGCCGTCGCGGTGTGCACCGAGTTTCATGGAGTTGGAACGCGGCTCGATGATCGCGATCACCGGCGCATCGCCAACGCGCTTGCGCAGGCCGTCGAGGGTGGTGGCAATCGCCGTAGGGTGGTGGGCAAAGTCGTCGTAGATGGTAATCCCATTCACTTCGGCAACCTTTTCCATGCGCCGCTTGACGCTCTTGAACGCGCTCAGCGCCGCAATGCCCATGGCCGGCACCACGCCGACATGACGCGCCGCCGCGAGAGTGACCAAGGCGTTGGCGACGTTGTGCTGGCCGGTCATGTCCCAGTCGACGATGCCTTGGGGCTCGCCCTCGAACAGCACTTCGAACCGGGACCCGTCCTCGCGCAGCAACTTGACCTGCCACTGCCCGCCCGCGCCGGTGGTTTGCACTGGCGTCCAGCAGCCCATGTCGATCACCCGCTGCAAGGCCGGCTCGGTGGTCGGATGGATCACCAGGCCTTCGCTTGGGATGGTGCGCACCAAGTGATGGAACTGCCGCTCGATGGCCGGCAGGTCGGGGAAGATGTCTGCGTGATCGAACTCCAGGTTGTTCAGGATCGCCGTGCGCGGACGGTAGTGAACGAACTTGGAGCGTTTATCGAAGAAGGCACTGTCGTATTCATCGGCCTCGATCACAAAGAACGGGGTATCACCCAGGCGTGCCGACACCGAAAAGTTCTGCGGTACGCCGCCAATCAGGAAGCCAGGGCTCATGCCCGCGTGCTCCAGGACCCAGGCCAGCATGCTACTGGTGGTGGTCTTGCCGTGCGTACCGGCAACCGCCAGCACCCAGCGCCCTTGCAGCACATGATCGGCCAACCATTGCGGGCCGGAGACATAGGGCAAACCTTTGTTGAGCACGTATTCCACGGCGGGGTTGCCACGGGACATGGCATTGCCGATCACCACCAGGTCTGGGGCCGGGTCAAATTGCGCCGGATCGTAGCCCTGGGTCAATTCAATGCCCTGGGCCTGCAATTGCGTGCTCATGGGCGGATAGACGTTGGCGTCGGAGCCCGTGACGTGATGGCCCAGCTCTTTGGCCAGGACAGCCATTGAGCCCATGAAGGTGCCGCAAATACCGAGAATATGAATGTGCATAGTGGACCTCGTAAAACATCGAGGCAGGTTAGCGCAGGGCGTGGAAAATCGCACTCTTTTACTGCGCCCCGAAGAGTTGCAATCAAGCCTGGTACTTGGCCATTGCTGCACAGTACCAAGCTTGATTGCGCACCCTTGGTGAAATAAACAAATGCACTCTAGCTAACGAATCAGAAACAATGAAACTTGCCTCACGCCGTCTGAGACTTTCTCGTCTCCACCTCCCGCACAGCCAGAAGCCTGCCTATGCCATTACTATTGAGATGTTCATACCTTTTATCCAGCGCATCCAATCTGGCACTAACACTTTTCGACCCGACTGCTGAATCATCCTTATATGGCTTGTAAATAAAGCCGTTTTGCGCCGAAACTTCCACCATGTTTTTTTCGGCCACATCGTAAATCTTTTCCATCAAATCAATGCGTTCATTTGTATCAACTGGCCATGTCGAACTTTTTTCCAGGGCCTTGCCATCTCCCCCTTCAACCATGGCCTGAATCGTATTGACGGCATACGTCATTTTTAACTCAGCATTTTCTGTACGCGACTTAAGCAATGCAGCATCTTGTTCTACCGCACCACTTCCCGCCGCAGGAGCCGCATTAACCGTCTGGCTTGGAGCAGGCTGATGAGCCGGAGGAAGTAGCGGGGTATTGGCAGCAAAATTACCTTTGATGGTTTCGCCCGTCCAGACAGACCCCGCGTAGGTACCAATACTCAGCGGAGTGCTGACAAGTCCGTTTACGGAGGCGTTCACAAAAGCATCCCGCGTGACGGTTTTCAAGCTAGTGTCCGTTTTGAACACCCCGGCCTTGACCAGACGATCAGCTGAAACCAGATTGGACGCCACATCACCGAATGTTTTCGGTTTGGCAACAGCGGGTTTGGCCGGGCCAGTGAGTGATAAGCCTGGGTGCTGCGTTTTGAACACCATCTCCCTGAATTTAGTCACCCCCTGGGTGTTTGAGGGGCCTACTGGCCGGGTAGGGCCCAGAACAGAGGTCGGTTTATAAGCATTTGCTATCAAATTAGTCTTGGGGGGCTTTGGACTTACAAAAGAATAAATTTTGGAGGCCCCTCCCTTAAACCCCCTCTTAGTCCGTGTATTGATTCCATCCAAGGATTCACCAGCGGTATTCCCCTCGCTGGATGCTTGCGTCTTCTGCTTATCCCCGGACGCGCTCCAATCTGAGGCCCCTTTCGTGCCGGCAGCTGCCTGCTGGCCCGGCGCCTCGGATACCCGGTCCTTTACCTGAAAGGAGGTTGAAACAGGGGAGCCTGTAATATTCATGTTTTCACCCATCGTATAGATATGTAACTATTAATTTTACTTATCCCTAAACCAAACAACCAACGCAATGACTCATCCCTTACCCCTAAGTATAAAAAACACAACACTTAGTTCCACCCAACACATATTTAAAATCGGATATGAAATTTTGCCCCAAGCAAAACAACCGCCCATTACTTCGAACAGCACCCAAAGCAAAAAAATATTAAATAGCCACTACCAGAAAATTATTTCCAGCCAGCCGCCCGCCGCATAAGCTTCATAAGAACTTCATATCAAACAAATTTATGCACTACAAAATGCGATCAAAACATCGCCGACTTGCCCACCGGTACCTTTTGTAAAAGGCGAGCGTGGGCGAGTCTTCCAAAAGACAGTAAGAGAGCAGGGATCTCCCTTGACGTCACTCTGCTGCGGAGCGCAAAGCGATACCATGCTTGCGTAACTTGCGGTATAGCGTATTACGACTAACACCCAACTGTTCTGCTGCCTGGGTCATATGCCAGCGCTGCTGTTCGAGCGTGGTCAGCAGTGCCAGGCGCTCTGCGTCCTCCAGCGGCTGTTTTTCCCGCGGTACGGTAATTTGCACCTGGGAGGGCACCTGGCGAATCATTGCCGGCAAATCGCCCAACCCTATCCGCCCACCGTCACACAGCGCAGTCAGGGTACGTAGTACCGTACGCAGTTGCCGGACGTTCCCCGGCCAGGAAAAGTCCAGCAGCGCCTGACGGGCATCGCCATCCAGTTCTATCCCCTGCCCTTCTGCCTCTTGGGCCAGCACAAAGTCCAGTAGCTGCGACTTGTCGCTACGCTCACGCAACGCCGGCAACGCGACCTCCAGACCATTGAGGCGATAGTACAAGTCCTCACGGAAGGTGCCGTCGGCCACCCGCATCAACAAATCACGGTGGGTTGCGCTGATGATGCGCACGTTCACTGCTTGCGGTTCACCGCCGATGGGCACCACCAATCGGTCTTCCAGCACCCTTAATAGCCGGGTTTGCAGGGCCAAAGGCATATCGCCGATTTCATCGAGAAACAAGGTGCCACCGTCAGCCTGTTGCAGCTTGCCACGCATGCCTTCCTTGCGGGCCCCGGTGAAACTGCCGCCGCGATAACCGAACAGCTCGCTCTCGATCAGGCTTTCAGGGATGGCTGCGCAGTTCAGGGCCACGAAGGCTTTGTCGGCGCGCTGACTGGCATGGTGGACGGCCTTGGCAAAGGCCTCCTTGCCGGAGCCGGTTTCGCCATTGACCAACAACGGTACGTCCCGCTCAAACACCCGCAAGGCCTTGCGAAAGTCGCTCTGCAGCGCCTCATCTCCCAGGCAGATCCCCGCCAGCCGGGGCCGCTCGACCGGCGGCGGCGCCGACACCACCGGGCTCGGGGCGCGCCGCGCCTCGCCACGCAGTACCGCAAACACGCTGCGCCCGTCGCGGGTACGCAAAGGCCAACTGGCGCTGGCATTGGCGCGACCGAGCAATTGATCCAGGGTGCAGTCGAAAAACATCTCCACCGGCAGGCCCAGCAAGCGCCCCCGTGGCAGGCCCAACAAGTTTTGCGCACTTTGGTTGAGCGCACAGATCCGCCCTTCGCCGTCGAATGCCAGCAGCCCTTCACTGAACAGGCCCACGGATTCGGCCTGCAGGTGGAAACGCAGCAACCAGTGATTTTCGAAGTGCCGCAGGAAATAACAGCTCTCGATCATCTTCGCCGAAAGATTGACCAGCGCCATGGTGTGGAACTGGCTCTGGCGCGATACCGCTTCGCGGGCCGACGACACGTCAAGCACCGCCAGCAGGTCGCCATGGGGATCAAACACCGGGCTCGCCGAGCAGGTCAGCCCGGTATGGCGACCGCGAAAGTGTTCATCGCGATGAATGGTCAGGGCCTGGCGCTCCACCAGGCAGGTGCCGATACCGTTGGTGCCTTCGCAGGCTTCGCTCCAGTCGGCTCCGAGCCATAACCCGGCGCCCTCGAATACCTTGCGTTCGCTGGGCGCGGTGACGCAATTTAGGATCACCCCGCGCGCATCGGTCAGCAGCACCGCGTGGCCGGCGCCGGAGAGTTGTTGATGCAAACTGTTCATTTCGTTGCCGGCGATGTGCAGCACTTGCTGCAGGCGCTCGCGGCTTTCCAGCAGGCGCTCATGCTCGAGCACCGTGGGCGCGACGGTCAACGTCGGGTCGAGGTGATAGTCCTCTACGCAGCGCAGCCAGGAACGGGCAATCGATGGGTCGCTGCCAGGACCGTGCAACGGGTCTTGCCCACGGGTGACGGTCAGGACTTGCCGGGCATGGCGGCTGAAATGATCGTTGTGCATGTTCTTATTGTTCTCCTGTTGCGCGGGACACACCGCGGACCGGGACGCCCAGCATCCTCCAGGCCTGGGCGCATTGCAATCCCGCGGCGACCCATGGGTCACAAGCTGTATCGCTTGTGGCACAAAGTGTCACCCTGACTGTACCGCCCGTGTCACAGCAAAGCCTTGCAACAAACCCCAAGCCCTTGATTTACCTGCGCTGCAGGGCGCTGGCCCGACCTTTGCTCTACGCTTTATCAAGCGCAGCAATGCTGCACTCCAATAAACATAAGAAGTCAGGAGATACCCACCATGCGTTACGCACACCCTGGTACCGAAGGCGCTATCGTTTCGTTCAAGGCCAAGTACGGCAACTACATCGGTGGCGAATTTGTGGCACCGGTCGATGGCAACTACTTCACCAATACTTCGCCGGTGAACGGCAAGCCCATCGCCGACTTCCCGCGCTCCACGGCCAAGGATATCGACAAGGCGCTGGACGCCGCCCACGCCGCCGCTGATGCCTGGGGCAAGACCTCGGCCCAGGACCGTTCGCTGGTGCTGCTGAAAATCGCCGACCGCATCGAACAGAACCTGGAACTGCTGGCCATCACCGAAACCTGGGACAACGGCAAAGCGGTACGCGAGACCCTCAACGCCGATATCCCCCTGGCCGCCGACCACTTCCGCTACTTCGCTGGCTGCATCCGCGCCCAGGAAGGCAGCAGCGCCGAGATCAACGAACACACCGCCGCCTACCACTTCCATGAGCCCCTGGGCGTGGTCGGGCAGATCATCCCGTGGAACTTCCCCCTGCTGATGGCCGCCTGGAAACTCGCGCCAGCCCTGGCCGCCGGCAACTGCGTGGTACTCAAGCCCGCCGAGCAGACCCCACTGGGCATCAACGTGCTGATGGAAGTGATCGGCGACCTGCTGCCACCCGGCGTGCTGAACGTGGTTCACGGTTTCGGCAAGGAGGCCGGCGAAGCCCTGGCCACCAGCAAGCGCATCGCCAAGATCGCCTTCACCGGCTCCACCCCGGTGGGCTCGCACATCATGCATTGCGCGGCCGAGAACATTATTCCGTCCACCGTTGAGCTGGGCGGCAAGTCGCCGAACATCTTCTTCGCCGACATCATGAAAGCCGAGCCGCAATTTATCGAAAAGGCCGCCGAAGGCCTGGTGCTGGCGTTCTTCAACCAAGGCGAAGTGTGCACCTGCCCATCCCGCGCGCTGGTGGAAGAGTCGATCTACGACGACTTCATGAAAGTGGTGATGAAGAAGGTTGAGTCGATCAAGCGTGGCGACCCGCTGGATACCGACACCATGGTCGGCGCCCAGGCGTCCGAGCAGCAGTTCGACAAGATCCTCTCGTACCTGGAAATCGCCAAGGGCGAAGGTGCCGAGTTGCTGACCGGCGGCAAAGTGGAAAAACTGACCGGCGATCTGGCCACCGGCTATTACATCCAGCCGACCCTGCTCAAGGGCACCAACAAGATGCGCGTGTTCCAGGAAGAAATCTTTGGCCCGGTGGTGAGCATCACGACCTTCAAGGATGAAGCCGAAGCACTGGCGATCGCCAACGACACCGAGTTCGGCCTGGGTGCAGGCTTGTGGACCCGCGATATCAACCGTGCGTACCGCATGGGCCGGGCGATCAAAGCCGGGCGCGTGTGGACCAACTGCTACCACCTGTACCCCGCGCATGCAGCGTTTGGCGGTTACAAGAAGTCTGGTGTGGGTCGTGAGACACACAAGATGATGTTGGATCACTATCAGCAGACCAAGAACCTGCTGGTGAGCTACGACATCAACCCACTGGGTTTCTTCTAAGTTTCGTCAGCACCACACTCCCACACT
>NZ_MIFU01000092.1:0-62586 GCF_001855215.1 Pseudomonas sp. 06C 126 | reverse complement strand
AAGCCCGCTCGCCACCACAAGCGCGCTGGCCGCAAGAAATCTACAGTCCAAGAAAACTGCTGTGCTGCAGCCCCCCAAACTCCCGACGTGCCACCGCCCTCCCTGTGGCGAGCGGGCTTGCCCCGCGCTGGGTGGCGAAGCCGCCCCAAAACCTGCTGGTTCGGTATGTCTGAAACAACTGCGGTGCCTGGGGGGGCTGCTACGCAGCCCAGCGCGGGGCAAGCCCGCTCGCCACAACAAGCCCGCTCGCCACAACAAGCCCGCTCGCCACTACAAGCGTGCTCGATACAGCGACAGGCTTACGCCTCTGACGGCCCTCAGGCAGCGCGCAGGGAGATGAACGCGTAGTTGGCCGGCACTTCGGTGGCGATCTGCGCCCCGGCGTCCAGCAACTGCTCGGCAATGTCCATCCCGGAGACATGGAACACCCATTCATTGGCCCCGGCTGGCTGGGTCGCGGCCAACTCAATGGCCTGGGCAAAGGCGCCCATGTCCGGCAGGTAAGCGGTAAACCCATCGCCTTTGAGCGCCGTGGTCCGAATCCCCAGCAGGGCGCACACCGCCTCCTTGGTCTGTACATCGTCACGGTCGGCCTGGCGCGAGCGGCGGATCAGGTCTGCCAGTTCCCGGTCCATCAGTTCACCGCCGACGATCAGCGCCGGGCCTTGTTCCCAGGATTGCGGCGGGCAATCCTTGGCGGCCGGGTTCAGCGGGATATGCGGGTTGATCTCCATCGGGTAGATGCGACAGACCAGCGGCCTGCGCTCATAGATGCCGCAACGGTTGTCTTCGTCAAGATTCCGGCAGCGCCCGGCGTTGTAGGCGGCAAAGGTGATCGCTACGAACGCCTGGGTATTGCCGCTGGGCACCACCACTGAACGCCGTTCGGCATGCTCGCGCTGTTGCAGAGGCAGGCCCAGGCCATTGCCCAGGAAACCTTCCACCAGCACGATGACGTTGCCGCCATCTGCCGCCCACTGGCGGGCTTCGTCGAGGGTCAGGGGGACATGATGGTCGGTGCAGCATTTGCCGCAACCGACGCAGGAAAAATGGGTATTCATGGAGGATCTGCTACCAGGCCAGGTCAGAGGGCTCTCTTGAGCGGTGACGGGTTTTTACCTCTATCCGCCGCTCGCAGACTCTGGAAGCAAGTTATGCGCCAGCGCCGCTCAGTCTTCGCTGACCACGTCACGCAGCACCAAGACCATGCCGGCGCTCTCATACAGTTGGCGTGCGCGCTGATTGCTTTCCAGCACCTTGAGGTCCACGTAGGGTTCGCCGCGCTGCTTGAACACCTGGAAGCTATGTAGCAGCAAGGCGCGCCCCAGTCCCTGGCCCTGGGCGCAAGGGTGGATGCACAGATGCTTGATAAACGCACTGGTCCAACATTGCGCCACGCCAAGAATACCGTCGGCATTACTCGCCACCAGGCACAGCGTGGGGTCAAATTCCGCATCGGTGATGAATTGCTGCTGCCAGGTCTTCAGGTTGGGCACGTGGCCGCCGCCCTGGGCCTGGGTCATGCGCAATACCGCATGGATCGCCGGGGCGAGCTCATCGCGGTAATGGTCCAGACGGGTGTCGGCTGGCCACTGCGGCGCGGGCAGGCTCTTGGTGAGGTCGCGGCGCAGCAGTTGGTAATACGCTGTCACTTACAGGCCTTTTTGCGCCACGGTCTGGGCCGCGACCACCAGGCATTTGGTCAGCTCGGGCGAGGAGAACTTGGTCAGCACCGAGTCGGCCCCGGCCAAGCGCGCTTTTTCGCTGTTCATCGCGCTGTCCAGGGAGGTGTGCAGCAGCACGTAGAGGTCCTGGAAGTCCGGGGTTTCACGCAGGGTACGGGTGAGGGCGTAACCGTCCATTTCCGACATTTCGATGTCAGACACCACCACATTGATCTGCCCGGCGCTGCCTTGCAGCTCCAGCAGCACATCAATGGCTTCCTTGGCACTGCGTGCGGTGTGGCAGGTCAGGCCGAGGTTGCGCAGGGTGTGCACCGATTGCTGCAGGGCCACCTGGCTGTCGTCCACCACCAGGATGCGCGCATTGCCGAGCACTTCGGCTTCTTCCATGGTCAGGTCGGTGGGCGCGACTTCGATTTGCGCGGGGGCAATGGCGTGGATGACTTTTTCGATGTCCAGCACTTGCACCAGCACGCCGTCCACCTGGGTCACGCCGGTGATAAACGAGCGCGTGCCGCCGGAGCCAAAGGGTGGCGGGCGGATGTCAGTGGTCAGGCAATGCACGATCCGGCTCACCGCCTGCACGTGCAGGCCCTGCTTGGACCGGCTGACATCGGTAACAATCAGGCAGCCGCCGTCGGGGTCTTTCAGGGGCATTTCGCCCAGTGCCCGGCTGAGGTCGATCACCGACAGGGCCGCGCCACGCAGGGTCGCGATGCCTTTGACGTGTGGATGGGACTCCGGCAGCTTGGTCAGCGGCGGGCAGGCAATGATTTCGCTGACTTTCAGCAGGTTGATGGCCATCAGCTTGCCGCTGCGCAAGGTAAAGAGCAGAAGCGAGAGTGAATCTGCGCGGGCTTTGGTGGTGGACATAAAAACCTTCTGTGGATCAGCGATAACAATCTTCTATGGCAGGTTATCGACGCTGGCCCAAAAAACTGTAGGAGCGAGCTTGCTCGCGAAAAACCGAGGGCGCCGCGTTTATTCAGGATAGACGCGTATCGTTAATGTTTTTCGCGAGCAAGCTCGCTCCTACAGTGGGTTGTGTTGTGTCTTAGCCTTTCCAGACTTGCGGATTCACCAGATCCTGCGGGCGTTGGCCCAACAGGGCGCTGCGCAGGTTATCCAGGGCACGGTTGGCCATGGCTTCGCGGGTTTCATGGGTGGCCGAACCGATATGCGGCAAGGTCACGGCATTGCTCAGTTGGAACAGCGGCGACTCAGCCAGGGGCTCGCGCTCATACACATCCAGGCCGGCGCCGCGAATGCGCTGGGTTTGCAGGGCCTCGATCAGTGCCGGCTCGTCCACCACAGGGCCCCGGGAGATATTCACCAGGATCGCACTGGATTTCATCAGGCCCAACTCGCGATGGCTGATCAGGTGCTTGGTCTTTTCACTCAAGGGCACCACCAGGCACACAAAATCCGCCTCGGCCAGCAACTGGTCCAGGCTACGAAACTGCGCGCCCAGTTCCTGTTCCACTGCGGTCTTGCGGCTGTTGCCGCTATAGAGGATCGGCATATTGAAGCCCAGGCGCCCACGGCGGGCGATGGCTGCGCCGATATTGCCCATGCCGACGATGCCCAGGATCTTGCCGTGCACATCACAGCCGAACAACGGCGCGCCGACGCTGGCCTTCCACTGCCCGGCCTTGGTCCACGCATCCAGTTCGGCCACGCGGCGGGCGCTGCTCATCAACAGGGCGAAGGCCAGGTCGGCGGTGCTTTCGGTCAACACATCGGGGGTATTGGTGAGCATGATCCCGCGTTCGTTGAAGTAGTCCACGTCGTAGTTGTCATAACCCACCGAGACGCTGGACACCACCTCAAGCTTGCTCGCACCTTCGAGCTGCGCCCGGCCCAGCTTGCGGCCCACCCCGATCAAACCGTGGGCGTGGGGCAGCGCTTCATTGAACTGCGCGTTGATATCGCCTTGCTTGGGATTGGGAACGATGACCTCGAAGTCCTGTTGCAGGCGTTCGATCATCTGGGGGGTGACACGGCTGAAGGCGAGGACAGTCTTTTTCATCGCAAGTGGGGCTCATCGACAGGGAAGAATGCCAAGCAAGCTAACATTCCTGCACCCACTTGTCAGGACACCGCATCACCAATGTGGGAGCGGGCAAGCCCGCTCCTACAGGGGACTTTCTATATTTGGGGGCCGTGTTCCAAATCAGGTGGTAAGGCGCACCGCTCCCAAACTGCCGCTTAACTCATACGCCGCCAGCTCCGCCTGGTGCGCCGCCAGGATCTCTGGCAGTGAGCCACGCAGGTATTCCACCCAGGTCTTGATCTTCGCATCCAGGTACTGGCGCGACGGGTAGATGGCGTACAGGTTCAGTTCCTGGGAGCGGTAAGTCGGCATCATCCGCACCAGGGTGCCATTGCGCAGGCCTTCGATGGCCGCGTAGACCGGCAGCAGGCCAACGCCCATGCCGCTGATGATCGCGGTCTTCATCGCGTCGGCGGAGTTCACCAAAAATGGCGAACTGTTGATGCTCACGCTTTCCTGGCCATCGGGGCCGTTGAACACCCATTTGTCCAATTGGATCACCGGGCTGACCAGGCGCAGGCACGCATGGTTGAGCAAATCACTGGGCCGCTGCGCGCAGCCGTTGGCTTTGACGTAGGCCGGCGAGGCACAGACGATGCTGTAGGTGATCCCCAGGCGCTGGGACACAAACCCCGAATCCGGCAACTCGCTGGCGAGCACGATGGACACGTCGTAGCCCTCGTCGAGCAGGTCCGGCACGCGGTTGGCCAGGGTCAGGTCGAAGGTCACATCGGGGTGGGTGCGGCGGTAGCGGGCAATCGCATCGATCACGAAATGCTGGCCGATGCCGGTCATGGTATGCACTTTGAGCTGCCCGGCGGGGCGCGCATGGGCGTCGCTGGCCTCGGCTTCGGCTTCCTCGACATAGGCCAGGATTTGCTCGCAACGCAATAAATAGCGCTTGCCGGCCTCGGTCAGGGCGATGCGGCGGGTGGTGCGGTTGAGCAAGCGGGTTTGCAGATGGGCCTCCAGATTGGAGACCGCGCGCGAGACGTTGGCTGTGGTGGTGTCCAGTTGCACCGCGGCGGCGGTGAAGCTGCCGGCTTCGGCGACACAACTGAAGGCGCGCATGTTTTGCAAAGTGTCCATGGGGTGCTCTCAAGGGAGATGGCAAATTGTGACACGAAGTTACGGGGGCGAGTGACCCCGACCAATGGATTATCGCCTGAACGGTAACAAAGATTCACAGGAATCCCACCTTATCGCCATTCCTCGCGCCCCCTAGAATTGCCGCACCGTCCCCGCAACACCACCTCAGGAATTCGCAGCAGTGCCGCGTCGCATCAGCAGAGAGCTGAAGACTCTCAGTGTTTGGGCTTTATCGTTAGCAATCAGCGGCTGCATCGGAACCGGTGGAATTGCCCCCCAAGGCAAGAGCCTCGCCGCCAATAACCTGGCCACCGACGACGCAATCCAGAGCGCCGCCCGGGATGCCCACTGGCCGACCACCCAGTGGTGGCAAGCCTACGGCGATCCGCAACTCAATGCTTGGGTCGACCTCGCCGTTCAAGGCAGCCCAAGCATGGCCGAAGCCGCCGCCCGGGTACGTGAAGCGCGGGCCATGGCTGGGCTGGCCGAGTCTGCCGAGGCTGTGCAGATCAACGGGGATGCCACGCTCAAGCGCCACAACTGGCCGAGCGATCAGTTCTACGGCCCTGGAAAACTGGACAACTCCACGACCTGGGACAACAACGCCGCCCTGGGCCTGAGCTACGCCCTCGATCTGTGGGGGCGTGAGCGCAACGCCACTGAGCGCGCGCTCGACCTGGCCCATATGAGCGTCGCCCAGGCGCGCCAGGCCCAGTTGGAGCTGCAGAACAACGTGGTACGCGCCTACATCCAACTGTCGCTGCATTACGCCCAGCGCGATATCGTCGCCGCCACCCTGGCCCAGCAACAGCAGATCCTCGACCTGGCGCAAAAGCGCCTGGATGGCGGCATCGGCACCCACTTTGAAGTCAGCCAGGCCCAGACCCCATTGCCCGAAACCCATCGGCAACTGGACGCCCTCGACGAAGAGATCGCCCTGACCCGCAACCAACTGGCGGCCTTGGCCGGCAAGGGCCCGGGGGAGGGCGCAACCTTGCAACGGCCGACCCTGGCCCTCGCTGCGCCCCTGAAATTACCATCGGCACTGCCCGCGCAACTGCTCGGCCAGCGTCCGGATGTGGTCGCCAGCCGCTGGCAAGTGGCGGCCCAGGCCCGCGGCATCGACGTGGCCCACGCCGGTTTCTACCCCAATGTCGACCTGGTGGGCAGCCTCGGCTACGTCGCTACCGGTGGCGGCATGCTGGAATTCCTTACCGGCAAGAAGCTCAATTACAGCGTCGGCCCGGCGATCACCCTGCCGATCTTCGACGGTGGCCGCCTGCGCGCGCAATTGGGCGAAGCCAGCGCCGGCTACGACATTGCCGTGGCCCGCTACAACCAGACCCTGGTCAATGCGCTCAAGGGCATCAGCGACCAACTGATCCGCCGTGAGTCCATGGCCAAGCAGCAGACCTTCGCCGCCGAATCGGTGGCCTCGGCGCAGAAAACCTATGACATCGCGATGATCGCCTACCAGCGCGGCCTGACCGATTACCTCAACGTACTCAATGCCCAGACCTTGCTGTTTCGCCAGCAACAGGTCGAGCAGCAGGTCCAGGCCGCGCGCCTGAGTGCCCATGCCGAACTGGTCACTGCCCTGGGCGGCGGTCTGGGCGCGGGCAACGATGCGCCGGCAGCAGGCACCACCCTCGCGAGCAAGACCCCGGCGGCGTTGGCCGTATTCGATCACTGATCAGGTTTCCCATGACTCCCTTGCCTGCACCGCTGCGTTGGCTGCATTCCCTGGAATGGCGCCGTGGCTTCTTCGACTGGGCGCGCAGTGACGGCGTGACCTGGGTCTACATCTTCAAAGTGCTGATCGCCGCGTTCCTCACCCTGTGGCTGGCCATGCGCCTGGAGCTGCCGCAACCGCGTACCGCGATGATCACCGTGTTTATCGTGATGCAACCGCAAAGCGGCCAGGTGTTTGCCAAGAGCTTCTACCGCTTCCTCGGCACCCTGGCGGGGTCGGCGGTGATGGTGTTGTTGATCGCGCTGTTTGCGCAGAACACCGAGTTGTTTTTGGGCGCGCTGGCGATCTGGGTGGGCGTGTGCACGGCCGGTGCCACGCGCAACCGCAACTTCCGCGCCTATGGTTTTGTACTGGCGGGCTACACGGCGGCGATGGTGGGCCTGCCGGCGCTGGCCCACCCGGACGGCGCCTTTATGGCGGCGGTGTGGCGGGTGCTGGAAATCTCCCTGGGGATTCTCTGCGCGACCCTGGTCAGCGCCGCGATCCTCCCGCAGACCAGCAGCGCGGCCATGCGCAACGCCTTGTACCAGCGTTTCGGCACGTTCGCCCTGTTCGTTACCGACGGCCTGCGTGGCCGTAGCCAGCGCGAAGGTTTTGAAAGCAGCAACGTGCGCTTTATCGCCGAAGCCGTGGGCCTTGAAGGGCTGCGCAGTGTCACCGTGTTCGAAGACCCGCATATGCGTCGGCGCAATGGCCGGCTCAGCCGCTTGAACAGCGAATTCATGGGCATCACCACGCGCTTCAACGCCCTGCACCAGTTGCTTGAACGCCTGCGCAGCGATGCTGCCGACCATGTGGTGGCCGCGATCAAACCCGGCCTGCAGGACTTGGCCGAGTTGCTCGATGGCTTCAGCGGGCGCGCCCTGACCAGCCCCGATGCCACGCGCCTGGTCAGCCAACTGACGGCCTATAAAGAGAGCCTGCCCGCCAAGGTCCGCAGCCTGCGGGCGCAGTTCCAGCAGAGCAGCCCCAGCGATGCCGAGCAGTTGGATTTCCACACCGCTTATGAGCTGCTGTACCGCTTTGTCGACGACCTGCACAACTACGCGCAGACCCACGCCTCCCTGGCCGAACACAGCCACGCGCGTGAGCACTGGGATGAGGCCTACACGCCGAAAACCAACTGGCTGGCCTGCGCCGCGTCGGGGATTCGCGCGTCGTTCATTCTGGTGGTGCTGGGCAGTTACTGGGTGGCCACCGCCTGGCCCAGTGGCGCCACCATGACCCTGATCGCGGCGGCCACCGTTGGCCTGTCGGCTGCCACGCCGAACCCCAAGCGCATGGCGTTTCAAATGGCCTGTGGCACCTTGATCGGCGCCCTGGTGGGGTTCGTCGAGATGTTCTTCGTGTTTCCCAGGATCGACGGGTTCCCTTTGCTCTGTGTGATGCTCGCCCCGGTGATCGTGCTCGGCGCGTTCCTGTCCTCGCGCCCGCAATACGCTGGGGTCGGCCTGGGCCTGCTGATTTTCTTCAGCACCGGTTCGGTGCCGGATAACCTGACGATCTACAACCCCTACACCTTTATCAACGACTACATCGCCATGATCATCGGCATGCTGGTGTGCGCAGCGGCGGGGGCGATCATCCTGCCGCCCAACAGCCCCTGGCTGTGGCGCCGCCTGGAGCGCGACCTGCGCGAGCAAGTGGTGTATGCCATCAGCGGCAAGCTCAAGGGCCTGGCCTCGGGGTTCGAGAGCCGCACCCGAGACCTGCTGCACCAGGCCTATGGCCTGGCCGCCGGCCAGCCGCAGGTGCAACGCAACCTGTTGCGCTGGATGTTCGTGGTGCTGGAAGTCGGCCACGCCATTATTGAATTGCGCAAAGAGCAGGCGATCCTGCCGGTGCATCCGGCGTATGCCGAGTCCCAATCGTGGCGCCAGGCGATCCGGGTGATGGGGCGTTCGCTGGTGCGGCTGTTCCTGCAACCGAGCCAGAGCAACCTTGAGCGCGCCTTGATTGCGGTGGACCACGCCATCAGCCGTGTACAGGCCACCGACGAACCCTTCGCCCCGCACTTCGATACCTCGGCCCTGCGCCGCGTCAAAAGCTACCTGCACTTTATCCGCACGTCCCTGCTGGACCCGCAATCGCCCCTGGCTGCTCTCAAGCTTGAAGGAACCGTTCATGCCGCGTGAAATCGCCTTCCATGGCATCTACATGCCGACCATGACCCTGATGTTTTTTATCGCCGCGGGACTGGCCTGGGCCCTGGATCGCTTCCTGGCCGGCTTTGACCTGTACCGTTTTTTCTGGCACCCGGCGTTGCTGCGCCTGAGCCTGTTCACCTGTCTTTTCGGCGCCATGGCGCTGACCGTCTACCGTTGAGAATGCCCCGATGAAAAAGTTTTTCAGCCTGCTCGCAACCCTGCTGGTGCTGGCCCTGGCGATCTGGATTGGCCGTACGTTGTGGGTGCATTACATGCAAACCCCGTGGACCCGCGATGGCCGGGTACGCGCCGATATCATCAACGTCGCCGCCGACGTCACCGGCGAAGTGGTCGACGTGCCGGTGCGGGATAACCAGTTGGTGAAAAAGGGCGACCTGCTGATGCAGATCGACCCCGAGCACTACCGCATCGCAGTCAAGCAGGCGCAATCATTGGTGGCCTCGCGCAAAGCCACCTGGGAAATGCGCAAGGTCAACGCCCATCGCCGTGCGGACCTTGATGCACTGGTGATCTCCAAGGAAAACCGCGACGACGCGAGCAACATTGCTGATTCCGCTCTGGCTGATTACCAACACGCGCTGGCGCAGTTGGAAGCGGCGGAGTTGAATTTGAAACGCACGCAAGTGCTGGCTGCGGTGGATGGTTACGTCACCAACCTCAACGTGCATCGCGGCGACTACGCACGCATAGGCGAAGCCAAGATGGCCGTGGTCGATATGAACTCGTTCTGGGTCTACGGTTTTTTCGAAGAAACCAAGCTGCCCCACGTCAAAGTTGGCGACAAAGCCGATATGCAACTGATGAGCGGCGAGACGTTAAAGGGCCACGTAGAAAGCATCTCCCGTGGCATCTACGACCGCGACAACCCCGAGAGCCGCGAACTGATTGCCGATGTGAACCCGACCTTCAACTGGGTGCGTTTGGCCCAGCGCGTGCCCGTGCGGATCCATATCGATGAAGTGCCGGAGGGCGTGTTGTTGGCGGCGGGGATTACCTGCACCGTGATCGTCAACCAGGCTCAAAACTAACCAGCGGTGGGTGTTCTTGCCCTGATTTTGCGCCGTCGTTTGACCCTTAGCATGCTGGTGTAGCGGCGGTGGTTTTTTGTATTGAGCATGATCAGGCAGATCAGTGATTGAAACAGAGGAAATAGCGCAAACAGAGTCACGGGGTGACTAACCAAGTAGCCTGTCGCAAGCAGAGCATTCAGAGCAGCGACGCCTACAAGTACAGCGGGGCCTGAACGAAATCCCGCCACCAGCAGAGCCAACCCGATACACATGGCCAACAACAGTACCAGGCTCGCCATCACAGCGTATTCGCTAGTCAGATAGTTAATTCGGGCGTAATACGACAGGCTGTGTGACAGGTTGCCTGAGATACTCACTAAGCTCACTGATACTGCGGTGCCCACCGTGAAAGCAAAACGGTGGGTGTAACTACGCACTGTTCGCGGCGCGCGCGCGGGATTGCCGTTATTGGTCATGGTTGCTGAACTCTTCATAAATCGCGATGACAATGTGGTTAATGTTTCCGGAAATGCTGCTGCCTGTGAGTGCGAGAGCTGCACCCACCTGATCTGCTATTTGAGTGAGAATGTCTTGGCGTAATTGGCTGTTGCTATAGCGTTTTGGAAGTGTTCCAGCTAGCTGTTTTAACCGGAGTATTTCGCGGGGATGGCGAGGGTTTTTCAGTCGCAGGACTTCATCCGTCAACTTTGCACGCTCTCGGCGGCTTAGGCTCCTCAGGATGTCTGCCAGGTTTCTGCCCGTCGACTTTTTGATCGTCATCACTGTTCTGACCGTGACAAACGTAGTGCTACCTGCGCCGACCAATGAAATACCATCCAGCGCAACGCTCATGGATTGGTACCAACTCAGCGAATCGTAATAGTCATTCTCAGCAGGGTTAGTTAATTCTGTATAAGTCCTCCAGGCACCGTTGATGCACTGCAAGCCGCTGGCGGCTGCAGCTGTATAGGCGATACGGGTAACTGCAAGACTGGCGCCCCCACTTAATGGCGTGGATGCAACACCGGTAGCTGCGACGGCTATTCCGATAACGGCTCCTGCGCAAGCGAAAGTCATCCCCGTTGCTTCTACAAGTAGCTTTGACTCACGAGGCGAACTGGTCGCCAGCTCAGCATATTGATTGGCTGTCATTGCCCCCGCCACTTCCCGCAATATCACCCGCTTGGGCATGAGACTGCACAACGGCAAAAACTCGCGCAGCACCGTTACCCGATAGTCACTGCCGATGTGCACCACGCCGGCGCCGACGATGGCAGGGTTGGCGTCAATGGTTCGATAGAGTTTTGGCAAATCCAGCAGGCTGGTCAGTCGCTGGCGGGTGGTTGTATGAGCGTTGGGCACGCCGCTGTTGAGGAAATCCTTGAGCATCCATTCACCTTCCCGTGGGCAGAGGTGAAAGAGCCTGAAGACTGAGTCCGTCGAATGATGTCAGCTAGTTCGCGGTTTACTGTAGGAGCCGGCTTGTCGGCGAAGAACCTGAGAGCAACGCGGGGAGCCTGATGCTCCGCGTTAGCGTTGACGATTTTCGCCGGCAAGCCGGCTCCTACAGGGGAGAGTTATTGGCCCTGGATATAGGTCTCATGCAAATGCCGCCACAGCAACGCGCCGCTTGCCTGTTTCTCGAACACCACGGTGGCGCGGCGGTCCGTTTGGGTGCCGCTGTCATCGATCTGGTGTTCACGGTAGGTCACCGTGGCGCCCCGTGCATGTCGGTCAATGCCGGTCAGTTCGCTCAAGGTGATTTTCAACCCAGGACGCATGCCGCCCAGGCGGGTGAACAGGGCGTTGACCCCGGCTGTGTTGACCCGTGCGCCGGTGGCGGGGGCGATCATGCTGAACTCCGGGGAGAAGCGCGCCAGCAGGTTTTGCAAGGTGCCATCCGGCGCGACGCCGGCAAACCATTGCTCGATCTCGATGTGGGTCTGGATCACTTCTTCAAAAAAGTCGCTGTAATCAATCATCATTGAGGCTCGCTGGCTGGGTGAAGCAGTGCGCGAACCCTGGAGGTATCCAGGCTCAGCACCGCCAAAAGCGGCAGTAGTGTCAGGGCTGCCGCGATCAAGAAGGTCATGGTGAAGGAATCCGAGGCTGATAGCACGGCGCTGAGTGCCGCTGCACCGAGGCAAAAGCTCAGCTGCCGATTGATATTCCACAGCGCGCTGGCGTGGCCCATGCGCGGGGCGGGGATATCGAGAAAGGCCAGGGTCTGCGCAGTGCTGCTGCACAGGCTGCCGCCCAGGCCCATCAGGCCGTAGGCGAGAATGATCAGGGAAGGCTCGTTGAGCAACACAATACCGCTGCATTGCAGCCCCATGCCCGCCAGCAGCAAGGGCTTGGGGCCGTAGCGGTTGAACAAGGTCTTGCTGAGGAAGATGGCCAGCGCCGATGCCAGCGCCCAGGGCAGCATCAGCGCGCCGGTGTGCGCGGCGTCATAGCCCAGGCCGCGCAGGTAGAGGATGGCGATCAGGCTGGTGCCGATAAACACACCGGGGACGCACAAGTAGATCAGCATCGCGATGCGCAGCATCGGGTTGCCGATCTGTTTGAACAGGTTGCCCATCTCCAGAGAGGGGCGCGCAGTTGCCGGCGCGTCCGGTTTTATCCACAGCCACGCCAGCAGCAGGGTGAACAACGCCAACGGCAAGTTGGCGTAGAAGATCCAGCGCCAGGACACGCTATCGACCAGCAACCCGCCTAACGCCGGTGACAGCGCCGGCACCAGCAGGGCCACGGACATCACACGAGCGGTCAATTGGCTGCGCTCTGCTGCTGGGCAGTGTCGGTAGGCCATGGCCTGGCCCACGGGAATCAGCAAGCCGCCTCCCAGCCCTTGCAGGGCGCGCCAGCCGATCAGGGTTTCGATGGAGCCCGCCTGGCCCACCAGCACCGAAGCACCGGCAAAGATCAGCAGGCTGGCGGTGATCAGGCGGCGCTCCCCCATGACCGCCGCCAGCCACACACTCAAGGGGATGATCAGCGTCAGGCCGAGCAGGTAGGCATTGCTGACCCACGCCAATTGCGTGACCGAAGCCTGCAGTTCGTGGGCGATATCGGGGTAGGCGACGGTGGCGACAAACATGTTCACCAGATCGAGGGCGAAACCCAGTAAAAAGATCCAGGCGATTTTCGAGCGGTAGGTCATTGGGGCGTTCCTGCATTCAATCCCGGCAGGGTAGAGTGCTGCGGATACTTGGGGAACGCTGGTTTGACTGTTAGTTTGTCAAAAATATTTTGACAAGTGGAGGCGGTGGCCCATGGTCAGCCTGGATCGTTTCGAGACGTTCAAGACGGTGGTGGAGGCCGGCTCGCTGACTGCCGCGGCCGATAGACTGGGGCAGACCCGCGCCGTGGTCAGCTTTAATCTCAAGCGCCTGGAGGCTGAACTCGGTGTCACCCTGCTGACGCGCAACACCCGGCAATTGGCGTTGACCGATGCCGGCGAGCGGTTTTACCTGCGCTGTACACGCATGCTCGAAGAAGCGCAGTTGGCGGTGGAAGAGGCGCGTTCGGAGCACACCCAGCTCAAAGGCACCCTACGCATCACCACCACCGTGGAATATGCGCTGGCCGTGGTCGTCCCTGCGGTGGAGGCCTTTGGCCGTTTGCACCCGGATCTGAATGTCCACTTATCCACATCCTCCACCCATGCCGATCTGATCTCCGAACGCTTTGACGTGGCGATTCGGCTCGGGCGCCTGCTGGATTCCAATCATCGTGCGGTGCAGTTATCCACGTACCCGATATTCGCCGTCGCGGCGCCTGGTTTTGGTAGCGCCCATACGCTGGATGAACTTGAACAACTGCCCAAGCTGGGGCACGGCCGATTGAACGAGTTGAGTGTGATCGACCCGGCTGGTCGCGAGCATCAATATCGCTCCGGCCCCAGTGCGCTTATGGTTGACAGTGCCGCCGTGCTCCAGGCATTTGCCGTGCGCGGCCATGGCGTGGCAATCCTGCCGCAGTGGCTGGTACAGGAGGATCTGGACACCGGGCGATTGGTACACCTGTTGCCGGATCATCGCTTCGTACCCCAAGGGGTGTATGCGCTGTATCCGGACACGCGGCATTTGCCGCTCAAGGTGCGGGCGTTTATTGATTTCATGAAGGAGGGTTATGTTGCTGGCTGGGACGCCATCGCGAGCAAGCCCGCCCCCACAGGTTGACCGTATTTCAAGGATGTACTCTGTAAGTGTGGGAGCGGGCTTGCTCGCGATACAGGCGCCTCGGTCTCGGAATAAACCTACAACTTGCCACCCAACCCAAACCGCTTCTTCAACACCTTCTCCAGCAACGCCTTGGGCAACAGCGCCGCCATCCACGGCAACGCGCGGCTGCCATTGCCTGAGCGCAACAGGCGCGGTGGTTCAGGTTGTTGCGCGGCCTTGAGCACGTCCGCCGCAAACACGCTGGCTGGGGTTGGCTTGTCCTGGGACGCCTGGGAGCGCGCACGGATGCTTTCGCGCAACGGCCACCATGGCGATTGTTCGTTGATCAGCCGTTCGGCCTGGGTGCCGGCGTTCTTGGCGAAACTAGTGTTGATTGCCCCCGGCTGCACTTCCATGACCCGCACGCCAAACGGCGCCAGCTCCATGCGCAGGGCATCGCTCAGGGCATGGACGGCGGCTTTGGAGGCGCAGTAGGCGCCGGCAAACGGGGTGACCAATACCCCGGACACGCTGCCGATATTGACCACCAACCCTTTGTTACGGCGCAACGCGGGAAACAACGCCTGGGTCACGCCGACAATGGAGAACACATTGGTCTCGAATTGCCGCTGCATCGCCGCGGTACCGCCATCGAGCAACGGGCCCATGGCGCCGTAGCCGGCGTTGTTGATCAGCACATCCAGCTCGCCCACTTGCCCGGCCAGTTGCGCCAGGGCCGCCCCATCGTTGACATCCAGTTGCACGGCCTTGAAGCCGGCTGCCGCCAGGGTCGCGACGTCTTCGGGACGGCGGGCGCTGGCCCACACGTCATAGCCGGCAGCCTTGAAGGCATCGGCCAGGGCGCGGCCGATGCCGCTGGAGCAACCGGTGATAAGCACGTTGGGCATGGCTCAATCCTTTGTCGTTATTAATTAGTCGCAGAAGCTGCCTTGCAAGCGTTCGGCACGAAACTCCAGGGTTTGCGGGCGATAGCCGGGGCGCAGCGGCGGCATCGGCAGGCAATCTTCCCAGGTGGCGCCGGCCTGCAATTCGCCGGGGCCGCGATAGCGTGGGGCAGCATAGACGTTGTCGGCCAGGTTGACCGTATCGCCCGGCGCATAGGCGGCGACGCGCCAGCGCAATTCGGTGAGGGGGACGTCATTGCCATTGTTGAGTTTGAGCTGCAAGGGGCGATCGGCAGGGCATTGCTCGGGGGCGTAGCTGATGCGTAGCTCCAGGCGCGCCAGTTGCGCGGCTTCGCGGTTGTCCAGCCATACCACCCACATCGCCACGAAACCCAGACCCACTGCTGCTACGAGGGATACAGGCAACGCCTTGGCGGGATAGCGCAGCAGCAGGATCAGCCAGGTGATGATCAGTAGAACGCCGAAGAACATGGAGGCAGCCTCGCGGATGGGGGAACCATCGTACCGTTGGCGGGGTACGGTTGCCTATCGGGTTGCGAGTACGCTCCGGAGATATCCCCCGTTACCTTTTCACTGGAATGGATGGCGTTGTTCGCATCACTTACATAGATACAGCCACAGACTGATAACTGTTGTTCTGCGGGCTTTCTTGTATCTGTCGGGGATAAACATCATGAGTATATCGATACAGAATCTTTCTTCCGGAGCCTACGAATACGAGGTTACCCAAGAGAGCAGCTCTATAAAGCCCACATCCAATACGCAACCAACCACCGGCGCAGGCTCCAGTGATCTGGACAACCGTAACTCGCTGACTCAGACACTGGTAGGCCTGGAGCAAGGCATCACAACGGGTCGCACAACCAATGAGCCTATTTTTCCGGTCTTGCAAACCACGAAGATCCAACTGGAGCCCGATACGAAAGATGCAGGCCCGGTCATAGAAGTCAGCCTATGGCAATACATCACAGCCAACGGCTGGAACATTCCGAAAAATCGTGAAGAACTCACCCAACTCAGGCACATCGTGTCTTCACAGGCACCGGAAAGCACTTCCAATGCCTATGCAGTCATTACCGAGCAAGTGGCCAAGGCCAATGTCGAGAAAGCCAAATTCAACAATATTGCCTTAGGCACGGCTGCGGCATTTCCAGATGTGCGCGCAGAAGCCAAAAAGTGCGCGCAAGACATCGTGTTCAAGTTGACCGGCATCCATGTAGACGCCGATAAGACGTATCTGAATCGTTTTAACGGCACGCAATCTGCTACAACCGCTACCGGTTGGGAGCATATGAAGGAAGAACCTTCCTCTTCAATCACTTTGACCGATGCGGTATTGAAGAACTTCTCCGAAAACGACGGGGTTCCCGGCAATCTGGACTCGGAAGCGGGCTTGTATAAAGACGGCCCCGGACAAAGCAAAAAAGCAGGCTACGGCGCTCATAACCAAATTCCCCTGGCGCCTTCCCAGTTTATGAAGGCTCTTTGGAAAGTCGACTTCCAAACGGTAATGTCGGAAAAAATCGACGACTTCTGGGAACACCACGCCGATAACTATCGGACTGTCCAGAAGGGGGTGTTCATCCATAAGGCAAGTGAACAACTCAAGTCCCAGGAGGCCAAGTTACCTGCTGAACGAGCGCTGCAGCCGCCCGAGCATCAGCTCACCAGGAGCGACTATAAACAGCTGATGACGGCTGTTTGTGGTGAGGGCGTATCTGAAAACCAGCCCCTGACCTTTGCACAATTGCAGGCAACATCCCCGGTAACAGGTGCTGTCCAGGCCCATGCTTTCGATATCAATGGCTTCCCGTCAAATGACATTGTGCGTTTTACCCTACCTGGCAAGCTGCCCAAAAAATACGTCCACGGTCGTCTGGACGGCGTGCAAATCCTCTACATTCCTGACGCCCAGCCAGCCTTTCTGAAATTCGACTCGTTGGAAAAAATGGATCGATGGGTCAGCGATCAGGCCAGCACGCCCTCCTTGCGTAAAGCCCTGGAGTCGCACTTCTCGCTGGCTGATCGGCAGAACAGTGAAACCGGGGCGGGGGCCGTATTATTTAACACAATAGTGCAGCTAAGCTTCCTGGCTGAAGTCCGTCCGAAAGACGGCGTCGATACATCGTTGGAATACCTCGGTGCAGGAACCGTCAGTAATCAAGAGGGCAGGGTCATCGACCGCGGCAACTTTGCGATCAAGGGCGATGTGTTCAGCCACATGGCGCATCTAAGCCAACAGCGCATGAAAAGTGATGCAGACACCGCGATCAAGTCCAACAGCGAGGTCACTCGTGATATTTGGCTCAATGACATCTCGGTCGGCGCAGGGTTGCTGACCAAGCTGGCCCCGCTGGCGGCTCCGATCGCCGCAGCCGCAGTTATCACGGGGCTCACCGAAGTGGCGCTGGGCACTGAAAAAGAGATCACGGGCGATACTCAGGCTGAACGTCATGACGGGGCGGCGAAGGTATTCGATGGAATGCTCAACGTGTTGTTCTCTTCTGTAGGTGTCGGCTCAAAAGCTGAAGATCCGTTCGTACTGCCGGAAAAAGAGCCGCCAATCCTTGAGCCGGCATCCGGCCCTGAATACGCTAGTTTCGACATACCCAATCGCCTGCTGCCGTCACAAGCGGGCAATATCAGCATCTACGCTGTTGCGGACGGCGAGTCATTACTTGCCAAAAGTACAGTTAATGCCAAAGGTATTTATCAATTCAAGGATGAGCTGGGAAAAGACCGTTGGTTTATCCGTTATACCGACCAGACAGGTATCGCCAACACGTATGAGATCAAGAGTGATTTCAAACTCAGTAACGACTATGTCCAGATTATCGATCCCCAGAGCGGCAAGCCTGTATTGACAGTCGACGCTGTGGCTAATGGCCAATGGCGTTCGAGCAGAATGCTGGGCGGGGTCCAAAGTACCGATAGGGATGTGAGCACGGGTCGAAAACGCCTTGCTGAGCCAGACCGTTCTTCGGGTCCATCCACTTCCGGTGGGCAATCCACCGTAAAACGCCCCAAGTTACCTGAAGCCTTTCCCGGTGAAAAAGCCACCCTGGAACCTCCCATCAAAGGAAAGAACGTCTTCTACAAATACAACAACCGAAGTCGTCATTCCGCTTTCGTCGCTGACCGCTCTTTTTCACCGTCCTCTACCGATTTAAAAGGTGGCCCGCTGCCTAGAGGGCAGGGCAGGCATTACTTCACCGATTTGGCGCCTGAAGATAAGCCTACGGAGGTCATATCCCAGATGATTTTCGGGCGTAACAAATATGGCAAAACGCTGAATAAGATGACCGATTACTTTGAGATAAACACCACCGGTCTGAAGTTGGTGGAAGTCCCCGGACATCCACATATTTTTTATGTGGATACCCCTTTCTCCATTCCGTTGCAATACAGGGATGGCGCCAGCGGTGAACTGGTGAGTCGCGTCATTTCTCGCGGCGAGACGCCGTACACCGCTTGACCGCCAATAGACAAACCGCCCATCACTCGCTGCGGATAGGGGACGCAGAGGGTGATAGGCGGCTGTTTTTTGCGGGGTCTACTGCGCGATAGTTTTCACCGACACGCCACGCTCAACCGGCGTCGAGCGCCCGTAGATATCTTCAAACCGCTCGATATCATCCTCGCCCAGATAGCTGCCCGATTGCACTTCGATAATCTCCAAGGGGATCTTGCCCGGGTTGCGCAGGCGATGCACCGAGGCAATCGGGATGTAGGTGGACTGGTTCTCGCACAGCAGGAACACGTTCTCGTCGCACGTTACTTCAGCGGTACCACTGACCACGATCCAGTGTTCGGCGCGGTGATGGTGCATCTGCAGCGACAGGCACGCACCCGGCTTGACCGAGATGTGTTTGACCTGGAAGCGCCCGCCCATGTCCACCGAGTCGTAGGAGCCCCACGGGCGGTAGACTTCGCAGTGGTTCTGGGTCTCGCTGCGCCCTTGTTCGTTGAGGGTGTTGACCATCTGCTTGACGCCCTGGACCTTGTCCTTGTGGGCAATCATCATCGCGTCCTTGGTTTCCACCACCACGATGTTTTCCAGGCCGATCACCGACACCAGCTTGCCGTTGCCGTGGATCATGCAGTTCTTGCTGTCCTGGATCACCACGTCGCCCTTGGTCACGTTGCCGTTGGCGTCTTTGTCATTGACCGCCCACAGCGAGGCCCAGCAGCCCACGTCGCTCCAGCCGGCACTGAGCGGCACCACGCAGGCGCGCTGGGTTTTTTCCATCACCGCGTAGTCGATGGAATTGTCCGGGCAGCAGGCGAAGGTGGCTTCGTCGAAGGTCACGGTATCAGCGGTATGCTCGCTGCGCTCGAGGGTCAGCACACAGGTGTCGTAGATGTCCGGGTCGTGTTTTTTCAGCTCTTCGAGGAAGCGGCTGGCGCGGAACAGGAACATGCCGCTGTTCCAGAAATAACCACCGCTTTTGACGAACTCCACCGCACGTTTTTCATCCGGCTTCTCGACGAACTGCTGCACGCGGCTGACGCCTTCGGGCAGCAGTGAGTCGTTGGTGGACTTGATGTAGCCGTAGCCGGTTTCCGGGCGGGTGGCCGGTACGCCGAACAGCACCATCTCGCCACGCTCGGCGGCCACGGTGGCCAGGGCCAGGGCGCGTTGCAGGGCTTTCTGGTCGTCCAGTACATGGTCGGCGGGCAGGACCAGCATCAGTTCGTCACGGCCTTCATTGACCAGCATCATCGCGGTCAGGGCCACGGCCGGCGCGGTGTTGCGGCCAAATGGCTCCATCAGGATGCGCTGGCTTTCCAGCTTGCGGGCGCTCAACTGCTCGTTGACGATGAAGCGGTGGTCTTTGTTGCAGACAATGATCGGGCTGTCCATGCCTTCGAACACCAGGCGCTCCAGGGTTTGCTGGAACAGCGTGTGCTCGCCGGTCAGGGCCAGGAACTGCTTAGGGAACTGTTTACGCGAAAGCGGCCAAAGACGTGAGCCGCTACCACCGGAAAGGATTACTGGGATCATGGGTTTCTCCTTGAATCTGTATGGGTTAGAGCAACGAAATTCAGTCGTTTCACTCTTGTTTTTGTCTCGGTCCGAACTGACGCCTTGATCCCCTGTAGGAGCGAGCTTGCTCGCGAAGCACTTCCAGACACCGCGTTCATTCAGAATGCTCGCGTTATCGTTGGCGATTTTCGCGAGCAAGCTCGCTCCTACAGTGGGTAGCCGTCAGTTCAGGAAATAATTAGCGGGTCGACACGGGGCGCTTGACCCACACTGGCGACAGGCTCGAACCGGAACCGGTGACATACAGCACCGCCGCCTCACCACGCTCCAGCGCCACCGGCTTCACGTCGCCGACTTTTTTATCGCCGTCATACAGCGCCAGGCTGACCTTCACCGGGTTGATCTCGCGCTCGCCACGGCCCTTGGCGGCCACGGCCTTGACCACGTCGGTCTTGCCGTCGGCGGTCTTCAGGGTCAGGGCCTTGTCGCTGAGGTTCTGCACGCGCACCAGGGATTTCTGCTTGTTCTTGAACGGTGGTTCTTCGATCAGTTGCGGCTGGCCGGTGCCGCTGTTGACCAGGGTGTAATAGTGATCGGCGGCCAGCTTGACCGTGACGTTCTGGCTGCCGACCTTGGCGCTGTAGTCACCGCCCGGCAGGAAGCTGAAGTCGCTGCTGGCCAGTGGCGCCACATCGCTCAACGCGGTGTTGCCGACGCTGGCGCTGACTTCCTGGTTGCTGGCGTTGAACAGGCGCACGAAGCTCGAGCCTTTCGGCGCGATGGGCCCGTAGAGGGCGGCGTCGCCGGCGAAGGCGGACATCGACACGAAGCTCATGCCGGCGGCCAGGGCCAGGGTCTTGGCGAGACGACGAGGAGTAGTAGTGAAAGTCATGTGAGTTACCTCTCTTTCAGTTTTGCGCCCGGTCGGGCGTCTCGGATTTCTGGGTTTTAACGGGTGTGTTGATTGCCATGTTCTGTTGGCGTGTACCGGCTTGCTTGAGTTGCGCAACCCACTTGGGGTCGGCGTCGCCGATTTCGTTGTTCACCGGCAGATAGCGTTCCGGGAACTCCCAGATCAGCACCTGCGGCGGGCTGTTCTTGAAGTCATCGCTTTTCAGGTAGCTGAGCATCGGCAGGATCGGGCCGTGGCCGTCCTCGGAGTAGTTCACCACTTCACTGCCCAGGGCTTGCTTGAGGGCACCGACGAAGTTCCAGTTGGGGTTGGCGCTGTAGCTGGTGCCCACCAGGGCCACCGGCATCTCGCTGTCGGCAAACAACGCATCATCGCCCGCCGCCTGGGCCTGCACCGCGTGGGTCACGCGTTTTTGCAGGGGTTCCTTGGGCGGCATCAGGTTTTCGAACAGCGGGTCCAGGGGCAGGAACAGGCGCAGGTCACCGCTGTGGGGGGCGATGCTTTCGGCGTCGGTGACAAACCGCTGGGGCTCGCCGCTGAGCAGGGTCTTGGCGTTGATCACGCTGGCCAGTTGCTTGGCGGCGACTTCGGCGCCATCCGGGGTCCAGTGGGTGTCGGTGCGCAGGAACACTTGCTGGCCGTGGAGCTTGGCCTGTTGCAGCGGGCCCAGCAGGTCGGGGGCGATGATCTTGTCGGCGGCCACCCGGGCATGGAAGTCCTGGTAGAGCCCGGCATGAATACTCGCTGGTTGCACTTCACCCAGGTGCTCGGGGTACAGGCGCACCTTGGCCGGGACAATTGCCATCACCAATTGCACACCCTTGGCCTTGAGGGTCTGGCGCACGCCTTCGACCAGGGCGTAGTTGTCTTGCAGGTTCTGCTCTTCGTTGACGGCGGGGTTGAACTCCTCGTCGCTGTATAGCCAGTGATCGCGACCCAGCACCACGCCGGGACGGCCCTCGTTGAACAGCTTGTAGTCCAGGGCCGCCCAGAGGTTGGTGCCCAGGCGTTTGATCGGGAACTCATCGTCGTAATGGGTTTCGACCGCCTTGGCCCAGCGCCCGTTGAGCACGGTGGCGTCGGCGTTGGTATTGAAACCGAAGAAACTGCGCACCGACCACGCGCCCAGGGCCAGCAGCAGGGCCATGAACAGCGCGGCGTAGAGGATGCGGAATGAACGGGTCATGGTCGGCTCCCTCAGAATTGGAAGTAAAGGAACGGCGAGAAGCTTTGCGCCGAGAGTTTCAGAATCGAAGCCACGAACAGCAGCAGGATCACCGCGCGCATGGCATAGCGTGGCCAGTCGGCAGTCCAGTAGGCCGGTTGCACGGCGGCGTTGCTGCCGACGCTGAAGCCGGGTTCCTGGATGCTGCCGGGGGTATCGCCAGGCACCGCCTTGATCAGGCTCGGGTCAGCCGGCTTGGCCTTGTCGGCCGGGCGATTGCTGTAGAAGTCGCGCAGGCCGAAGAACGCCAGTGTGGCGTAGGCCACCACCATGGTTGCCACTTGCAGGCCGGTGAGGTTGGCGCGGTTGAGTTCCGACAGCGACCACTCGCCAAAGCTGAACATCGCGCCGTACATGCGCCCGGCAACGTGCAGGTTTTCGGCGCGGAAGATCACCCAACCCATCACCACCAGCAGGAAGGTGAAGGCCCAGCGCACCGGGTTGAAGCTGCGTGGCGAGGTGTTCAGGCCGATAGCTTTTTCAATCGCCAGCCACATGCCGTGCCAGGCGCCCCATACGATGTAGGTGATGTTCGCGCCGTGCCACAGGCCGCCGAGCAACATGGTCAGGAACAGGTTGCGGTAGGTGGTCAGCGTGCCTTTGCGGTTGCCACCCAGGGTGATGTACAGGTAGTCGCGCAACCAGGTAGACAGGCTGATATGCCAGCGCCGCCAGAACTCGGTGATCGACTGGCTGATATACGGCTGCTTGAAGTTTTCCATGAAGCGGAAACCCATCATCAAGCCCAGGCCGATGGCCATGTCGCTGTAGCCGGAGAAGTCGAAATACAGCTGCGCGGTATACGCCAGTGCGCCGAGCCAGGCATCGCCCGTGGTGGGGTTTTGCAGGGCGAAGCAATGGTCGGCCACCACCGCCAGGGTGTCGGCGATAAACACCTTCTTGATAAAGCCCTGCATAAACCGCGTGCAGCCCTCGGAGAATTTATCCAGGGTGTGGGTGCGGTTGTTGAACTGGTCGGCCAGGTCGCGAAAGCGCAGCACGGGGCCGGCGATCAGGTGCGGGAAGATCGCCACGAACGCCGCAAAGTCGATGAGGTTGCGGGTCGCCGGAGTGTCGCCGCGGTACACGTCGATGATGTAGCTGATGGACTCGAAGATGTAGAACGAGATCCCGATCGGCAACAGCACGTGGGTCAGGATAAACGGCTCCAACCCCGCCGATTTCATCATCAGGTTGATGCTGTCGACGCCGAAGTTGGCGTACTTGAAGTAGCCCAGGATGCACAGGTCGACCGCCACCCCGAGCAGCAGCCAGCGCTGCGCCGGCTTGGTGCGCACGCCTGCTGCACCGACCTTGAGGCCGATCCAGTAGTTCCACAGGGTCACGGCGGCGAACAGCGCCAGGAAGTCCACCCGCCACCAGGCGTAGAACACGTAACTGGCAATCAGCAGCAGCAGATTGCGATAGCGTTGCCCGCTCAAATAGTACAAGCCGAGAAAGATCGGCAAGAACAGAAACAGGAACACATTGGACGAGAAAACCATCCCGATCTCTCCATGTTTAACCAACAGTCAAGGGCCAACGGCCCCCCCAAACCCCCCACGAAAAAACGGGGAGGGCGGTACTACTTTTTCACTGTCGAAACCGGCTCGAAATGTGGGAGCTGGCTTGCCTGCGATAACGGTGTGTCAGGTGACATCAATGCTGAATGTCAGACCGCTTTCGCGAGCAAGCCCGCTCCCACATTGGGAGCCCGTTCCATCAACGGCCTTTTTCGTGCGCCGGGTCGTAGACCTTGGTCAGGTCGCCGCCCAGGCGGAAGGTCTTGAACGGTTGCATGTCGTGCTTGCGTTCGATCACTTCCGGGGCGCAGGTGTAGAGGGTGCAGAAGGGTTCGAGCCAGGCGAATTTGGAGTCCTGCTCCAGGTCATGCATGTCCTGCTCCTTGCCGTTCTTCTGCTCGAAGATGTCCGGATCCTTCACCCCGGCCAGCACCTTGTCGCCCAGGCGCTTGAGCGCGCCGTTGTTCTCACCGCGCACATCCACGCCATTGACCAGAGCAAAACTGGCGATCATCGCCAGCGGCGGCAGGGCGTAGTTGTGGTAGGCCAAGGCCCGTTGCTGGCGCTTCAATTCGTTGGGCAGGTAGCCCTGGGCGTCGACCTGATTGGCGCCGACCTTGTATTCCTTGACGGCCCAATCGAACAGGTCGCGACGGTTGGTGGCGACGGACGTGGCCATCACCGACCAGGCGGCCCAGTACGAGTGGTTGTTGGTTTTTTCCAGGGGCAGGTTGTCCCAGTCGCTGACCACTTGCTCGGCCAGTTTGTTGAACCAGGCTTCGATCAGTTGCGACTCCTGCGGGTACTTGGCCAGCGGTTGCGACTCGGAGAACTTCAGGCGCACATAGGCCGAGGCCATGCTGCCCAACGCCCATTTGCGCATGGACTTGCCGGTGTGGTTGAAGTCCTTGGACATCAGCGCATCGGCCTTGGCCCAGCTCACCAGCCAGTTCAGGGTGCATTGCAATTGCTCCGGGCGACCGTCGCGCATGAACTGCATCACCCGCTTGCTGGTGTCTTTTTCCAGTTTGGTGATATCGGCGGTGCTGTCGCGAAAGGCTTTTTCCGACTGCACGTTCAGGGTCGAACGGGCTTTATCGGAACCTTCGTATTTGCTGCGAAACTGCAGTGAGCCGGTGTAGGGCGTCGGCATGGCGTCGCAGTCGTTCTTGAAGTCGCCGGTCTTGAACGCTTCAATCGGCGCGAAATAGCCCTGGGGCGGGCGCAGCGGCGCGGCGGCGTTGACTTGGCCTGCAAACATCGCCAGGCCCAGCAGCGTTGGAATCAGTAACTTGTGCATAGGTAACCTCATTGTCCAAGTTGCGCGGTCTGCTGACCGCCGCTTGGGAACACGTTGCGTGTGCAAATTTTCGCTTCGACTTTCTGCGCGGCAGCGCCCGCTTCGGGGCCCTGCACTTCCACGGCCAGCAGGTTCTGCGAGGCCCAGTCTTCATCGGTGCGCAGTTCAAAGGCGAAACGCCCGTCTGTCTCGGATGTTTCGGGTTTGTCGATCTTGATGTCCTCGTGGCGACCGTTCATGTACCAGAGGGTGGCTTGCAGGGTTTTCACCGAAGGATCGGCGAAGCGAATGTCGACCTGATGGCGGCTATTGCGCAGGTCCATGTTCTTGCTGTTAACCATCAGCTCGTTCTTGCCGGGCTTGAGGGTGGTGCTGGCGCTCATCTGCGCCGGCTTGCCTTCGCAGCCGTTGTCGAGCAGGGCCATCATCTGGCGGTAGATGGTTTCCTGGTCGAGGCGATACAGCGGCGAGAACTCCCAGATCAGAATCTTCGGTGGGCTTTTCTGGAATTCTTCGCTGCCCAGGTACTGGATCATCGAGCCTTCCAGGCCACCGCCGGGGAAGGCGACGTTAAGGATGTCGGCACCGATTTCCTGTTCCAGGAAGCCGGCGAAGTTGTAGTTCTTGCCGCTGTGGCTGGTGCCCACCAGGGTGATCTGCGGGTTGCCGGAATCGCCGAACAGGTCGCCGTCCGCGGCCTCGCCCTTGGGCTCGGTGCTGAACTGGTCCATGTATTGGATCGCGTAGCTGGTGCCGCACAACTGCCCTGCCATGTTGTGCAGGGTGCCGGTCTTGCCCATGCGTCCGGATTTCTTGGTCTCGAATTCACGCTGGGGGATCCCGGCGAATTCAGGCATGGCGCGCACCTTGGCCCCGACGATTTTCGCGGTGCGCTGGGCGCCATAGGGGGTCCAGTGCTGGTCGCCGCGGAAGTAGAAGTCGTGGGCCGGCAGTTCGTCCGGCAGTTGTTCATTGGTCAGCGGCGACAGGTCCGGCACCACGTAGCCCATCTTGGCAAAACGCCCAAGCATGGTTTTGTAGTTGCCCAGGGCCTTGTCGAAATCAAAGCGCGCTTTCTCTGCCGGGTTGAGCTTGTTGCGGTTTACCAGGCCACGGGTCGGCTGGTAGACCACCACCAACTCCACGCCCTTGCTCTTGAACGCATCGTGCAGTTGCTGCATGCGCTTGTAGCCGGCCGGGGTGGTGTCGAATTCGGTGCGCAGGTCTTCCTGGGTACGGAACAGCCAGTCGCCCTGGGCCTGTACCAGGGTGGTGAAGTTCTGCTGGTAGCGAGTGGTGTAGTTCTTTGCGTCGTGAGCCTCGGGGCACAGGTTGCAGCACGGCTCGGCGGTAAAGCTCGGCGCCTTGGCTTCATCGGCGCGCACGCCGCTGCTGGCGGCCAGGATGCCGAGGGTCAAACCCGAGAGGCTGAGCAGCTTGATCATGTGTGGGTGCATAAAGGTCATCCTCAGTCCTGCAATTGGGTCTGGCGTTCGACAGGGTCGATCAGCACGGCTTTTTTCTGGCGTACCAGCAAGTCGAGAATCTCTTCCTGGCGCTCACCAAGAACGCCGGAGAAGCTGATGCCACTGGATTTGGTCGGCGCGAGCATCGACACGCGGTACAGCTCGATGCTCAACGGCGAGTCGATGGACAGCGGCCCGCTGCCATTGGCCGCCAGTTCGCCGCCGACCACGATCAGCGAGACTTTGGTGTCGAACGGGTCGAGCTCAATGTCGCGGTCGGTGTCGGTCAGGTCCTTGATATGGCCGTAGACGCCGGTCAGGCCGTTGGCCATGGCGAGGTTCTCGTAGAGGCGGATATTCACGCTGTTACGGATCCGAATGCCGTGGCGACGGTTGCTGATCACCTTGTTGCCCCACAGCAGGTTGTCGCCGCTCTCATAGAGGGTGATGCCGTCGGTGTGGTTGCGGTAAATCTCGTTATCGGCGATCAGGTTGTTCACGCTGTTACGGTCGATCACCAGGCCCGAGAGCTTGTTGTCGTAGCTGCGGTTGTTGAAGATGAAGCTGTCGTTGACCTCACGGGAAATAATGATCCCGTGCTTTTTCTTGGTGCCGTAGACGGTGTTGTCGGCAATGATCAGGCCGTGGGAACGGTCGTGGGGGTCGATGCCGTAGACGATGTTGTCTTTGTAGGTGCTGCCCTTGATCACAAAGCCGGTGGTCTCGTAGCAGTAGAAGCCGTACCACATGTCGGAGAACTCGGAATCGACAATCCAGCCGGTGGGTTCCGGGCGCTTGAGGACCTTGGCCATGTTCGGTGTGTACTGGGAAATACTCACGCCATAGGACTTACTGTTGGCGTAGCCGAAGCTGGCCATTTTGCTGTTGACGATATAGGTCTGGGTGCCGCCCCAGGCCAGCAGGAACGGGCGAAATTCCTTGGGCGAGCGGAAGGTCGCCGGGCCGTTGCTCTTCTCGCGCCAGCCGGTGATCTTGGTGTCGCGCACAAACAGCTGGCCGTCGTTGACCAGGAACGAACCGGCCTCCTGGGACAGGCGCAATTCCTGGGTCTGGTTATCGATTTCGAGGATGCCTTTTTCGCCGACCACAATCGGCAGCCTGGCCAGGAATACCCCGGGCGAGGTTTCGCTCAGGTATTGCTTGGGCACCTTCTTGAGCAGGTCCTTGAGGTTCATGTAGCCGTCGTCGATAAAGATCGCCTGGGGGATGCCATGCTGGCGCACCACCCATTCGGCCATCTTGTTGTCGCCGCCGATAAAGTCCTTGAGGGCGTTTTCCTGCATCATCCGGCGCACGCTGACCTTGCCGGCCTTGCTGCGCACGATTTTCTTCGCCACGGCTTGTGCGGTATAGCCCGAGAGGTCCGGCAGCGCCGGCTTGGGCATCTCCAGCGGCGCGGTGGGCGGGCTGGTGATGGTGTAGGTCTTGGCCTGTTGCAGTTCCTTGGCGATGGTGGGCGCCTTGACCTGCGGCTCGACATTGGCAAAGGCCGGGGCGCACGCCAGCAGCATTGCCGCAGCGAGCAGGGCCGAGCCTTTGAGGGCGTGAGGATTCATTGCGCAGGCTCCCATCAGAAGCGCCAGACTACGTCGACAAAGGCGCGGTGCATGTACGAGTCGACTTGCTTGCCATAGGCATCGCCCGGTTTGAATACGCCGCCACGAAAGCGCACCAGGGCCGACGGTTCGTCGATCGACTGGCTGAGGGCTGCGGGCAGCAGGCCTTTCTTGAAGTACTTGGTGACCACCAGGTCCATCTCCTGGCCTAGGTCCTTGTTGCCGTCTACCAGCGGCAGGGATGCGCTGGACAACACGGCACCGGTGACATCGTCGTAGTTGTTCTGCACGGCATTGATGCCGTTGCTGCCCACCGGCTTGTTGCCGTCCACGCGCCAGAACTTGTGGTAGACCAGGCTGGCGTCGTAGTCGTCGCGCAGCTGCCAGGAACCGAACAGGCTCATGGACTGCATATTGTTCATCTCGCCGCGAAACGCCTCGCCAAAACGATGCACCCGCGACTGGGTGCCGGTGAAGTTCGAGCGGTTGCTTTGCAGGCCGTTCTGTTCGTAGTCGGCGCTGGCGCGGGCATAAGCCGCGCCCACTTGCCACTGCGGGTCGAGGCGCAGGCGCACGCCGAGGTCAGTGGCCCAGCCGTCTACATCGGTGTTGCGCTTGGCGTTGGTGGGGCGACTACCGTCGGCGTTCAACGCGTTGACGTTGCTGCGGTCGCCCTGCATACCGGTGACGCTGGCCCAGTAGTTGACGGTATTGGTGTTGCGCCAGTTGTAGGCGTCACTGTTGGCTTCCAGGCCGAGCCAGGTCAGGTCGCCGTTCTGGCGCTTGTCCAGTGGGTCGGCAGCCACGCCCGGTTGTGGGTAGTCGAGCTTGCCGTCGTCGTGGGTGTGATGCCCGCGCACGCCGACCCAATGGCCGGGAGTCCACTGGTAGGCCGCATCGGCATAGAGGTGCTGGCGGTCCTTGTCTTCGGGAGACAGTTCCTTGAGGTCGGTGCGGTACTCGCTGAAGCGTTCGGCAGCGCCGACATTGGCCTTGAGCAGGGTGGTGTCGAAGGTCCAGTTCAGCGCTTCGATATTGGTGTCGCGCCATTGCCCATCGTTATTGCGCAGGCGCTGGCGGCCGAGCTTGAGGATCTCGCCAGGGTAGGGCGTGAAACCGCTGTAGCCGACCCAGAACTCGCGCAGGGCCAGGTAGTTCTTCTTGGTCTTGCGGTCGTTGTTGCTCGACTGCTCGGTGGTGTCGCCATCGGACTGTTGCAGGGTGTCGGTCTCGATGATGTCGCTGGACGCCACCGCCTGGCCCATGGCGTAGGCGCTCCAGGCGCCGCTTTCGCCGTAGATCCACGGGCGCACATCCAGGCCGATGCCGTTGACGTCGCCGCCTTTTTGCGTGCCCAGGTCGCGGTCATCTTCGGACTGGCCGGTGACTTTCACTTCCAGGCCAAAGTTTTTGTCTTCGGTCAGCGCGGCCAGGGTCGGGCATGACCACAGCAGGGCGAAGGTCAGGCCAATGCCGGCCTTGACGAATGGATTGAGTTTCATAGGGATTCCTCGCCGTCTTCTTCTTGCAGGGCGTGCAGTTGCAGCGTGCTTTGGCTCAAGGCGCCACGGGCGGCCAGCTCTTGTTGCAGCAGGCGCTGGCCCTCGGCGCGCTGGGCGGGCGGCAGTTGTTGTTCAAGTTGCGCGGCCAGCTCATTGGCCTGCGGGGTGTCCTGGATCTTTGCCAGTTGGCTGAACACATAGGCGTTGAGCGGGTCGGGCCGGGTGCCCTTACCCTGGGAAAACAATTGAGCGATCGCGAAGTCGGCACTGTTCTGGCCGTTGCGCGCCGCGGTCAGCAAATGGTCCAGGGCCTTTTGCGAGTAGACCTGGCCCAGGTAGCCCCGGCGGTAGATCTGGCCGAGGTAGTAATCGGCAGCCACTTCCTGGCCCTGGGCTTTCTGGAAGTGCTCTTCGGCGGCCTTGGCATCGGCCGGCACCCACTTGCCTTCGTAGTACAGCTTGCCCAGCAACAATTCGGCGCGGGGCTGGTCGGCGGCACGGCCGTTGTCCAGATACTTCATCATCTGCTCGACGTCGCCCAGTTCCGGGAAGTCGTAGAGCAACTGCGCGAGGCTGACCCAGGACGCCGGGTAGCCCGGGGCGATTTTTTCCAGCAGGGCCTGGGCGGTTTTTTCATCAGTCTTGCCCAGGGAGGCATCGCCCAGCACACGGGCCACACTGTCGACCCGCTGGGCGGTGACGGTGCCACGGCTGTAGCCGGCCTCCATCTGCTTGAGCAGTTCGGCCTGTTGCTCCGGTTGCTCGCGCTTCTGGTAGACGGTGGCCAGCTCGACGTAGCAGATATCGGTGCTGCTGAGCGCGGCCTTGCAGATTTTCTCGATGTCATCCAGGTGCTGGTCGTAAGTGCCCTGGGTGCGATACAGCAGCACCTGCGCCAGGCCCGCTTCGGGGTAGCCGGCAGTGCGCCAGGTATCGATCTGCTGCTGTGCGTTGACGCTGGGGAAATCGTGGGGGTATTGCAGGTACAGCATCGCCAGCGGGATCAAGGTGTTGCCCTCGCCATTGGCAAAGGCTTTTTTCAACAGGCTTTCGGCTTCGCGGTGCTCGGCCTCGGTGGCACCGGGCTTGGCCACCAGCAGGCGACCGAGGCGGGCCTGGGCGCGTGGCGATACATCGGCCGCCGCGCGATAGGTGGCCTCGGCCTGCTTGATCTGCGCCGGGTCGCGGCTGCCGACCTGGATATCCGCGAGGCCGACTTGGGCCTCGCTGTAACCCAGGTCTGCCAGTTGCTGATAGTTCTGCGCAGCGGTGGCGGTGTCGCCACGCTTGAGCGCTTCATTGGCCAGGCGCTGGTCGGGCAGGCCGGCGCAACCGGCCAGGCTGACCGCCAATGCCAGCAGCGCCACAGGGCGGATGTGGGAGCGCGCTTTTGTGGGAGCTGGCTTGCCTGCGATGGCATCGTCGCGGTTTGTCTGATGCATCGCGTCGCCTGCATCGCTGGCAAGCCCGGCTCCCACAACAGGCGGTTCCCACAGGGATTGTGTTGTTCTTGAAATAGGGTTCACAGGCATGTCCTCGCTTACAAACCAGCAGCCATGGCTTTATCGATCAGCCAGTTCAGGGACGGGCCACGGTCGCTGGTCACTTCCACCGGGCGGCCGGCGTAGGCGCTGTCCAGGGGGGCGTCGGGCTTGATCTGCACACGGATATCCGAAGACAGGTCGGCGCTGTTGAGGCTGGTGCTGCTGACGATGGTGCCGGTGCGGGTCTGTTCTTCATCGGCGACCTGGAAGCTCACCGGCGTGCCTGGGCGCACATCACCGAACTGGCGATAGGAGAAACGCGCCTCGACGTTGGCCTGGCTGCCGCGCGGCACCAGTTGGAAGATCACATCACCCTTGCTCGCATATTGACCGTCGGCCACCAACTGCTGGGCGACGATGCAGTCGCAAGGCGAGGTCAGGGTGCCGGTCATTTGTTTGCCGAACAGCTCTTCGACCTTGGCCGGTTGCAGTTGGTCTTCGTCCAGGTGGCCCTTGAGCACATCAAGCATGCTGGTGCTGAAGGTCGCCAGTGGCGCGCCTTTGGCGGCAACGCCGTTGTCTTTGATCAGGCTTTGCACGGTGCCGTCGCGGGGCATCGTGACGTTCATCCCCGGCACGCTGACCAGGCCGGCCTGGGCGTGGCTGACGAAGTACATGCCGTACACCGACTTGAACACAAACCCGAACGCCGCCAGGCCCACCAGGAAGATCGCCAGGCTGAAGGTCACGGCGCGCAGGCGGCCAAAGGCACTCATGCCGCTGCCGCTGTCCTTGACCTTGCGCGCCTTGGTGAAGTTGTCGCGCTGCAAGGTGGCCAGCACGTCACCCATGGTCACGATGTCGCCGGACAGGTGCGAGGTGATCAGGTGACGCAGTGTGGAAATATCCTGGGCATCCAGGTTCTGGAACTGGCAACCGGTGCGGCCGGTCTGGCGGTCGTGGGAGCGGATCAACAGCTCCACGTCCATCGCCAGGCCCAGATTGTCGATCACAAATTGCAGGCGTGCCTTGTGCACATCACCGACTTTCAACGGTTGTTGGGCGGCATTGAAGGCCAGGCCGCCGGCGGAGAGGTCGATGACCCGCACTTCCATGGGCGTGCGGTCGGCGCCGAAAAAGCGCAGCTTGGCCGGGATTTTGACACGGGCGTGTTGGCGCTGGGCTTCGGATTCGTGGACAACGTTGGCGTTTACTTGGCTGTTCATGGCGTACTAATTCCTAGGTTAATTCAGGCTTGGCAGGGTCAGACCATCATCAGCAACACGGCGACGAAAATGCTGCCGGCGGAGAAGGTCATGGTCCGAGACGACCAGGTGTTGAACCAACGTTGAAAGCTGGCCAAATCGCGGGTCAGTTTGGTGTCCTGGCGGGTCCAGGACTGTTGATCGAGGCGGAAGAACACGTAGATCTTCACCAGCGCGCCCATGATCTGGTTGTAATAGAGAATCACCGGGTAGGCGGGGCCGATCTTGTGGCCCGAGCACGACAGCAACAGGGTCAGGATCAGGCGCGTGATACCAATCCACAGCAGGTAAGCGAGGATGAACGCACCGCCGTACTTGAAGGTGGCGAGGATCGCCACGGTCAGGCCCAGCAGCGAAGACCACATCGACACACGCTGGTCGAACAGCACCACGCTGGTGAACAGGCCCAGGCGCTGCATACCCAGGCCCAGGGCTCGGGAGTTCTGGCGCAGGTTGTTGCCGTACCAGCGGAACATCAGCTTGCGGCTGGCCTTGATGAAGCTCTTTTCAGGGGGGTGTTCCACGGTGTTGATCGCTGCATCGGGCACGTAGAAGGTGTCGTAGCCCAGGCGCATCAGGCTGAACCAACTGGACTTGTCATCCCCGGTCAGGAACTTGAAGCGGCCCAGGCGCCAGTGTTGCAGCGAGTCGCTTTCCACGTCGGCGATAAAGCCGGGGTCGGTGACGACGCTGGCCCGGAACACCGACATGCGCCCGGTCATGGTCAGCACGCGCTTGGACAAGGCCATGGAGCACATGTTGATGTGGCGCTGGGCGAAGCGCAGTTTGTGCCACTCGCTCATGATGTAGCCGCCGCGCACTTCGCAAAACTCGTTGGTGGTCAGGCCGCCGACATTGCCGAACAGCTGGAACCACGGCACGGTCTTGCGCACCACGCCCTCGGCCAGCACGGTGTCGCCGTCGATTACCGCAACCACGGCGCGGTCGTCCGGCAGGTGGCGGGAGATCGCACGAAAGCCGAAGGCCAGGCCATCGCGCTTGCCGGTGCCGGCGATGCGCACGAAGTCGAGCTTGACGTGATCCGGTGGGTTCATCTTTTCCCAGAGGCTCTTGACCAGCAGCTCATCGGACATTTCCACCAGGGAGCAGACCACGGTGGTAGGGAAGCCGCACTCGATGGCCTCGCGAATCACCGAGCTGTAGACCTGGGCGGTAGTCAGCGCGTCGATCCGAAAACTGGTGACCATCAGGAATACGTGGGAGGGGTCCGCCGCCTTGCCCAGCTTGCGCACTTTGCGCCGCAGGTGCGGGTAGACCACGTACAGGAACAGCATGCCGCGTACAAAGTGCGTGGCGCCCATGGAGTAGCGCCAGATACCGACGGCGCCAATCAGGAAGATGAAATTTCTCGACTGCGAGTCGAATGTGCTCGCCGGCAACGCCAGGGCCAGGCACATCAACACGCTTAAAAACAACAGCCAACCGGCGGCCTGAAGGAGGCCGTGCTTTAGCCTGTGCATAATCTGCATCCGTCTGGAGTCTCGGGCGAGCCTGTGGGGTGGCCCGATGGGGTTGTGGCAGGCTTACAGTGGGGCGCCATCGCCGGCGAGCCGGCTCCTACATGACATGCGCGACCTGTAGGAGCCGGCTTGCCGGCGATCAGCGCGGTTACCAGCAAATGCCTTCGGTACGGCCATTGACACTGGTGGCCTGGGACATGAAGCCCACCAGGTCGATCACTTGCTTGCCGTGCGGGGCGTTCTGCGCCAGGGCGCGGAATTTCTCGTCACGGTTGCCGAGGATGATCACGTCGCTGTTGTTGATTACATCGTCGAAGTCCGAGTTGAGCAGGGACGACACATGGGGGATCTTGCCTTCGATGTAATCCTTGTTTGCCCCATGCACACGGGCGTATTCGACGTTGCTGTCGTAGATGCTCAGGTCGAAGCCCTTGCCGATCAGCATTTCCGCCAGCTCCACCAGTGGGCTTTCGCGCAGGTCATCAGTGCCGGCCTTGAAGCTCAGGCCCAGCAGGGCGACCTTGCGTTTGTCGTGACCGGAGACGATGTCGAAGGCGTTCTGCACCTGGGATTCGTTGCTGCGCATCAGCGAGTTGAGCAGCGGTGCTTCCACATCCAGGGAGCTGGCGCGGTAGGTCAGGGCGCGCACGTCCTTGGGCAGGCACGAGCCGCCGAAGGCAAAGCCCGGACGCATGTAGTACTGGGACAGGTTGAGGGTCTTGTCCTGGCAGACCACTTCCATCACTTCGCGACCATCGACGCCCACGGCCTTGGCGATGTTGCCGATTTCGTTGGCGAAGGTGACTTTGGTGGCGTGCCACACGTTGCAGGTGTACTTGATCATCTCGGCAACGGCGATGTCCTTGCGGATGATCGGGGCGTCGAGTTCTTCGTACAGCGACTGCAGGACGTCGCCCGAGGCTTTGTCCAGTTCACCGATTACGGTCATCGGTGGCAGGTCGTAGTCGGCGATGGCGGTGGATTCGCGCAGGAACTCCGGGTTGACCGCGACACCGAAGTCGACGCCGGCTTTTTTGCCGGAGCAGTCTTCGAGGATCGGGATTACCACGTTGGCCACAGTGCCGGGCAGCACGGTGCTGCGCACCACGATGGTGTGGCGGGTGGTCTTGTCACGCAGGACAAAACCGATTTCGCGGCACACCGCTTCGATGTAGTTGAGTTCCAGGTCGCCGTTTTTCTTGCTGGGCGTGCCGACGCAAATCATCGACAGGTCGGTATCGCGGATGGCGTCGGCGAAGTTGGTGGTGCCGCGCAACCGGCCGCTGGCAATGCCCTGGCTCAATAGTTCGCCCAGGCCCGGTTCAACGATGGGGGATTTGCCCGCATTGATCAGGTCGATCTTATCCTTGGAAATGTCTACACCGACCACTTCATGGCCCCGTGCAGACAGGCAACCGGCACATACTGCGCCCACGTAACCCAAACCAAATATGCTGATGCGCATCGCATTTACCTCTATCTTAATCACGCCATTAAATGGCCGGAGTTCATGTTTTCAAGCGTCACTCATGCACTAGGAAATGCCGTGAATAGACACTGCATTGCCATGTACAGGCATGTTAAAAGTCGAGTGACTAACTAATGCACTCAAGTTGTGCGCAACTTGGCCTTGTTGTTGGGGCTTGCCCTGAAATGCAGCCAGTCTTCTGTGAGAAGGGTCTGGCGTCAGTGCCACAAAGCCTTGATATTGGCATTTAGCCTTTATCTATCAATGCCTTGGGTTGTCTCACTGACCCATTTAGGTAGCCTTTAGCCCTGGCCTTGTAGGGGATGGTCATGCAACCTGATCGCCCGCCCTCAACTAAACAGTTGGTAATTAGACCGAGCAGTCAAAGTTATATATGACAACTTTGCTACTTTCGTTGGTCGCTGTGTAAGTCATATCGCACAAGAACAGAGATAATCGTTACCGGTGGTATGAGCGGCACTCGCAGACATAGTTCCTGGCCGCTCATCCTGTTTCTCGAAATTTCTTGAAATATAAGCAAAGATGGCACTAGTACTATATTGATAGCACTTGCGGATTGGGCTAGTGGATATAGGGAGTTGGCGCGGGGATATAGTTTTATGCCACTACTGTTTGAAAAAAGTGGTGCCACTACGAAAAAAACTGACGGATGTCGAGTGAAAGAAACGTTATGAATTCTGAAGAAATATTTTTGGCGCCAAAATAATGACGATTTCATTGGGGGAATGCGGATAAAAATGTGGGAGCTGGCTTGCCTGCGATAGCGGTCTGCCAGTTGCTGAATGTGCAGCTGACCCACCGCTATCGCAGGCAAGCCAGCTCCTACATGGGACTTGCGTTGTGCTGTCGACCTATTCCGGTGCGTGATCGCGCAAAAACACCAGGTTATCCGGCTTGGACTGCTCGGCATTGAAGCGGTAGCCCTGCACATCGAATTGCTTGAGCTGGGCCGGGTCGTTGATGCGTTCTTCGATCACGAAGCGGCTCATCATGCCCCGGGCCTTTTTGGCGTAGAAACTGATGATCTTGTACTGGCCGTTCTTCAGGTCCTTGAACTCGGTGTTGATGATCCGCGCGTTGAGGGCCGGGCGCTTGACCGCGGAGAAGTACTCGTTGGACGCCAGGTTGAGCAGTACATCATCGCCTTGCTCAGCCAGGGCTTCATTGAGCCACTCGCTGATCCGTGTGCCCCAGAATGCGTACAAGTCCTTGCCACGGGCGTTGGCCAACTTGGTGCCCATCTCCAGGCGGTACGGCATCATCAGGTCCAGCGGGCGCAGCAGGCCGTACAGGCCGGAGAGCATGCGCAGGTGGTCCTGGGCGTAACTGAAGTCGGCATCGCTGAAGGTTTCGGCATTCAGGCCGGTGTACACGTCGCCCTTGAACGCCAGCAGCGCCTGCTTGGCATTGGCGGGGGTGAAGGCCGGGCTCCAGCTGCCGAAACGTGCGGCGTTGAGGCCGCCGATCTTGTCGGAAACATGCATCAGTTCACTGATCTGCGCCGGGCTCAGTTCGCGCAACTGCTCGATCAATTCCTGGGAGTGGTCGAGGTATTGCGGCTGGGTAAAGCGCTGGGTCGCAGGCGCAGTCTCGAAATCGAGGGTTTTGGCGGGGGAAATCACCATCAGCATGAAGTCGTCTCCTGTAATCGTCGGGGGATTCTAGGGGGTAGGGCGGTTTGACTCCACCTATGATGGCGATAGGCACCAAAACTGGCGTGACACGGATTGATATGGCTGGCTTGCCTGTGTAGCCATAGGTATCTACGCATCTTTGAGTCACCGGCTGGCTACCCAGCCGATGGCCTCTTTTGCAAACCTCGCCAGCTCTTGTGGCGTGTATTTATGCTGCGATAGCGGCGTTCGAGCCGACGGAATTTGGATCAATTCGAAAGCGCCAAGAGTTTCCAAATCAGGCGTCGGCAAAAGGAGGGTCAGGTCATCTCTCCGATCAGGTTCTGCCCTACTAGCCGACGGACCTTTTCAAAGCTCAGTTCGGTAGCCAAGAGGACATGCAGTTGGGGATTAACATGTTAATACCTGAAGCTTTAGTTGGGGGGGGGGCAGATGTCGTAAAAAGTTTATGAGGTCTCGCTAGTTGGTTAAGATTTTTTACTTATATGTAAATATCCACCAAAAGTATTGATGAGTAGGCCGATCACGACAATTGCCACTCCGAGCATCTGGGTTGCCGATAGCACTTCCTTCAATATCAACGACGCACTCGTCAGGCCGACCACTGGGACCAATAGTGAAAAGGGTGCAACGCGCCAAGTTTCATAACGCTTGAGCAGCCCTCCCCAGATACCATAGCCAATGATCGTCGCGAAAAAAGATAAGTAGATCAGTGACAGAATCGTCTGAGTATTTATTTCCATTACGCGAGTCAGCATAGAAATATCCCCTTCGAACATCCATGAGCAGACAAAAAATGGAACAATAGGCACCCATGCACTCCACACTACTAACGAAAGAGTGGGCACTTGCCATCGGCGTAGAATTATCTTGTTGGCGATATTTCCCATTGCCCAACACGCCGCTGCGCCAATCGTTAAAAATAATGTCAATAGAGAGACGTTTCCAACTCGAAAATCACCGCCCACGGCGTCTTTGGCCAGACATGCTATACCCATGCACGCAACCAACGCACCGATCATCTGGCTCTTTCCTGGTTTCTCAGATAACAATAAAACACCGAGAAACATTGTAAAAAATGCTTGGCTCTGTATCACCAGTGATGCTACGCCAACAGACATGCCTAACTGGACTGCTAAAAATAGTAACGCAAACTGGCCAAAGCTGATCGTTACCCCATAAATGATTAGCCATTTGAGGGGGGCTCTGGGCATCGGTATGAAGAAAACGGCCGGGAATACGACAAGCGCAAATCTCAAACCGGCCAAAAAAAAGGGTGACATATGGTTTAGGCCTATTTTGATTACAACAAAATTCAGCCCCCAAATGAGCATTACGCTGATCGCTAAAAAAATATCCTTAATGAACATGTTGACTTCCTCAGTACTGCAGGGTGGGCGTAAGTACCTGCTGCCTAACTCCACGCAATAGCTTTTTTCATATCGTCATCAACGTTGCCTAGGAAAAACCCCATTGTGATACGGGTCGTACCTGAAACAGCAAGGATTTGATGGTAATGATTGGGATTGAATGCGTAGATATCGCCTCGCCTAGGGGAGTAGTCACAGGCATTGCTACCGCTGATCACATCTTCACGATATCCCAGCTCCCCTTTAACTTTAAAACGCTCATGAGACGGGTCCCATATTTTTTGATGGATACGCAGCCTGCCGCCTTGAGTGCATTCTTGTAGGCAAACGACACAACTTAGTTGGTGTTTGATTGCGGTGACGGCAAGTCCTGAGCCGCTCCCATCGCGTAATATATTATCGGTGTGCAGGGGGTTAGAGATGCCGTCAGCGTGATATGTTGTATATATCTGACCCAGGCTACAGTGTAGCTGCTGTCTTTTCCTCCACCATAGCCAAGGAGTACTCGATTGTTATTCATTTTCACTTTATTCGGCAGTGATAAAATTAGCCTCGTAGCACATCTGTGGGCTGATTCTATCTCTGCGCTTGTTAAGTAGGATTCTATTTTACTTATATTCATTAATCCCCCTTGACACCTGTCTCGCGTTCTTTGGGTCTGTGCTTGCTATTCTTTTATTTTGTTCGGGTTGCGATAAATACATCGTATTTATTTGTTGCATAGGCAGCGCAGACTGCACAACTGTCCGTTCGGCTAGGTAGGTGTATGACGGAACACGCCTTTGATACTTTTGCGGCGTCGTTACAAATCAGCAATGCGCTTGAGTTCGGCCAATGTGTTTAACGAAGCGATTCCAAGCCAGGACAACGGCAACGGTGACAGTCCGCTATCATGGCCGGTAATTCTGCAGAGGAAGACCCCGCGTGCGAATAACGCTTTTATTATCGGTTTGCCTGTTGTGCCTGAATGTCCACGCCGCCCCGGTAGATGTCGCGAGCCTCGACCGTGGCACCTGGCCGGAAAAACTCAGCAGCCCGGCGCTGTTCGATGTGGCGTCACGCGCCGAAATCCTCATGTTCGCCCACACGCTGCTGGCCAGCGAGGCCTTGGATGAGGCGGCCCTCAAGCAACGCCTGGGGCTGAAGATCATCAACCAGGGCGCCATCGACGACCTGCGTCGCCACCTCTGGCAACGGTTGCTGGAGAACTACGGATTTGCTCAGCAAAGTTGCGAACAGGACGCCTCGTTCTGCTACCTGGTGGACAACATGGACGACCTGCGCGAGCAGGCCGGCAAATTCGAGGTCAGCGACCAATCCTTCTACATAGGCTGGGCCGGCCCTAGCCGCACCTTTCACCAGCGCTATCTGGACGAGTTGCTGCGCAAGGCGGCTCTGTTCCCGCAGATCAGCAGCGAAGTCGCACGGTTTGGTGATTTCGAGCGCAATGGCGATGAACTCAACGACCGCCTGTTTCTATTGACCTTCGATGGCGGCCCGGCGCCACTTAACGGCCAAACCGGCTGGCTGGCCGATTACCTGCGCAAGCAGAAAATGACGGCCACCTTCTTTGCCCTGGGCAACAGCCTGCAAACCCGCCTGGAGAAAACGTCGGCCGCTGATGTGCAGGCGTTGTATCAAGGCCAGTGCGTGGGCATCCAGGGCTGGCAGTATCGCTCCCATAGCCATTGGGTCGACTGGCAGAGTTCGATCACCCGCAGTGCATCACTGACCCAGAACCTGCTGCCGGAAAACTATGTGCCGCTGTTCCGTCCGCCCTATGGCCAGCGCCGGGCCGACAGCCAGGGCTTCTTCCAGGTCCAGGGCCTGCAAGTGGCGTTGTGGGATATCGACTCCCAGGATGAGCCCGGCCAGCTCAAGGCCGACGAGTCGGCCCAGCGGGTGCTGACGCTGATGTTGTTGTGGCGCAAAGGGGTGATTGTGTTCCACGACACCCAGGACAAGGCGCGGGTGGCATTGCCGATGTTGTTGCAGGCAACGGCGCAGAGTGGCTTGGGTTGGCAGGAGTGTCGCGAGGCATTTCGCTGAAGTGCCCGGCCCTGCTGGGGATGAGGGTTTTTCGGGGTGATTTGCTGCGACATTTCGATGCAGGCGGACTTCCGACTTTAGCGGTGTGCGTGGCGCCCCGCCAGTGCTATTCGTCATCCTGAAAAATAAACTTCAAAAAAGCGTCAAAGTGCTTTTTCCTGTCATGGGTTTTGCGGTATTACGAAGACAGATCGCCGAAACCTGCACCACAGGTGGCGTCTTCCCAGACTCCTCAGGTGGGCAATGCACTTGACGTCCCTCAGGTGCATTCGGTGGTCGAATCGAGGCGCAGCACTGTTGTGGTATTGCGTCGACTGGCTCCCACAAAGGTGACCGAGTATGGATGATCATGGACGTACCCCTTCTTCCGACCAGCCAATCCTTTATGTGCTTGATACCAATGTTTTGATCCACGATCCAAACGCGTTGCTCAATTTCGAAGAACACCACGTCGCCATCCCGATGATCGTGCTTGAGGAACTCGACAAACTCAAAAGTGGGCACCACAGCGTCGCCGCCGAATGCCGCCAGGCGATCCGCCTGATCGACAAGACCCTGGGTGAAGCCTCGCCCGAGGATGTTGAGGTCGGCGTACCGATCCAGCGTGGCAAGAGCGGGCCCAAGGGCTTGCTGTCGATCCTGATGAGCAAGCGCAGCGAACCCAACAGCCTGCTGCCGGAAAACCTCAACGACAACAAGATAATCAACCAATTGATCGACCTGCATGCGCGCGACAAGGACCTGCGCCTGGTGCTGGTGACCAAAGACATCAATATGCGCCTCAAGGCACGAGCGTGTGGGATCGCTGCCGAGGACTACAGTACCGACCAACTGGTCGACGACGTGTCGATGCTGTCCCGTGGTTATCACACCATGACCGGCTCGTTCTGGGACCGCGTCAGCAAGGTCGAGACCCGCCAGGACCATGGCCGCACCTGGCACCAGGTGCAGCTGACCGACAACCTGCCGGCCGTGCACATCAACGAATTCATCATCGACGAACAGGGCTTTGTGGGCTGGATCAAAGAGATTCAGGTCGACAAGCTGCTGATCCTCGACCTGCATCAGGAACCCCTGCTGCACCAGGAAGCCTGGGGCCTGAAACCGCGTGATATCTACCAGAGCCTGGCGCTGTACGCGCTGCTCGACCCGGACATCCACCTGGTCAACCTGACGGGGGCTGCCGGCTCGGGGAAAACCATCCTCGCCCTGGCGGCTGCCATCGAGCAGACCATGGTCACCAAGCGCTATCGCCGCATCATTGCCACCCGCAGCGTGCAGGGCCTGGACCAGGAAATCGGCTTTTTGCCCGGCACCGAAGCAGAAAAAATGGAGCCGTGGCTGGGGGCGATCACCGACAACCTCGAAGCCCTGCATATGGATGACGAAAACACCCATGGCAGCGTCGACTACATCCTCAGCAAAGTGCCGTTGCAGTTCAAATCCCTCAACTACATCCGAGGTCGCAGCTTCCAGCAGAGCCTGATTTTGATCGATGAATGCCAGAACCTCACACCGCACCAGATGAAAACCATCATCACCCGTGCCGGCGCCGGTTCCAAAGTGGTGTGCCTGGGCAACCTGGCACAGATCGACACCCCTTACCTGTCCGCGACCAGCTCCGGGCTGACCTACCTGACGGAACGCTTCAAGGACTTCCCGAACGGCGTGCACATTGCGCTGCAAGGGGTACCACGCTCGATTCTGGCCGAATACGCCGAATCCCATCTGTAACCGCGTTCAGTGTGGGAGCGGGCTTGCCCGCGATAGTGGTGGTTCAGTCGATGATAGGTTGATTGACACAGCGCTATCGCAGGCAAGCCAGCCCCCACATTTTGATCGGCGTTGGGTTTACAATCGGGGCTTCTGATCAGGAGTATCCCCGTGCTGACTCATCTCGATTCCCAGGGCCGTGCCCATATGGTCGACGTCACCGACAAAAGCGTGACGTTCCGTGAAGCCGTGGCCGAAGCGCGGGTGCGCATGCTGCCCCAGACCCTGCAAATGATCGTCGACGGCGCCCACCCCAAGGGCGACGTGTTCGCCGTGGCCCGCATTGCCGGGATCCAGGCCGCGAAAAAGACCAGTGATCTGATCCCCCTGTGCCATCCGCTGATGCTGACCGGGGTCAAGGTCGAGCTGGCCGCCGAAGGGGAAAATACCGTGCATATCGTCGCGCGCTGCAAGCTGTCCGGGCAAACCGGCGTGGAGATGGAAGCGTTGACGGCGGCCAGTGTCGCCGCGCTGACCATCTACGACATGTGCAAAGCGGTGGACCGTGGCATGACCATCGAAAACATTCGCCTGCTTGAAAAACTCGGTGGCAAGAGCGGGCATTTCAAGGCGGACCAGGCATGAGTATCAACGTTTTGTTTTTTGCCCGTTACAGCGAAGCGGTGGGCCTCGATTCCCTGGAGGTCGAAGGCGACTTCGCCACGGTCGACGCCGTACGCCTGGCGCTGGCCAGTGACCCAGACTTTGCGGTGCTCAACGAGACCAGCCTGATGTGCGCGCGCAACCAGGAGTTGTGTGGCCTCGACGAGCCTCTGCAGGCCGGCGACGAAGTGGCATTTTTCCCGCCCGTGACCGGAGGCTGACCGTGGCCATTCGTGTACAAACCCAACCGTTCGATCCCGGCGCCGAAGTCAACGCCATGCACGCCGCCAATGTGGGTGTGGGCGCCGTGGTGAGTTTTGTTGGCTATGTGCGCGACTTCAACGATGGCCTCGACGTGGCGGGAATGTTCCTTGAGCACTACCCCGGCATGACCGAAAAGGCCCTGGCCAAGATCGCGGTTGAGGCCGAGCAACGCTGGCCGTTGCTCAAGCTCGAGGTGTTGCACCGCATCGGCGCCCTGGAGCCCGGCGAACCTATTGTGTTCGTCGCCGCCGCCAGTGCCCATCGACAGGCCGCGTTTGATGCTTGTGCGTTTGTGATGGACTACCTGAAGACCCGAGCGCCGTTCTGGAAGAAGGAAAATACCAGCGAAGGGGCGCGCTGGGTGGAAGGGCGGGCCAGTGATCATAGGGCGGCTGATCGCTGGAAGGCGTGAGTGGCCTTCCGTGTGCCCGTCACACCCTATCGTCTGGCCGCTGTATTGGACGAGTCCAGCAGCACGATCAACCCAGGCGACCAGGCGATAACATCGCCTCGGTCAGCCCGGCGCGCTGCAAAGGCTCGGGCAATCCGAGCCCACGCACCAGCGCCGCGCTGGCCTGACCCATCGCCGGCGAGGTCTGGATCCCGTAGCCGCCCTGGGCCGCGATCCAGAAAAAACCCTCTACCTGCGGATCAAAGCCACAGACCAGATCGCCGTCGCTGACAAAACTGCGCAGCCCCGCCCAGGTCCGGGCTGGGCGGCGGATGGTCAGGGTCGTGGCCTCTTCAATGTGATAGATGCCCGTGGCGATATCCAGCTCTTCGGGCTGCACGTCGTGGGGCTCGACTGGGTCGGCGTTGGCCGGTGAGCCGAGGAACATCCCCGCGTCGGGCTTCATATAGAACGAACCGTCGAGGGCGGCCAACTCCGGCCATCCATGGATATTCATTTCGGCAGGCGGGGCGAACACAAAGGCACTGCGGCGCTTGGGCTGCAGGCCGATTTTTTGTGCACCGGCCAGCTCGCCGATGGTATCGGCCCAGGCCCCGGCGGCGTTGATGATCACTGGCGCACTGTAGCGCTGTTGTGAGGTGCGCACTTGCCACTGGCCCTGACTGTCACGGTTGAGCTTTTGCACTTCACTGTCGGTATGAATAGCCCCGCCGTTACGCCGAATGCCGCGCAAATAGCCCTGGTACAACGCATCGGTGTCGATATCGCAGACGGTCGGGTCGTAGATCGCGCCATGGACTTTTTCCCGGCGCAGGATCGGCAGCATCTGCAGCGCTTCTTCGGTGTCCAGCAGGCGTGTTTCGGGTACCAGCGCCTTGGCGCTCAGGTATTGGCGCTGCAGCTCTTCTGGGTCGCCAAGCAGGTCCACCAGCACTTCGCCACGGGGCGTGAGCAAAGGGTGCTCGGTAAAACCTGCAGGTGGGTGATCGAAGAAGTCGCGGCTGCCCAGGGTCAGGGCGCGCACTTGTGGCGTGCCATAGGCGGCGATATAGAGGGCGGCGGAGCGGCCAGTGGAGTGATAGCCCGGCATGGACTCACGCTCCAGCACGATGACGCGGGCGTGTCGGGACAGCCAGTAACCGGCGCTGGCACCGGCAATACCGCCGCCGATGATGAGGTAATCAGCCTGGTTCATGTGGTCCTCCTTGAATTTGAAAGCGCTGAAGGCAAATGTGGGAGCGGGCTTGCTCGCGAATGCGGTGTGTCAGTCAATCACTTCAGTGATTGTCACACCGCTATCGCGGGCAAGCCCGCTCCCACATAAGCCCGCTCCTGCACCCGTTTTAAGGGCGTTTGCGCTCCACGGCCCGCAACAGGTGCGTCGGCGGCGTTTCGCAACTGATCTTGCGGCCCAGCAGCGTCTCGATCGATGGCAACTGGTACGAGTCATCTTCCCCGGCAAAGCTGATCGACACACCCGCCGCGCCGGCACGCCCGGTACGGCCGATCCGGTGCACGTAATCGTCCGGTACTTCCGGCAGGGTGAAGTTGATGACGTGGCTGATGCCGTCGATATGAATCCCACGGCCTGCCACATCGGTGGCCACCAGCACGCGGATCTTGCCTTCGCGAAAGCCTTCCAGGGTCTTGATCCGCTTGTGCTGCGGCACATCACCGGACAACTGCGCAGCATTGACGCCATCGCGCACCAGGCGTTCTTCAATGCGCCGCACTTCGTCCTTGCGGTTGGCAAACACCATGACCCGCTCCCAGCCGTTATCGTTGACCAGGTTGTAGAGCAGCTTGTATTTGTCGGCACCGGCCACGGCATAGATATGCTGTTCGACGTTTTCGCTGGCGACGTTCAGCGCTTCGATCTCGACGATGGACGGGTCGGTGGTCCACTGCTTGGCGAGGTTCATCACGTCTTCGGTGAAGGTCGCGGAGAACAGCAGGGTCTGGCGCTCGTTTTTCGGTGGGGTCTGGCGAATGATCTGGCGCACTTGCGGGATAAAACCCATGTCGAGCATGCGGTCGGCTTCGTCCAGCACCATCACCTCGACCATGTCCAGATGCACGTCGCCGCGCTGGTTGAAGTCCAGCAAACGGCCCGGGGTGGCGACCAGGATGTCGCAGTGCCGCGCTTCCAGGTGCTTGAGTTGTTTGTCGAAGTCCATGCCGCCCACGAACGTCATGACGTTGAGGCCGGTGTACTTGGTCAGGTCGGCGGCGTCCTTGGCGATCTGTACCACCAGCTCCCGGGTCGGGGCGATGATCAGGGCCCGAGGTTCACCCATGTAGCGCTCTTTGGGCGGCGGGGTCTGCAGCAGTTGGGTGATGATCGAGATCAGGAACGCAGCGGTCTTGCCGGTACCGGTCTGGGCGCGGCCGATGGCGTCTTTGCCGGCCAGGGTGAAGCCCAATACCTGTGCCTGGATCGGCGTGCAGTACGGGAAGCCCAGGTCCTGGATGGCGTGCATCAGTTCCGGGGCCAGCTTGAAGTCGTGAAAGCGCGTCTTGCCCTCTTGGGGCTCGACCACGAAGTCTTCCAGCTTCCACGGCTTTACCACCGGTTTTGGCGCGCGTTCGCGGCGCGGCTTTTCCACACGCGCGGGTTCTTCTGCGGGCTGGGCGGCGACGGGTGCCGGGACAGCAGGCTTTACGGGCGGCGATTTTGGCGAGGCAACAGGCGCTGTTCGGCCAGGCTGTTTACCGTCGTTGCGGCTGCCTGACGTCTGGACAGGGGCGCTGGGAACAGGGGCGAGTGGTTCAGCCTCGCTTTTACCGAACATCTTCTTGAGTGCTTTGAGCACGGTCATCTCATCAATTGGTTAAGGAATGTACGCCGGCCAGTGTAATGCAAGAATCGGGCGCGGCGTAGTGCGTTGGTCATGCGGCTACACAATGGTCGGTTTTCAGCCCAGGCGGCCGGCCAACCAGGTGCCGATGTCGCGGATTTCTTCGGGTAACACTTCGTGACCCATTGGGTATTCCTGCCATGTCACGGTGATACCACGCTGCTTTAAATGCTCATAGGCGCTGCGGCCCATGGCGTTGAGCACCACTTCATCGTGTTGGCCGTGCAGGCACAGGGCCGGAATGCGCTGTTGGCTGGCGGACAGTTCCAGCTCATCGCTGAAAGTGGGTGCATAGGTGGAGAGGGCAAGCACGCCACCCAGGGCCCCTTGCCATTTCACAAACGCGGCGTGCAGGACCACGGCGCCACCCTGGGAAAAACCGGCGAGGAAAATTCGCGAGGCGTCTATCCCGCTGGCTTTTTGTTGCTCGATCAAATCGATGACCATTTTGGCCGATTCATCCAGCTGCTCACGGCTGATGGCCCGCGCCGGGCTCATGGCCAATATGTCGTACCAGCTTGGCATCTCGTAGCCCCCATTAATGGTCACCGCGCGGGTCGGTGCCTGGGGCAATACGAAGCGTGTGGACAGCAAGGTTTCCTGCAGCGCTTCGGCCACCGGCAGGAAGTCGTAGCGATCGGCACCCAGGCCATGCAACCAGATGACGCAGGCATCTGCGGGCTTGGCGGGCTGAAGAATCAAGGGGTCGGTCATGTGTGCTCCAAAAATGTGCGTGCGCGCCGATGGGAGGCGTCGGGGCAGTGCGTGGACGGTGGATCAGTTAACAGGATGTCGCATGGTTGACTGTTTTGCGACAGATCCTGGGCGCAAACGGCTCAGCCGACACTCTGGTACGGCGCTTGCTATGTGTAGGTCGATGTCAGAACTATCCGGGACGGTAACACTATCAGTGACTGCCGCCTCTGGGATAGCCGCTGCAATGACAGCGACAGCCTCTGCTGCTTGACCCCAAAAAAAGCCAACACGGGTCGATATCGCCTCATAAGGGTGGGCAGGGGTTCGAGCTCCGACACAACAAGAGCAACTGGAGGTTTGAATGAAGGTATTGAAGTCCACCCTGGCCATCGTGACCGCGGCGACCGTATTAGGGATCAGTGGCCTGGCCCAGGCCGGCGCCACCCTGGATGCAGTGCAGAAGAAAGGTTTTGTGCAATGTGGCGTCAGCGACGGCCTGCCGGGTTTCTCGGTGCCGGATGCCAGCGGCAAGATCCTCGGGATCGACGCTGACTACTGCCGCGCCGTGGCCGCAGCCGTGTTTGGCGATGCGACCAAGGTCAAGTTCAGCCAGTTGAATGCCAAGGAGCGTTTCACCGCGCTGCAATCGGGCGAAGTCGACATCCTGTCGCGCAACACCACCATGACCAGCTCCCGCGATGCGGGCATGGGCCTGAAATTCCCGGGCTTTATCACCTACTACGACGGCATCGGCTTTCTGGTCAACAGCAAGCTGGGCGTAAAAAGTGCCAAGGAACTTGACGGTGCAACCATCTGCATCCAGGCCGGTACCACCACCGAGCTGAACGTTTCCGACTACTTCCGTGGCAACAACCTCAAGTACACCCCGATCACCTTCGACACCTCCGATGAAAGCGCCAAGTCCCTGGAGTCCGGGCGCTGCGACGTGCTGACCTCCGACAAGTCGCAACTGTTCGCCCAGCGCAGCAAGCTGGCCGCGCCGAAGGACTACGTGGTGCTGCCGGAAACCATCTCCAAGGAGCCCCTGGGCCCGGTCGTGCGTAATGGCGACGACGAGTGGCTGGCCATCGTGCGCTGGGTAGGCTACGCCATGCTCAACGCTGAAGAAGCCGGTATCACCTCGAAAAACGTTGAAGCCGAAGCCAAGGCCACCAAGAACCCGGACGTCGCGCGTCTGCTCGGTGCTGACGGCGAATACGGCAAAGACCTGAAAGTGAAGAAGGATTGGGTCGTACAGATCGTCAAGCAGGTCGGTAACTACGGCGAAGTGTTCGAGCGCAACCTGGGCAAGAGCACTCCCCTGGAAATCGACCGTGGCCTGAACGCGCTGTGGAACAACGGTGGCATTCAATACGCACCCCCTGTGCGCTGATCGCTGATGGTTCTATCACCCGGTGGGCCAACCGCCGGGTGATGTTCTGTTCCATTATTTCTGGGGCACTCAATGCAAACTCAAATCGGCGCACCCAAGCAGAAGCTCAGCTTCAGCGATCCCAAAGTGCGCGCGTGGCTATTTCAGATCATCACCATCGTCGCGGTGGTTTCGTTGGGCTGGTATCTGTTCAACAACACGCAAACCAATCTTCAGCACCGGGGCATTACCTCCGGCTTTGACTTCCTGGAGCGCAGTGCCGGGTTTGGCATCGCTCAGCATTTGATCGACTACACCGAATCGGACAGCTATGCCCGGGTCTTTGTGATCGGCCTGCTCAACACGTTGCTGGTGACCGTGATCGGTGTGGTCCTGGCGACGCTGCTCGGTTTCATCATTGGGGTGGCGCGTCTGTCACCGAACTGGATGATCAACAAACTGGCGACGGTGTATGTGGAAGTGTTCCGCAATATTCCGCCGTTGTTGCAGATCCTGTTCTGGTACTTCGCGGTCTTCCTGACCATGCCGTTGCCGCGCAACAGCCACAACTTGGGCGATACATTCTTTATGAGCGCCCGGGGCCTGAATATGCCGGCGGCGCTGGCGGCTGACGGTTTCTGGCCGTTTGTGGCCAGTGTCGGGGCGGCCATCGTGGCAATCGTGCTGATGGCGCGTTGGGCTAACAAGCGCTTTGAAGCCACCGGCGTACCGTTCCATAAGTTCTGGGCGGGCCTGGCGCTGTTCATCGTGATTCCGGCGTTGTGCGTCCTGATCTTCGGTGTGCCGCTGCACTGGGAAATGCCAAGGCTTGCGGGTTTCAACTTTGTCGGTGGCTGGGTATTGATCCCCGAACTGCTGGCACTGACCCTGGCGCTTACCGTCTACACCGCCGCGTTTATTGCCGAGATCGTGCGCTCGGGCATTGAGTCTGTGAGCCACGGCCAGACCGAAGCCGCGCGCTCCCTGGGCCTGCGTCCGGGGCCTACGCTGCGCAAGGTCATCATCCCGCAAGCGCTGCGGGTGATCATCCCGCCGCTGACCAGCCAATACCTGAACCTGGCGAAAAACTCATCCCTGGCCGCCGGCATCGGCTACCCGGAAATGGTCTCGCTGTTTGCCGGCACGGTGCTCAACCAGACCGGCCAGGCCATTGAGGTCATTGCCATCACCATGAGCGTGTACCTGGCGATCAGCATCAGCATTTCCCTGTTGATGAACTGGTACAACAAGCGCATTGCGCTGATCGAGCGGTGAGGAAACCTGCATGACTTCCCATATTTTCAAACCTGACATGCCGCCACCGAACAAAGTGTTCGGGCCGATGGCGTGGATGCGCGCCAACCTGTTCTCCAGTTGGTTCAACACCCTGCTGACGTTGCTGGCGATCTACCTGGTCTATCTGGTGGTGCCGCCGATTTTGCATTGGGCGATCCTCGACGCCAACTGGGTCGGCACCACCCAGGCCGATTGCACCAAGGAGGGCGCCTGCTGGGTGTTTGTCCAGCAGCGCTTCGGGCAATTCATGTACGGCTATTACCCCGGCGACCTGCGCTGGCGCGTAGACCTGACCGTGTGGCTGGCGATCGTCGGCGTGGCGCCGTTGTTCATCTCGCGTTTTAAACCCAAGGCGATCTATGGCCTGGGCTTTCTGGTGATGTACCCGATCATTGCCTTCTTCCTGCTGCACGGCGGGATCTTTGGCCTGACCAACGTCGCGACCAGCCAATGGGGCGGCCTGATGCTCACCTTGGTGATCGCCACCGTCGGTATCGCAGGCGCCTTGCCGCTGGGTATCGTGCTGGCGTTGGGGCGGCGCTCCAATATGCCGGCGATTCGCGTGATCTGCGTGACCTTCATTGAGTTCTGGCGCGGCGTGCCGTTGATCACGGTGCTGTTCATGGCGTCGGTGATGCTGCCGCTGTTCCTGCCTGAAGGCATGAACTTCGACAAGCTGTTGCGGGCGTTGATCGGCGTGATCCTGTTCCAGTCGGCCTACGTGGCAGAAGTGGTGCGCGGTGGCTTGCAGGCCATTCCCAAAGGCCAGTACGAAGCCGCGGCGGCGATGGGCCTGGGTTACTGGCGCAGCATGGGCCTGGTGATCCTGCCGCAAGCGTTGAAGCTGGTGATACCGGGCATCGTCAACACCTTTATCGCGCTGTTCAAGGATACGAGCCTGGTGATCATCATCGGCCTGTTCGACCTGCTCAACAGCGTCAAGCAAGCCGCCGCCGACCCGAAATGGCTGGGCATGGCTACTGAGGGCTATGTGTTCGCGGCCCTGGTGTTCTGGATTTTCTGTTTTGGCATGTCGCGCTATTCCATTCATTTGGAACACAAGCTCGACACTGGCCACAAGCGTTAGGAGTTGTTGTTATGAGCGAAGCGATCAAACAGCCGATGAGCCCTGAAGGCATTATCCAGATGCAGGGCGTCAACAAGTGGTACGGCCAGTTCCATGTACTGAAAGACATCAACCTCAACGTCAAGCAGGGCGAGCGCATCGTGCTGTGCGGCCCGTCGGGTTCGGGCAAGTCCACCACCATCCGCTGTCTCAACCGCCTGGAAGAGCACCAGCAGGGGCGCATTGTGGTCGATGGCGTGGAGCTGACCAACGACCTCAAGCAGATCGAAACCGTGCGCCGCGAAGTGGGGATGGTGTTCCAGCACTTCAACCTGTTCCCACACCTGACCATCCTGCAGAACTGCACGTTGGCGCCGATGTGGGTGCGCAAGATGCCCAAGCGCAAGGCCGAGGAAATTGCCATGCACTACCTGGAGCGCGTGCGCATCCCGGAGCAGGCCCACAAGTTTCCGGGGCAATTGTCCGGCGGCCAGCAACAGCGCGTGGCGATTGCCCGGGCGTTGTGCATGAAGCCCAAGATCATGCTGTTCGATGAGCCGACCTCGGCCCTCGACCCGGAGATGGTCAAGGAAGTCCTCGACACCATGATCGGCCTGGCCGAAGACGGCATGACCATGCTCTGCGTGACCCACGAGATGGGCTTTGCGCGCACCGTGGCCAACCGCGTGATCTTCATGGACAAGGGCGAAATCGTCGAACAGGCGGCGCCGAACGATTTCTTCGACAACCCGCAGAACGACCGGACCCGGTTGTTCCTGAGCCAGATCCTGCATTAACCCGCCCCCCCACTGTGGTGAGCCTGCTCGCCACAAGGTGGTGCAGGGCATTACCATGGCTCTCTCGCGCACAATCCCGCCTTGAACCCGAGAGCACCATGCCCCGCCCAGAAAACGCACTTGAAGAATTGCTGATCGACGCCGAAGCCGATGATGACCAGGTGCAGCACAGTCAGCCGGTCGTCAACCGGGCCTGGCTGTTGCTGCTGGGGTTGGTGCTGGTGGCGTTGAACCTGCGCCCGGCATTGTCGAGCATGGCGCCGTTGCTCAACGACGTGTCCGAAAGCCTCGGCCTCTCGGCGGCCAGGGCTGGGTTGCTGACGACGCTGCCGGTCCTGTGCCTGGGCCTGTTTGCGCCGCTGGCGCCGTTCCTGGCCCGGCGCTTCGGCGCCGAACGGGTGGTGCTGGGGATTTTGCTGACACTGGCGGCGGGGATCATCCTGCGCAGTTCGTTGGGCGCTGTCGGGCTGTTCGCCGGCAGCCTGCTGGCCGGGGCCAGCATCGGCATCATCGGCGTGCTGTTGCCCGGGATCGTCAAGCGTGATTTCGCCCGGCATGCAGGGGTCATGACCGGTGTCTACACTATGGCCCTGTGCCTGGGCGCGGCGCTCGCCGCCGGGGCTACGGTGCCGTTGAGCCAGCATTTTGGCGACAGCTGGAAAATCGGCCTGGGCTTCTGGATGGTGCCGGCACTGCTGGCGGCGCTATGTTGGTTGCCTCAGGTCGGACAGAAACAGGGTAGCCATCAAGTGGCCTATCGGGTGCGCGGTTTGCTGCGTGATCCCCTGGCCTGGCAAGTGACGTTGTACATGGGCCTGCAATCCTCCCTGGCCTACATCGTGTTTGGCTGGCTGCCGTCGATCCTGATCGACCGTGGCTTGAGCGCGACCCAGGCCGGGCTGGTGCTGTCGGGATCGGTGATCGTGCAACTGGCCAGTTCCCTTGCGGCACCGTGGCTGGCCACCCGCGGCAAGGATCAGCGCCTGGCCATTGTGGTGGTGATGCTGCTGACCCTCGGCGGCCTGTTCGGTTGCCTGTATGCGCCGCTCGACGGCCTGTGGGGCTGGGCGATTGTCTTGGGCCTGGGGCAGGGCGGTACGTTCAGCCTGGCGCTGACCCTGATCGTGCTGCGCTCACGCGACGCCCATGTGGCCGCCAACCTGTCGAGCATGGCCCAGGGCGTCGGCTACACCCTGGCGTCCCTCGGCCCGCTGGCGGTCGGTCTGGTACACGACTGGACCGGTGGCTGGGCGGCAACCGGCTGGATTTTCGCGCTGCTGGGTGTGGGGGCGATCATCGCTGGCCTCGGTGCCGGGCGCGCCCGTTATGTTCACGTCGCCAGCGAGAGACTCTAGAGGTACACCACTTCCAGAGTCGCCGAGCCATCGAGGTCGGTTTCAACGCTCAAGTCCAGGTTCTGCCGGGCATTGATAACCGTGCGGATCTGCACGGTGGTGTTGAGGGTGGCGATTGCCGTCGGCCCGGCGGTACTGCCCTCGGTGTCGGTGAAACCCAGGTAGCTGGTGGCGCCGATGTCGACAGGGTTCAGGTTGGCCGTGCGCCAGCCCAGGCCGCCGGTGGTGGACTCGGTGCCGTAAATCTGCGCGCTGCTGTCCGCCTGGGTCTGGCGCGGGTCGAAGCTCATGGAGTAGAGGCCGAGCCGATTGCCCGCCGTGTCGAATCCCAGGCCGTAGTAGATTTCGCTGTTGACCGTGGCCGACCCGTCGCGGTTGTCGCGCATGCGCAAGGCATAGCGGCTAGGCCCGTTGCAGTCGATGCTGACCTGCAGGGTTTTGAGCGGCAGACGCGTGCCTTGCTCCAGATTCAAGTCTTGGCGGGAAATCTTGCCGTAGTCGATCAGGCCACTGCCGGATAACTGCGGCGTACAGGCGCGGGGAATGATCTGGCCCTGGACGCTCAGGTCGATCATCGACACGGCCACCGCCGATTGAGCGCAGGTCAGAAACAGCAGGCTGGAAAGGGCAACGGTTTTCATGGCGCGTACCTCGCAGGGGCAAGTCACAGGTAGATGATTTCGATGGTGCCGGAGCCGTTGATATGGACCACCTGGCGCAGGTCCAGCGACTGCATGGGAGCCAGGTAAGTCTTGATCCGCACGGTGCCGGCCAGGGTCTGGATAGCCACTGGGCCGCTACTCAGGCCGCTTTTGTCGGTAAAGCCCATGTAGCTGTTGGCCGCCATCGGGATCTGGCGTGCGCTGGAGTTGCTCCAGGCGGCGCCGTTGCTGGTGGAGTCGGTCCGGTACAAGGTGCGCAGGGTATCGGCGCTGAACTCGGCGGGGTCGATGGTCAGGTAAAAACGCCCGATTTTGTTATGGCTGGCGTCCAGGTCCAGGCCATAGGCGGTTTCATCGGTGCCGCCGGTGGCCGAGCCGTCGCGGTTGTCATGCATGCGCAGGGCGAAGCGCGTCTGTGCATCGCAGGTGACGCTCAAGCGCAGGGTGCGGATGGGCAATGGCGTTTCGGTGGTGGGGTTGAGGTTCTTGGCAAACAGGGTGCCGTAGTCCACTACTCCCTGGTCCGACAACGCCGGCTGGCAGGCGACGGGGGCAAAGTGCGCACGCAGCGTCATCTCGCGGTAACGCCCATGACTGGCGCTGTAGAGCATGCCGGGGACTTCCCAGGTGGTGGCATCGCGCACCCGGGTGGCTTCGGGGTCGGCCCAGGCGCGCAAGGTCAATTGCAGCGACAGGGTTTTGCCCATGCGCACGGCACCGTGTTCTATCGGCGCGATGCCATGCCCGGTGCGCCAGGTGAGCGTGCTGGCGCTACTCACTGGCGGCTGGCCCATGGCAGCAATCAGCCCCAGCTCCACTGCCTGTCCGTCGAGTACGCCGTGACTGACCTCGATTTCGTAGCTGCCGTGCTCGGTAAACTGCAGGCGTTCAGCGGAGGCCGCCAGGGCACGGTAGAACAGGCTCAAGTCGTCGGCCTGGGGGCAACTGAAGGTCAAGTTCAGCCGCCGCTCGCCCAGCAGGCGTTCGGGCGCGCTGTCGTTTTGGGCCAGGCGGCTCATCAAGCCAAAATCCACCGTGGGTTCGCTGAGGTTGAGTTGGCATTCCTCCAGCCCATGGGCGGCGCCGGCAATGCCGATCAATAGCCATAAACTCAGGTGGTGCAAGCGGGGAAGGGGCATGGCAGTCGTCCTCAAGGCGCGTGGCAACGGGCCGGGGCAGTTTCGAAGTACACCGAGGGGTCGGCCTTTTGCGCCAGCGTGTAGCGCAAAAGGCAGCGTTGACCTCCCGGCGAGGTTATCCACAGGGGCGGTTGATCGAGCACATTGGGCAGGAATACTTGGCTGCCTTCCTGGACCAGGGTGACGAACTCGCCCTCGGCAGTACTCACTGACGCGCCCGAGGGCAGTGGCGCGCCGTGGTCAGTGCTGACGGTCAGCAAGACGCGGCGGGTCAGGCTGACGCCAAAGTCCACCCGGTCCACTGCGCCGCGCCCGGCCTGGATCATCGCCAGGCCGTTACTGATGTCGGCGTTGCGCGGCAACGAGCGGGTCTGGACTTCCACAGGGCTGCGGCCATAGGCGCTGACTTGCGGTACCACGGCCTGGCCTTGCCAGTCGGTCCACACCGGGCCGCTGGGGGTACTGATGCGGATGCCGCTCATCTGGCCCACCGTCACCAGGGCGAAGGTATCGCGCACCGGATACGGGGAAAACGTGACGCCACCGTCATGCATCACCACCCCACCGCGCGCGCCGCCCTGGTAGCTGGAACGCTGTGCATCGGAGCGGCTGTAGCTCAAATCCAACTGGCTGTAGCGCGGCAATGCCGAGAGGCCAACGCTGGTTTCGACCTGACGATCGCGCGAGTCGCGCTCGGCGCTGACCCGGTAGCTGAGTTGCTCGTCGATCTGTTCGGTCAGCCCCAGGCCGGTGCGGTTTTCGCCAGCGCTGTGGCGTACCCAGCCGCGCACCCGGCGCTGCTCGCCCAGCGGTGCGCTGATGTTCAGGTACACCGCGTTGTCTTGTTGCTGGGCCCCGCCCATTTGCCATTCGGCACTGGCCGATAGCGACACTGCGCCGATGTTGCTGCCCCAGGACATCAGGGCCCGGCTGCTGCTGTCCCCGGCAAAGTTGGCCGAGCGCGACAGTCCGGCGCTGAATGCGCCCAGCCAGGGATGGGACCAGCCCAGGTTGACGCTTTGTTGATCGCGATAGCGTGAGCGTTGCGAGTGCTGGTTGCGCGCGTAGGTGCTTTCTTCCAGCTCGCGATAGCCTGCGCTGCGCCAGGAGTTACTGGTGCTGAAGGACCACTGGTCATTCAGGCGCTGGGCCCAGGCAAGATCCGTCTGCACCCCGGACACCTTTTCCCGCCCATTGGTATTGGACAGTTGCGTCGACAGCTGGACCTGGCTGTCCAGCCACGGTAGCCAGCCCAGGCTCAAGCCTGCGGAGCGGTACTCGCTGGCAGCCAAGACGCCGCTGCCCAGGGTCAGTTGCGGATGCACGGCCGCTGTCCAGCCGGCGCTCACCACCCACGGGTCGTCACCCTGGGCATCGCCGACATTGCGAACCCGCCCGGCGGCCACCGAGTAGCCCGGCGCCGGCAACCCGAGGCCGAGCATGGCCGCCGGCACGTTGAAGCGCCGCTCGCCACCGACGCTTTCTTTGACCGTGACCTCGACGTCCGAACGGGTATTGAGACGGCGCACATCGTTCAGCGAAAAAGGCCCGGCGGGCACTACGGTGGAATGAATCAGCACGCCGTTCTGCCGCACCTCCACTTGCGCCGGGCTGTTGGCGATACCTTCGATCACGGCGCTCTGGCCTTGCTCTTGAAGGGCGTGCTCGGTGAGGACCTGGACCCCGGTGATCTGCGCCCCGGATAACACTGGGTTGTACAGGCTGATCTGCCCGGCCTGGAGCACCGCCTGATGGCTGGCGAACGTGCGTTGGGCGTAGGCCTCCAGGTGCGTGCTGCGGGACTGGCCCTCCTGCCAGGTCTGCACTTGGCGGCTGCGTACGATCCAGTCGCCGGCGTTGAATCCCACTTCGGTGTTGGCCGAGCCAAAACGGCTGGCGTCATCGCCATAGCGGTTGTAGAAGCCCGTGAGGTCGTAGTTGAGCAAGCCTGCGAAGCCGCCGGTTTCATAGCCTGATATGTCTTGCAGCACCGGACGCAAGGCTTCGGTGGGCACCACCAGCGCCACGCTGAGTGTGGCCGGGTCCGGTTCCACCACTGTCTGGGGAAATTGCGCGAGGAAGGCGTGGCAGCGCTCGGCGTCGTCCGGGATTCTCAGGTTTGCGGCGTCGAGCAAGGCCCGGTCGAAGCACAGGTTGCCCTGTTGATCGAAACTGACCTCCAGCCGGCCACGCCCCTGGCCGTTGACCCGCAGGCTGACTGCATGCTGCCCGGCGGCAAAACGCGGGGCGTCCAGCAGCAGGCTGGCCAACTGCGGATCAATGCCACGCTGATGCAGGGTCTGGGCGTCGAAGCCGCTGGCCCAGGTTTGACTCGGCAGTAGCCCCCACAGCAGCAACGCCATTGCAGGTGCTGCGGGCACGGCTACGCCGTCACGGTAATTCAATACTGTTTTCACGCAAGGCACTCAAATGTTCAACGTCCCGGCCCGGTTGTTCCGGTGCTTGCGGGCATTGCGGTGACGGTCGATGCGCCGTCACTTGCTTAAGCCAGGCGCCGCTTCGTGGCAGGCGCCTGCAGGTGACCAATCAGAGGCTCAGAGGTGCTTCGTAGGCCTTGACGGCAAAGCCGTACACCGTGGCCGGTTGCAGCCTGACTTTAGTGGCCGGGCCGCCAGTGGCCGGGACGCTCAGGTTTTCGCCCGGCAACACATAGGTACGCGGCAGCATCGCCTTGCCGTCGCCGGGCAGCAGCCGCAGATCCTGGGCCAGGCGCACCACATAGGGGGTGTCATTGCGCACGTGCAACCTGCCGTCGCGCAGGGTCCAGGTCAGGTCGGTCCAGGGCGTGCGGTTGAGTGGCAGGCCCTTGGGATGCACGATCACCGGCAGGTTCTGGCGCACGGTCACGCCGACGCGGGCGTGCCCGGCAGCAGGGGCGGCGCGGCCCTGGGGCATGCCTTCGAACACCGCGCGCTTGAGCCGTTGGGTGAGCAGCGGTGTCTGGTTTTGCAGGATGAAACGCACCAGCTGCGACTTGGACGCTTCCACCCGCGATAACGGCGGTGTCACTACCAGCAACGGCTCGGTGTCTTCGGGGATGTCTTGCAAGGTGACGTGCAGCAGCGCCAGCTTGCTGTCGGTATTGGTCACCGACACGGCGACTTCGCCATCGGCTTCGTGAACGATCACCACCGAGGTGTCGGGCACCATGCCGTCGGCTTTGACGTGATTGCCGAGTACAAGCAGCAGGGCAATGAGACCGACAGCGGTTGTTGAGAAGGTCGTGGTCATGACAGCAGGTTCCGTTGGTGCAACAAAAAGGGCGCGAATCAGAGGTAGCGCAGATCCAGGACGATGGAGCCATCCAGCGGCACTTCCTGATCCAGGGTCAGGAGGCGTGCGGCATTGATGGAGGTGTCGACCCACAACTGGGTGAACAGCTGGCTGATGAAATCCGGCTGGCGGTCGCCCGGCAGGGCAAAGCCCATGTACGCGTGGGGATGGGCGCCAGCCTGGGGTGTCCAGGTTTCGCCGTTGTCGCTGGAGGCCAGCACCTGCATCGGCTGTAAATCGCCGAGGGCTGCGCGATAGGAAAGCTTCACGGCCCCCAGCATCTGGTCCGGGGCATAAATGTTGACGCCCAGGCCGAACGTGTCGGGGGCCGGCGCGGAGTCCTGGCGGTTGTCGATGCCCACCAGCGCAAACAGCATCGGCCTTTCGCAGATCACCGTCAGGTCCAGCTTCTGGCTGGGCAGTACCGTGGGTTCGTGGGTATTTAGCTGGTGGGTCGGGATCTCTCCATGCTCGATGGTGCCTAGGTCGGACAGCTCGATATGGCAGGCATCCGGCGTCAAGCGACCGGTCACCGTGAGGTCGACATGGGACAGCGCATTGGCCTGTGTCGTGATTGCCATACACAGCAGCACGGCTGCAACGTGGGCGATCACTGGCGCAGGTACGCGCAGCCCATGCCCGCAAGTGTCCAGGGCATGGGCGGCCATGGTTACAGGTACTTCACTTCGAGGGTGGCCGAGCCGTCGATGGTCACCTCATTGCTCAAGTCCAGGGAGTCGGTGCGGGCGATCGACGTGCGTACTTCCAGGCCTACCCGCAGCTCCTTGACCGGCAGCGGCTGGGTGTCGTCGTCCATCGAGGCGACCGACATGTACAGGGTCGGCTCCCAGGCACTTTCCCGGTACCAGGTCTTGCCCTGATCGCCGGAGGCAATCGGTTGCACCACCACGCCGTCTTCAGCCACCGGGTTGAGCAGGCTCAGGGTGTACCAACCGAGTTTCTGGTTATCGTTGATAAAGCCCAGGCCGTAGTCACTGGGCATCGCTGCCGAGGCGGCGCGGTTGTCGATGGCATGCAGGGCGAACAAGACGGGGGCGTCGCAGTTGACCGTCATGTTCAGCAGGTGCGTGCCGATCAGCGTTGGGTTGTCCGCTCGCAAGTCCTTGGCGGAAATCTTGCCGTGATCGATCACCCCGCTACTGGAGAGGCCGGGAACGCAGGCGGCAGGAATAATCTTGCCCCTGACGACCAGGTCGACGGTCGAGGCGGCAAAGGCGGTGGCGCTACCCAGCAGCAGGGCGCTGGTGGCAAGCGTGGTCAGTAGGATTTTCATCGGAGGAGCTCCTTTTAAATGGGCCTGTTCAAGCCATCAGAGGTAATTGACTTGCACGGTGACGTGGCCATCCAGAGGGACTTCGTCAATAAGCGTCAGGCCGTCGGCGGGGGCGATGTGGGTGTAAAGCGTCAATTTCGCGTCCAGATTCTGCACGGCAATGGGGACCCAATCGTGGCCTGCTGCGACGGCCGTCAGCGACATCGGGCTTATCACGGCGGCGGGTTTCCAGGTCACGCCGCCGTCGGTTGAAATAATCGAGTGCCGGCTTACGCCGTCGGCCATCAGTTCGTAGAAACCAAAACCTGTGCCCCCCAGCTTTTCACCGTCGGGGGTCATGCCCAGGCCGTGATACATGTCGTGGTGAGCCGAGGAGCCCGAGCGGTTATCAATGCTGTTGAGCGTAAAAAAGGTCGGCCCATCGCAGTGCACATTCAACAGCAGCCTTTCATCGGGCAGGGAGGTGTAAGAACTGCCGTTGAGTTGCTTGGCAGATATTTTTCCGAAGTCGACCATCCCATCACTGGAGACCAGCGGCTCACAAGCGCTGGGGGTGATCGAGCCCTTGATGGCCAGCTCTGTGTCACTGGCGGCCAACGCCACTGAGGCGGTGGCGTACAACAGTGCAACCAGAGGTACTGCGCTGGAGAGTTTCATTCGATGGACCTTCCTTGTGGGTGAAACGGGAACTACAGGTACAGCACTTCCAGGGTGCCGGAGCCGTCGATGGCAACCTCATCGCTCAAGTCAAATTGATCGGCGCGGGCGATGGTGGTACCGACGTCAAGGTCGATTACCAGCAGCCTGGACGGCAGCAGGGTGGTCGCGTCGTCCATGGCTCCAGCGCCCCACAGGGTTCCCAGTTCCCATGACATGTCGGCATGCCAGTTACTACCCCCGTCCATCGAAGCGATGGGCTGTGCACTGACGCCGTCGGCAAGCATGTTCTGGGCGGTCAGATAGAACTCGCCGAGTCTTTTGTTGCCGTTGACAAATCCCAGGCCGAAATCGCTGGAACTGGTGGAGGTACCGCTACGATTGTCGATGGGCTTGATCGCGAAAAGCGTGCTGGCTTCGCAAGTGATCGACAATTGCATGGTGGCTTTAGGCAGGTGTGTAGAGCCGTTCTGTACTAGATCCTTGGCCGATATTTTGCCGTGCTCGACGACGTTGCCACCGGCGAATGCGGGTGTGCAGGCACTCGGGGTGATAGTCCCCCTGACGGCCAGTTCGATGGAGCTTGCGGCAAATACCGAAGGCGTGAACAGCAAGGTGAGCATGAGGCGCGAGGCAAAGTTTTTCATGGTTACAGGACCTGATTTGCGGCTGTTGGGAAGGCTTGGGAGGTGGTGCTCATCAGGTGTCGGGAGGCGTTCATTTCAATTGTCCATTGCAAGGCTGATCGATAAAAAAGATGCACGGCAATGCCTGGCCCCCAATGGGCTGGCAGTGTGCGAGGCGTTGTTTGTTGTGGCTGGCACGCCGAGTGGCGAGCCGTCCCTCTCTGGGGTGGGGCGCAATTTAGCGAGGGCAGGGCGGGGGGCAAATACAAAAAATACGACAATGGGCGGTCGTACGGAAATCCGCGGCAAGTCCGTAAGAATAGGTTTTCAGTGACGTAGGAAAGTTGTTTTTCGTAGTTGTTGTATCGGCGTCGGAGTATCCAAAAGGATATATTTTTGCCGCGATGATAGTCACCGGTGTCACTTAAGGCGCTGCACAGTGCCCTCCTGACTATTACGCCAGCGCTGCCGGAGGTGACTCGGGGCTGCCTGCCTCCAGTCCGATCGCGCACAAGGGGTGCCCATGGGCTCTGTGGTACGTTCAACCACCGGCGAGGGCCGAGCGTCGCAGCCACCCCCCGCACCGCACCTGAACGTACTGGTCGTGGATGATCATTCAGCCTATCGCGCGATGCTGGGCTGCTTCCTGCAAAAATTGGGTGTTGCCCATCAGTCCGTGGCCGATGGCCGCCAGGGCCTGTTGGCCGTTATCAACCGGCCTTCGGACCTGATTATCAGCGACTGCCAAATGCCGGAGATGGACGGTTACCGCATGGCTCGCGCCATTCGCCAGCATGAACTGCGCAGGGGGCTCAAGCGCGTGCCGATCATTGCCTTGACCGCCAATCTGCAAAACGACGACCCACAACGTTGCCGCGACGCCGGCATGGATGCCTGGTTGCTCAAGCCGCTGGCGCTGGAGCAATTGCATGCGGTGTTGGTGCGCTGGCTGCCGGGTACTTTTTCGGCATGGGGCCGGCGCTCTGCCGGGACATGGCCGACGCGTGCGCAGCTTGTGCAAACCTTCGGCAATGAGCAGGTCGTCGACCAGATGCTCCCCGGCCTGCTGGACGAAGCCTGGGAAGACTTCGCGATCCTGGAACAAGCCTGTTGCACCCTGAGTACTTTATTGACCGCGCAGCGCTTGCATCGCCTGGTAGGCAGCCTGGCGTTTTTGGGCGGGACGGACCTTGAGTTAAGAGGGGTGAAGTTGATTGAGCTGGTTCACGCCAATGGCGTATTGGCCCACGCTCCGGCGTTGCAGGCATTCCGGGCGGACTTGCGGCGGTGTCTGGAATATTTGCGCAGTGTGTAAGCGCAGTGGACGGAGTGACTTGTGTCGAGATGCATTTGGCAATCTGGCTGTCTGGTTTTTGGCTGTAGGGGTTTTCCTTTTGTTATGTAGGGTAAGAACTGGTAACTACCAAACAGGGGGCGCCGCCTTGTGGGGCTTATCCTGGACGGTTGTTGAGGATCGCCAGCGGGGTTATTTTGCGCGGATTCAAGTTGCCATCATCCGTGGGTATCTATGCTTCGAGTAATTATTGCTGACGATCATCCCATTGTGCGTATCGGGCAGAGAGTGGTGATCGAGGCCAATGGTCGCTGCAAAGTGGTGGGGGAGGCCGACGGCCCCGACGCGCTGCTCAGGTTATTGAGTACCACGCCGTGCGATGTCCTGGTCACCGACTTCGCCATGCCTGGAGGGCAGCAGGCAGATGGTTATGGTTTGTTGAGCCTGCTGGCTCGGCAGTATCCCAACTTGCCGGTCATCCTGGTGACCATGTTCGCCAATGTCGCCACCCTGCGGGCCTCCCTCGCCCATGGCGCCCGCGCCATCGTTGCCAAGAGCGCTTCGGCCAGGGAGTTGCCACAGGCCATCAACGCCGTGATCGGCCGCCAGACCTTTGCCAGCGAGTGCCTGCGGGTGCAACTGGTGGAAGCCGGGACGGGGGACCAGTCACAACTGCCGCAGTTGTCGGGCAAAGAGCGGGAAGTGGTGCGGATGCTGGCCAGCGGCTTGACCGTCAGCCAGATCGCCGCACGGGTCAATCGCAGTATTTCCACGATCAGCAAACAGAAAAGTACCGCGATGCAACGCCTGTGCATTTCCACCGATGTGGATTTGTTCGCCTATGCGCGTAATTGCGGGATGGTGCCTTAGGTGGATCTTGGCAAGCCTGCTGTTGTGCTGAAGGGGGGAATAGGGGCTTTTTGTGGCGAGGGGGCTTGTCCCGGTACAAACCGGGGACATCGTTTACATTTCTAACCGGGGACATGGTTTACAGGTTAATACGCATGGTCAGGAGG
>NZ_MIFU01000091.1:0-66107 GCF_001855215.1 Pseudomonas sp. 06C 126 | reverse complement strand
GCTTTCGATCAGGCGATGAGCCAGGCGGTTGGCCTGCTGGTTGAGCTGGGCAAAGGTCAGCGATTGGGTATCAAACACCAATGCCAGCGCATCCGGGGTCCTGGCGGCCTGGGACTCGATCAAGGAGTGGATGGCACTGTCACGGGGGTAGTCGGCGGCGCTGGCGTTCCAGGTTTGCAGCGCCAGGTGTTGTTCGGCGGCGCTGAGCATCGGCAATTGGCCGATGCGCTGCCGGGGATCATCGACCATGCCCTGCAACAAGGCCTGCCAGTGCCGCGCCATGCGCTCGACGGTCGAGGCGTCAAAAATATCGGTGGCATAGGTGAGCGCCGCCGACAGGCCGTCGGGGCCGTCGAAGGTGTTGAGGGTCAGGTCGAACGGCGCACTGAGGTTTTCCGAGTCGACGGGGGTACACAGCAGACCCCCCAAGGGTTGGCCATCGGCAAACCGCCCGGCTTCCATCTGGTGGTTGAACATGACCTGGAACAACGGCGTGTGCAGGCTGTTGCGCTCGGGTTGCAGCGCCTCCACCAATTGCTCGAACGGCAGGTCCTGCCAGGTCTGGGCCTCGTGGGCGGCGGCCTTGACGGTTTGCACAAAGTCCGCAAACGGCTGCTGGCTGTCGAGCGTGGCCTGCATCACCTGGGTGTTGACGAAAAAGCCGATGACCCGCTCCGTCTCGGCCCGGTTGCGGTTGGCGGTGGGCACGCCGACCCGGATATCCGACTGGCCGCTGTAGCGGTGCAACAGCACCTGGAACGACGCCAGCAACAGCATGAACGGACTCACCCCTTGCTGCTGCGCCAAGCCTTTGAGGCCGTCGCTCAAGGCGCGGTCCAACGCCAGCGGCAGTGTCGCGCCGCGCTGGTCCGGCGGCGCCAGGCGTGGGCGATCCACCGGTAGCTCAAGCAACACGTGCTCGCTGCCCAGCCTGGCGCGCCAATAATCCAGCTGCCGACGCCCTTCCCCGGCCTCCAGCCACTGTCGTTGCCAGGCGGCGTAGTCGGCGTATTGAATGACCGGCGCCGGTAACTCACAGGGCGTACCCGTGACCTGGGCGATGTACAGCGCCAGCAGCTCATCGATCATAATCTGCATCGACCAGCCATCGGTGATGATGTGGTGCAGCGTCAGCACCAGCACATGCTCATCGTCCGCCAGGCGCAACAGTGCGGCACGCAGCAGCAGATCATGTTGCAGGTCGAACGGCTGGCTGCTCTGCGCCTGGACAAAGGCCTTGACTGCGGACTCGGGGTCGCCCGCCGCAGCGTCCTCTACCACGAGTTCCAGCGCTTCGATGGGCCGGACAATGCAACGCACCTGCTCATCCTGCTGCACAAAGCCGGCGCGCAAGCCTTCATGGCGCGCCAACAGCTGCGACAGGCTGCATTGCAGCGCCTCGACATCCAGTTGGCCCTTTAAACGCAATGCCGCGCAGATGTTATAGGCACTGCCCTGAGGGTCGAACTGCCAGAGAAACCATTGCCGCTGTTGGGCATACGACAGTTGCTGAGGCCCGGTTTCGCTCGCCGGCACAATCGGAAAACGCGCGACGTTGACGCCCTGTTGCTCCAGCTTGCTGAACAGTTGCGCGCGCTTGGGTGCGCTCAAGTCCTTGATGCGCGCCACCAGTTCCGCAGTTTTGTTAAGCATTGCTTTCCTCCAGGTTTTCCTGCTCCAGCTCATCGAGGGCATCGAAGATCAGGTCAAAGTCATCTCCCAGGCCGTCGTCCTGGACCGCGTTGGCCAACGTTTGGGCCAACGCCCCAAGGCTGCCCTGGGCATAAAAGTCCTTCACGGCCACGTCCACCCCAAGCACCGCCCGCACCCGGGACAGCATCACCACCACTTGCAGGGAATGCCCACCGAGGTCGAAGAAGTTGTCGCCAAGCCCCACACGCTCGACCGTGAGCACTTGCTGCCAGATCTCGGCCAGTTGCTGCTCAAGCGGCGTAACCGGCGCCACATAGGCCTGTTGCATCTGGCTGACGTCCGGGGCCGGCAGGGCCTTGCGGTCCAGCTTGCCGTTGGGGGTCAGGGGCATCTGGGGGACAAACACCAGGTGTGTCGGGACCATGTAGTCGGCCAGGTGCTGCTTGAGGCCGGCCTTGATCGACTCGCGCAACGCTGCGTGTTGTTCAGTGCTATCGGTAGCTTCGGCGAGCACCACATAGCCCACCAGTTGTGGCCCGCTGGGGCCGTCCAGGGCCACCACGGCCGCTTCGCGCACCGTGTCCTGGGCCTGGATGCGCGCCTCGATTTCCCCCAGTTCGATACGGAAGCCGCGGATTTTCACCTGGTGGTCCAGGCGTCCGAGGTACTCGATCACCCCTTCGACGCGATAACGCGCCAGGTCGCCGGTGCGGTACAGGCGCTGGCCGGGGGCACCGAATGGGTCTGGCAGGAAGCGCTCGGCAGTCAGGCCGGGGCGCTGGAAGTAGCCGCGCGCCAGGCCATCGCCGCCGATCAACAGCTCGCCGGGCACGCCGACCGGGGCCAGCGCGCCGTCCTGGCTGAGGATGTACAACGCGGTGTTGTCGATGGGCCGGCCCAGCCATGGCTGGCCGTCGAGGCGATGGGCGGCCGACCAGATGGTGGTTTCGGTCGGCCCGTAGAGGTTCCACACCACGCCGCCGAGGGCAAGCATGCGTGCCGCCAGTTCATCGGCCAGGGCTTCGCCACCGCAGAGCAAGGTGCAGCCTTGCAATGCCGCCACCTGCGGGCTGTCGAGCAACATGCGCCAGGTCGAGGGCGTGGCTTGCAGGGTGTTGACGCGCTGGGTCGCGACCGTGGTGAGGATTGCGTCTGGGTCGAGGGTGGTGTCTTTGTCCACCAGCACCGCACAGGCGCCGACGGTCAGCGGCAGGTAGATCTCCAGGCCGAAGATGTCGAACGAGAACGTCGTCAGCGAGAGGATCCGCTCACCCGCCGCAAGCCCCGGTGCGCGGGCCATGCTCGCAATGAAGTTGCCGAGGGCGCCATGGGCCACCATCACACCTTTGGGCTTGCCGGTGGAACCGGAGGTGTAGATCGCATAGGCCAGGTTGTCCGGCCCCGCCGACGCGGGAGGGTTGTGGCTCGGATAACCGGCGAACCAGCCCGCCTCGCCCTCCAGCACCAGTGCCTGCACACCGCCCGGAATCGGCAGCGCGCCGAGCAGCGGCGCCTGGGTAATCAGTAAGCCCAGGCCGCTGTCTTGCATCATGTACGCCAGGCGATCGGCCGGGTAAGCCGGGTCCAGCGGCACGTAGGCGCCACCGGCCTTGAGGATCGCCAGCAGGCTGATGATCATCGGCAAGCCACGCTCCACCGCAATCCCCACCAGATGGTCCGGCCCGACACCTTCGGCCAGCAGCCGGTGGGCCAGTTGGTTGGCCTGGCGGTTCAGCTCGCCATAGGTCAGCGACTGTTGGCCAAATACCAGGGCGACGGCATCGGGCGCGCGCTCGGCCTGGGCCTCGAACAATTGATGAATGCACTGCTCGCGCGGGTATTCCACCGCTGGCGGATTCCATTGCGCGACCACCTGGCGTTGGCGGGCGACGCCTTGCATCGACAAACCACCCAGCGCCAGCTCGGGCTGATCGAGCATGCCCAGCAGCAGGTGACGCAAATGTTCGCTGAGTTCGTCGATGGTGCCGACGCCAAAATGCGCATGGATAAAGCGCATATGCACCGTCAGGGTCTCACCCAGGCTGACCAGCAGGCTCAGCGGGTAGTTGGTCTGCTCGACACTGCGTACCTCACCGAACACCAGCCCCTGGGGCGCACCGCGCTTGAGGGCTTCGGCCACCGGGTAGTTTTCAAACACCAGCAGGCTGTCGAACAGCGCGTCACCGCTGTGCCCGGCCCAGCGCTGGATATCGAACAATGGCGTGTGCTCATGCTCGCGCAGGGCCAGGTTTTGCGCCTGTACGGCGTGCAGCCATTGGCTGACGGTTTGCTCGGCGCGCGGGCTGGCAATCACCGGCAAGGTGTTGATAAACAACCCAACCTGCTGCTCGATACCCGCAAGGTCTGCCGGGCGGCCGGCAACCGTGGCGCCAAAGGCCACGCAGTCCTGCCCGGTATAGCGTTGCAACAGCAGCAGCCACGCGGCTTGCACCAGGGTGTTGGGGGTGACTTTCTGCTGGCGGGCAAACTCGCCCAGACGGCGGGTTTGCTCCACATCCAGCGTCAGGTAGTGATCGCCATGGCCACTGCCAAACACCGGCCCCGGGGCGCTGACCGCCTGGGCCAGCAAGGTCGGCTCTTCCAGTGCCGCCAGGTTGGCGCTCCAGAACTGTTGGCCGGCCTGTTGATCCTGGCGTTGCAGCCAGGCGATGTAATCGCGATAGCGCCCCACCGACGGCGTCGGCACCTGGCCGTCATAGCGTTGCAGCACTTCGCCCAACAGTTGGGAGTTGCTCCAGCCATCCATCAGGATGTGGTGGTGGGTGTAAAGCAGCTCGCTACGACGCTCATCCAGGCGCACCAGCACCAGGCGCAACAGCCCTGGCTGGTTCAACGCAAAGCCCTGGGCCAACTCGGCAGCGGCCAGCGCTTGCAGTGCCGCCGGTTGATCGTTGCGGTCACGCCAGTCGAGCACGCTGAACGGTACTTCAAGCTGCTTGTGCACCACCTGCACCGGCTGCGGCAAACCACCCTGCCAGGCGAAGGCCGTGCGCAGGATCGGGTGAGCATCGACCACCGCCTGCCACGCCGCACGGAAGCGTTCGGGATCGAGGCCATCGATGCCGACCTGCATCTGGTTGACATAATCGCCGCCGCCCTGCTCCAGCAGGCTGTGGAACAACATGCCTTGCTGCATGGCTGACAGCGGATAAATGTCCTCGATGGCTGCAGGCACATCAGCCAGCGTATCCACTTGCGCCTGGGTCAACGCCGCCAGCGGGAAGTCCGACGGCGTCACGCCGTGTTCGCCACGGGTCGTGCAATGCTCAATCAGCGCCTTGAGTTCCACGGCCAGGGCATCGGCCAGTGGCTCAATGGTCGCGGCGTCGAACATCTGCTGGCTGAAGGTCCAGCCCAGGCACAGCTCGCCGTCGAACACCTGGCCGTTGAGGGTCAACCAGTTGCCCAGTGGCGCATCCGGGTGCTGTTCCAGCCCGGCGTGTTCACCACTGGGTACGAACAAAGCTGCTTGCCCGCCTTCGAGGCTGCTGTCGAACTGGCCCAGGTAGTTGAAGGTAATACGCGGCAGCGGCAGCGCTGCCAGGGTTTGCTGCACGGCAGCGTCGCCCAGGTAACGCAAGGCGCCAAAGCCTACGCCCCGATTGGGAATGGCGCGCAGTTGCTCCTTGACCTGCTTGATCGAATCGCCCAGCGCCTCGGCAGGTGCCAGGCGTACCGGGAACAGGCTGGTGAACCAGCCCACGGTGCGGGTCAGGTCCTGGTTGTCGAACAGCTCTTCACGGCCATGGCCTTCGAGCTGGATCAGCACTTCGTGGCGCCCGGTCCAGCGCGTGATAACCCGCGCCAATGCCGTCAGCAGCAGGTCATTGACCTGGGTGCGATAGGCCGCGGGTGCCTCCTGCAACAAACGCCGGGTCAGGTCGGCATCCAGGCGGGTGTCGAGCGTCACGCCATCGCGACTGCGCAGGCTGGCACCAGGCTTGGCGCCCGGCAGATGGTTGTCGGTTGCGTGCAGTGATTGCCAGAACGCGATCTCGGTTTGCAGCGCGGGGCTGCGGGCAAGCCCTTGCAGTTGCTCGGCCCAGGTTTTGAACGCGGTGGTCTTGGCCGGCAGGCCCACAGCGGGCTGGCGGTACGCGTCCTGCAGGTCTTGCAGGAGGATGCGCCAGGACACACCGTCGACCACCAGGTGATGGATGATCACCAGCAGGCGCTGGCTGCCATCGGCCTTATCAAACAATACCGCGCGCAGCAGCGGGCCGTGTTGCAGGTCCAGGCTGGCCTGGGCTTGATCCGCCAGCGCCTGCAGCTCGGCTTCATCGTTGACCCGGTGCTGCCACAGCAGTGCAGGGGTTGACGCCTCGCCGTGGCTGGCGAGCCATTGCTCGCCGTGCTGCTGGAACCTCAGGCGCAACGCATCGTGATGGGCAACCAGCACCTGCAAGGCCTGGGCAAGTCGTGCGCTGTCCAAAGGCTGCTGGGGCGTCAGCAGCACGGACTGGTTCCAGTGCTGACGCTGGGGAATCTCCTCGTCAAAAAAGGCCTGCTGCACCGCCAGCAACGGCATGCCGCCGGCCACCGGCCCCTGGTCGATGCTCGGCAAGCCATCGCCGCTGCGGGTTACAGTGGCCAGGCCGTGAATGGTCTGCTGCTCGAACAACGCCTTGGCAGTAAAGTGCAGGCCCGCCTGACGGGCTCGGCTGACCACCTGCATCGACAGGATCGAATCGCCGCCCAGTTCGAAAAAGTTGTCGTTCAACCCCACGCGCGGCAGGTTCAACACCGTTTGCCAGATAGCCGCCAGTTGCTGTTGCAGCGCCGTGACCGGTGCCACGTAATCGTGTTGCAACAAGCTGGCGTCCGGCGCTGGCAGGGCCTTGCGGTCGAGTTTGCCGTTGGGGGTCAGCGGCAAGTGGTCGAGCAGCATCCAGTAGGTGGGCACCATGTAGTCCGGCATGCTCGCCTTGAGACTGGCCTTGAGCCGCTCGCGCAAGGCCGGCTCGGCCTGCGCCGGCACGATATAGGCCACCAGTTGCTGGGCGCTTGCGCCCTGATGGGCCAGCACCACTGCGTCACGGACACCGGGTTGTTGCAGCAGCCGCGATTCGATTTCGCCGAGCTCGATACGGAACCCACGGATCTTCACCTGATGGTCGATCCGCCCGCAGTAATGCACCACGCCCGCCGCGTCCCGGCGCGCCAGGTCGCCGCTGCGGTACACGCGGCTGCCAGCCACGGCAGCGAATGGGTCGGGAATGAAGCGCTCGGCAGTCAGCGCCGGACGCTGGTGATAACCCTGGGCCAAGCCCTCGCACGCGGCAATGCACAACTCACCGACCACGTCATCGGGCAGCGGGTTGGCGTCGCGATCCAACACATACAGCGCCCGCCCCGGCAAGGCACGGCCAATCGGCACGCCATTGGCCGCGTCGGCATCCATCCGTTGGCACAAGTGGGTGCTGGATACCACCGTGGCTTCGGTCGGGCCATAGGTGTTGAGCAAGCGCACGCTGCCAAGGCCGGCGGCGTGCCAGAGCTTGAGCCCTTCCACCGACATTGCTTCGCCACCGACATGCACCTGGCGCAATTGCCCGCGACTGCGCTGCGGGTCCGCTGCCCAGTCCTGGGCCAGCAGGAACCAGTACGCCGCCGGCAAGTCGGCCAGGGTCACACCGTGCTCGATGATCTGCTCGTACAGGGTCGCGGTGTCCCAGGTGTCGTCACCGCGCAGCACCAGGCAGGCGCCTTCGCACAACGGTGGGAAGCATTGCTCGACAAACCCGTCGAAGCTGAACGTGGCGAACTGCAGCACCCGCTCCTGCGGGGTGAGTTGCGAGTATTCGGCGGCGATCGTGCAGAACTCGCGCAGCGCGCCATGGGCGATGGACACGCCCTTGGGCTGCCCGGTGGAGCCGGAGGTGTAGATCACGTAGGCCAGGTGCTCGGCCAGCGCCAGGTTGACGAGGTTGGTACACGGGTAGTCGCGCTCCGAACCGTCGAGCAGCAGGCACGGTACGCGGGCATCGGCCAGGGCGTCGTCGAGCACACCAGGCTGGCGCAGCAGCAAGTCCATGGCGCTGTCATCAATCATGTAGGCCAGGCGCTGGGCCGGGTAATCAGGGTCCAGCGGCACATAGGCGGCACCCGCCTTGAGGATCGCCAGCAGGCTGGCAATCATCGCCCCACCGCGACGCACCGCCAGCCCGACTCGCTGGCCGGGCATCACACCCTGCTCGCGCAGGCGGTGGGCCAGGCGGTTAGCGCGCTGGTTGAGTTCGGTGTAGGTCCAGCGCTCGTCACCGCTGATCAAGGCCAGGGCATCCGGGGTCGCCGCGGCGCGCCGTTCAATACGCTGGTGCGCCAGCAGTGGGTCGAGCGCCGGCTGCACTGCGCCTTGCTCCAAGGCTGGATCGCGCAGGCTCAGGCTGCCCAATGCCTGGCCGTTATCCTCGACAAACTGCTCAAGCAATTGCAGCAGACTCGTGCCGATAGCGTGTATCTGTTGCGGGCTGAAGTCGGCCTGGGCGTAGCTGAAATCCAGGCTCAGGGTTTCACCCAACTCGATGCCCAGGGTCAGCGGATAGCTGGTCTGTTCATGGTTGTGCAGCCCGCTGAAGCTCAAGCCGGCCGGAGCACCGGCTTGCAGCGCCTGGGACACCGGGTAGTTTTCGAACACCAGCAAGGTGTCGAACAGTGCGCTGCCGGGCTGCCCGGCCCAGCGCTGAATGTCGTACAGCGGCGTGTGCTCGTGCTCACGCAGGGCCACGCTGTGCGCCTGCACCTGTTGCAGCCAGTTGGCGACGCTTTGGGTGGCATCCGGGCTGCAAATGATCGGCAATGTATTGATAAACAGCCCGACTTGCTGCTCGATCCCCGGCAAATGGGCCGGACGCCCGGCCACCGTCGCGCCAAAGGCCACGCTTGGCTGGCCGCAATAACGTTGCAGCAAAATCGCCCATGCCGCTTGCAGCAGGGTGTTGAAGGTGACTTTGTTGTGCCGGGCAAACGCCCCGAGGCGCGCCGTGGTGTGGGTATCCAGCAACAGGTGGTGACTGGCATGGCCGCTGCCTGAGCGCGGCGCCGGCAAAGCGTTGGCCAGCAAGGTCGGCGCGGCCAGCGCTTGCAGGTGCGCGCTCCAGAACTGTTCACTGGCGCGGGCGTCCTGGGCCAGCAGCCAGCCCACATAGTCGGCATAACGCCCGCTGACCGGCGCAGGCACGTGCCCTGCGTAACGTTGCAGGACTTCCCCAAGCAACTGCGCGTTGCTCCAGCCATCCATCAGGATGTGATGGCTGGTGTAGATCAGCTCATAACGCTGGCCCGCCAGCGGTACCAACACCAGGCGCAACAACGGCGCCTGATGCAGATCGAAGCCTTGTTTGCGTTGTTCGAGGGCCAATCGATCGAGGTCGTCGGGGGCCTGGTCCAGCACCTTCAGCGGCAGTTGCACCGAGCGCTGGATCGCTTGCAACGCCTGCGCCTGGCCTTCCCAGACGAAGCGCGCGCGCAATACTTCATGGCGCTCCAGCACCGCTTGCCAGCATTGGCCAAACCGCTCCACGTCCAGGCCATCGATGGTCAGGCGCAGTTGGTTGATATAGGCGTCGCCACCGGCGTCGTAGGCGCTGTGGAACAGCATGCCCTGCTGCATCGGCGACAGCGGATAGAGGTCCTCGATCTGCGCCAGGGGCAGGCCCAGGCCTTCCAGTTGCGCCTGGTCGAGGCTGACCAGGGGAAAGTCCGAAGGTGTGGCGCCGCCCTGTTGTGGATCGAGGCAATGTTCGATCAACTCGTGCAAGGTCTGGGCGCAGTGATCCACCAGGGCCTGAATGGTCTGGCGACGATAGACTTCGCCACTGAAGCTCCAGTCCAGCTCCAGCTCGCCAGCGTATACCCGCCCTTCCACGCTCAGCCAGTTGGCCAGGGGCGCCTCCAGGCTCTGGGCCTGGCCGCCGCCTTCGCTGGCCGGCACGAACAGCGCATCCTCGCCAAACTGCTGGTCGAACTGCCCCAGGTAATTGAAGGTGATCCGTGGCTGGGCCAGCGCCGCCAACTCGTCAGCCGCAGCGCCGTAGCGCAGCACGCCGTAGCCAATGCCCTTGTGGGGCACCTGGCGCAATTGCTCCTTGATCGCCTTGAGCGTGTCGCCCAGCTCGCCACTGGGGGTCAGGCGCAATGGATACAGGCTGGTGAACCAACCCAGGGTGCGGGTCAGGTCGATATCGTCGAACAGTTCTTCGCGACCGTGGCCTTCCAGTTGGATCAGCGCCGAGGGTTGGCCGGTCCATTGGCAGACCGTGCGCGCCAGGGCTGCCAGCAGCAGGTCGTTGACCTGGGTGCGGTAGGCCGCAGGCGCCTGTTGCAGCAGTTGCCGAGTCTGTTCGCGGCCCAGGCGCAGGCGGATATGCTCAGCCACTGCCTGGGTTTGCCGGCCTTGCGGGTTATCCCGAGGCAAGTCGGTTGCCACGCCCTGCAATTGCTCGCGCCAGTACGGCAACTCGGCCAGCAGCGCCGGGCTGCGGCTGTAGTCGTCCAAGCGCGCGGCCCACTGCTGGTAGGCACTGGTCTTGTGCGCCGACACCAGGGGTTCGCCGGCCACGCCTTGGGCGTAACCGCGCTGCAGATCTTCCAGCAGCACACGCCAGGACACCCCATCCACCACCAAGTGATGCAGCACCAGCAACAGGCGCTGGCTGCCGTCGGCCATGTCCACCAGCATGGCCCGCATCAATGGGCCGCGTTGCAGATCCAGGCTGGCCTGGGCGAGATCACATTGCTCACGCAAGGCCTCGACGCTGGCGGCCTGGCGCTGCCACAAGTCCACCGTGGCCGATTCCGCATGCGCCTGCTCCCAGCCTTCCCCGCGCTCGACGAAACGCAGGCGCAAGGCATCGTGCTGGGCCACCAGCGCCTGCAACGCGGCCGCCAGTGCCGCGACGTTGACCGGCTGCCGGGGGGTGAGCAGCAGCGACTGGTTCCAGTGCTCGCGAGCCGGAATATCCTGGGCAAAGAACCATTGTTGGACCGGGGTCAGCAACACCGGGCCCTGGGCCGGCCCTTGCTCGATGGTCAGCGTCGACACTTCGCGGGCGGCAGCGGCCAGGCTGCGCAGGGTCTGGTGGCGGAACAGGTCGCTGGGCGCCAGTTGCAGGCCGGCCTGACGGGCGCGGCTGACCACCTGGATCGACACGATGGAGTCGCCGCCCAACTCGAAAAAGTTGTCATCCAGGCCGATCTGCGGCAGCCCCAGAATGTCCTGCCAGATCCCGGCCAGCAGCAACTGCCGGGGCTCCTGAGGCGCACTGAACGCCTGCACCTTGGCCTCGCCGGCCCGTGGCAAGGCCTTGCGGTCCAGCTTGCCGTTGGGGGTCGCGGGGAACTGCGCCAAGGCCATGATCACCGTGGGCAGCATGTATTCGGGCAGGGTTTCGGCCAGGTGCGCGCGCAAGGTTTGTTCGAACGCCGCTTGATCCTGCGGCATGGCCGCCGGCACCACATAGGCCACCAGCAACCGGCCATCCTGGGCGATCACCAGCGCTTCCTTGATCTGCGGGTGGCTGAGCAGACGTGCCTCGATTTCCCCCAGTTCAATACGCAGGCCGCGGATCTTCACCTGATGGTCAATGCGCCCGACGTATTCGATGACGCCGTCAGGGCGGTAACGGGTCAGGTCGCCGGTGCGATACAGGCGCTCGCCGGTGGTGGAAAATGGGTTGGGTACATACTTTTCGGCGGTCAAGGCTGGCTGGCCGAGATAACCCCGGGTGATCCCTGCACCGGCCAGGTGCAACTCGGCAGCGGACCCGGTGGGTACGGGCTGCAAGTCGGCATCGAGGATGTAACCCTGGGTGTTGCTCAACGGTCGGCCAATGCACGGCTGGCCCCCGGCTTCGCGGGGCGTCCAGGTGGAATAGGTGGTGTCTTCGGAGGGGCCGTACAGGTCATAGACCTGTTTGATCGACGGCTGCTGATAGAGGCTATCGACCAGCGACTGCTTCAGTGGCTCACCCGCGAGGTTGATGATGCGCACGCTCTCGGGGATCTGCCCGGCACGCTGCAAGGCGTTTATCGCCGACGGCACGGTGTTGATCAGGCGCACCTGGTCGCGGGCCGGCAGGTCCGGCAGCTCCAGGGCATTGCGCGCGAGGATCAGCGAACCGCCGTTGGCCAGGGTGACGAAAATTTCCCACACTGACAGGTCGAAACACACTGAGGTCGAGGCCAGCACGCCCTGGATATCTTCACGGCTGTAGACCTGCTGCGACCAGTGGATCAGCGCCAGTACGTTGCCATGGGCAATCGCCACGCCCTTGGGCTTGCCGGTGGACCCGGAGGTGTAGATCACGTAGGCCAGGTTGTCGGGCTCGACCTGCGTGACGGGTGCCGTCAGCGGGTAGTCGGCCAGGTCATCCATCAACAGCACCTGGGCCTGGGTCTCGGGCAAGTCTGCGAGCAGCTCGGCCTCGGTCAGCAGCACCTGGGCGCGGCTGTCTTCGAGCATGTAGGCGACGCGGTCGGCGGGGTAATCCGGGTCCAGCGGCACATAGGCGCCACCGGCCTTGAGCACGCCAAGCAAGGCGATGATCAAGGCGTCGGAACGCTGCATGGCCACGCCGACTCGCACTTCGGGGCCCACGCCCAGTTCGATCAGTTTGTGGGCCAGTTGATTGGCCTGGCGGTCCAACTGGCGATAGCTCAGGGTCTTGGCGCCATAGGTCAGGGCCAGGGCGTCGGGCTGGCGCTCCACCTGCTCGGCGATCAGTCGATGAATACTGCGCTGTTGCGGGTACTCAGAGGCGGTGGCGTTCCAGTCATGAATCTGCTGCTGGTAGTCTGCGGCATCCAGCATGGGCAACTCGGCCACACGCTGCTGCACGTTGTCGACCATGCCGCCCAGTATGTGAATCCAATGACGGGCCATGCGTTCGATGGTGGCGGATGTGAACAGGTCCGTGGCAAAGGTCAGCGCGGCGCGCAGGGTGCCACCCTGCTCCCAGGTGTCGAGGCTCAGGTCGAATTGGGTGGTGCGGCTTTGCCACTCCACCAGGCTCAGGGATAGGCCGGACTCCAGCACCAACGCCTCAAGATCAGCCACTTGCGGCTGGTGGTTGTACAGCACCTGGAACAGCGGCGTGTGGCTCAGGCTGCGCTCTGGTTTGAGGGCCTCGACCAGGCGTTCGAACGGCAGGTCCTGGTGGGCCTGGGCACCATTGACCACGTCCTTGAGTACCTGCAGCAAGTCGCTGGCCCGCGCCTGCCCATCGACGTGCGCCGCCATGACCTGGGTGTTGACGAACAGGCCGATCAAGCCTTCGGTTTCACCCCGGTGCCGGTTGGCAATCGGCACGCCCACCCGCAGGTCGGTCTGGCCGGTGTAGCGAAACAGCAGGATCTTGAAGGCGGCCAGCAACACCGTGAACAACGACACGTTCTGCTGGCGCGCCAGCAAGCGCGCGCCTTCGGCCAATTGCGCCGGCACCGCGAACTCAAAACGCTGGCCCTGATGACTGGCCACGGCTGGACGCGCAAAGTCCAGGGGCAACTCCAGCACCGGGTGCTCATCGCCCAGTTGCTCGCGCCAGTAATCCAGTTGTCGCGCCTGCTCCCCGGCTTCCAGCCAGCGGCGCTGCCACAGGGCGTAGTCGCTGTACTGGATCGGCAGGGCCGGCAATTGCGGCGACTGCTGGCGTTCAAAGGCGTCATAGCAACGGATGAACTCGTCGATCAGCACGTTCATCGACCAGCCGTCCGAGACGATGTGATGCAGGGTCAACAGCAACACATGCTCCTGCTCGGCAAGCTTGAGCAATTGCACACGCAGCAACGGGCCGGTGGCCAGGTCGAAGGGCTGCAACGATTGCGCGGTGGCGGCGGCCATCACCGCCTGTTCGCGCTCGGCCGGCGGCAAGTTGCAAAGATCCAGAGGTTCGATCGCCAGCGCAGGCTCGCAGGGCACTTGCAACAGGCGCTCATCGGCCTGGCGCTGGAACACCGTGCGCAGGGTTTCATGTCGCGCGATCAGGCTGGCAAACGCCTGCTCGATCGCCGCCAGGCTCAAACGCCCCTTCAGACGCACCGCTCCCGGCAGGTTGTAGGCGGCGCTGGCCGGATCCAATTGCCACAGAAACCACATCCGCTGCTGGGCGTAGGACAACACCTGGCGATCCTCGGCCTCGACCTGGGCCGGAATCGGAAAACGCGAGAAGTCGATCCCTTCTTTTTGCAGCGCCTGGAGGAACATCTGGCGTTTTTCCAGGGGCAACCCGATAAACCGGCGAGCAAGTTTCAAGGAGTCTTCAGCGTTCATTTCTTGGGATCCGGAGCAATAGGCAGGAAGCACAAAGGCACGTCGTCCCTATAAAACGAATCCAGACGGGAAAAATTAGCGCAGGCGGGTGCAGTCATCAGGCGTTACATCAAAGCCGGGAGAAGTCCGCAAAGCGGTCCTATCATTGACGCACAACCGTATTTGCAACTACATTTAGTTACACGCAGGGAACGCCGTGTCCAAAAATGAAAAGCTGCTCGCCAAACTGCTCAACCTGCAGATGGCATTCACCTGGCCTGAGCTCGTCACATTGCTGGGCTGGCTGGGTTATCGACAAATCGAAGGGGCTGGGAGCCGCGTCAAGTTCGACATCGGCGACCCGAGTGCAATGATCACCTTGCACAAGCCCCACCCTGGCAATGAGCTGAAACACTACATTCGGCGCCAGATCATTGAACAGTTGGAATCAGGAGGCTTGCTTCAATGAGCAACCAGTTGAAATACAAAGGCTACATCGGCTCCATAGAAGCCAGCGTCGAGGACAATTGCCTGTTCGGCAAGCTGCTGTTTATCCGCGCCCTGGTCAGCTACGAAGGCCAGACCGTGGCCCAGTTGGAAGCTGCCTTTCGCGAGGCGGTGGAGGATTACCTGACTACGTGCCAGACCTTGGGCCAGGCACCAGAAAAGCCCTGCAAAGGCTCATTCAATGTACGGGTCGGCCATGATCTGCACCTGGCCGCAGCCCTGGCGGCGACGCAGAAAAAGGTCACGCTCAACGACCTGACGCGCCAGGCCTTGAACGAGTTCCTGCGTCATCATGCGGCAGACAGTCACCCCGCCCTGGGGTGACTTAGCCCAGGCGGCGGTAGCCCAGCACGGCGGCCGCCAGCACCACCGCCCCGGCCACCAGCGCCACCCAGAACCCGCTGGGGGCGCCGAATTGATCGATCATCCAGCCGGAACTTGCCGCACCGATGGCCACGCCGATGCTCAGGCCGGTGATCAGCCAGGTCATGCCTTCGGTCAAGCGGCTGGGGGGGACGACCTGCTCCACCAGCGCCATGGACACAATCAGCGTCGGCGCAAAAAACAGCCCGGACACAAACACCGCCAGCGCCAGCCCAAGGATATCCCCCACCCACAACAACGGCAGCGTGGTCAACGCCGTGGCCAGGCCACAGAGCAGGAACTGCCGGGGCAACGGCATGTGCAATTTCAATGCACCAAAGGCCAGCCCCGCCAGGCACGAGCCAATGGCATACACCGACAGCACAATACTCGCGGCTGCCGGCTGGCCCTGATGCTGGGCGAACGCTACGCTGACCACGTCCACCACACCGACGATGGTGCCCATGGCCATCAGCAGGATCATCAGCACCAATACCGAAGGCTGGGTAATCAACCAGCGGCCCTGCTGCTCAAGCTGAGCGTGAATAGCCGGTTCAGTCTGTTTTTGCAGGACGAAGGTGGTCACGCCGACCGCCAGCAAGATCGCCCCCACCAGCGGACCGGCTTCGGGAAACAGCAGCACGCACAGCCCTACCGATATCGGTGGCCCAAGGATAAAGCACACCTCGTCCAGCACCGACTCCAGGGCAAAGGCGGTTTGCAAGCGGGGCTGGCCACGGTAGATCTCGGTCCAGCGCGCACGCACCATGGCCGACATATTGGGCATGCAACCGGCCAGGGCGGCGAAGATAAACAGCGTCCAGTCCGGTGCCTGCAAGCGGGTACACAACAACAGCATCAACAGCGCGCCCCCGCCAATCACGGCCGCCACCGGCAATACGCGGCCCTGGCCGTAACGGTCTACCAGCCGTGAAACCTGCGGCGCGCAAAACGCCGTAGCCAAGGCAAAGGTGGCCGCCACTGCGCCCGCCAGCCCATAACCACCGCGGACCTGGGACAACATGGTGATCAACCCGATACCGGTCATGGAAATCGGCATGCGCGCGAGCATGCCGGCCGATACAAAAGCCCTGGAACCTGGCGCCTGAAACAGCTCGGCGTAGGGGTTTGCCATGGTGCGTGTCCTCTTGCTGGGAGCCCTGGAGCTTGCCATTCAAGGCAATCCGGGCGAAATATATACGGTGCGTATGTGACAAATCATGAGTAACATACGCAGCGTATGTCAACTACCCACCTGACCAGGACGAGCATTTTCCATGAGCCGAGCCCGCGCCGAGATGATCGAAGAAACCCGCGCCCGCTTGCTAGCCAGCGCCCGCCACGCTTTTGCGACCCAAGGCTTTGCCCATACCTCCATGGACGATTTCACCGCGCGCGCCGGCCTCACGCGGGGGGCGCTGTACCATCATTTTGGCGACAAAAAAGGCTTACTGGCAGCGGTGGTCGCGCAACTCGACAGCGAAATGGATGAGCACCTGCAACAAATCAGCGCCCAGGCCGCAAACCCCTGGGAGGGTTTTTGCGAACGCTGTCGCGCGTATTTGCGCATGGCCCAGGATCCGGAAATCCAGCGCATTGTGCTGCAAGATGCGCCGGCAGTGCTGGGTGCTGACGTCGGCGCCCAGCAGCAATGCATCGACTCACTGCGTCGGCTGCTGGAGGGATTGATGCAGGTCGGATTGATTGAACAGGCCCCCAGCCTGGCGCTGGCCCGATTGATTAATGGCAGCCTGGTGGATACGGCGCAATGGATTGCCCATGCCGAACGCCCGGATGAATGCCTGGAGCAAGCGCTGCAAGGCTTGGATTTGCTGCTTCGGGGGTTGAAGCCTGTGGCCTGAGCCCCTAGCCTGTTGTGGAGAGGGGACAAGCCCCCTCTCCACAGTTGGCCCCTCACCACAACTACCCCTGAAAACGAGGCTCAGGTTCGCCGCAACAACAGCGCCGCCACCGCACACAACGTCAGCGCCACACACGCCAGGTAGAACGCATCGCTGTAAGCCATCAAGAAGGATTGGTGCCGTACGCCCTGGTCCAGCAACCCCAGCACCTGCTGGTGCTGCGGCCATTGTTCCTGCAGCAAACCGCCGCCCGGCAAGCGTTGCTGCAAGGCCGGCTCGAAAATGTTCAGCGATTCACCGATCCGCGCCGAATGCACCTGCTCGCGTACCACCACCAACTGTGCCAGCAAGGCCGTACCCACTGCGCCGCCCAGGTTACGCAACATCGAGAAGACCGCCGAGGCCGAGCCTGACTCGGCCTTGGCCAGCCCATGCACCGCCAGCACCGACAGCGCCACCATGATCAATGGTTGGCCGATGCCGCGCACCACGATCGAGGGGATGATCACGTTACTGGCGCTGTCGGCCGACAAATGCGCGCCCATCCAACAGCCTAGCGCCATGATCGCGAAACCTGAAGCCACGAGGATTTTCGCGCTAAACCACTTCATCAGCCGCGGCAAAAACGGCGCCAGCACCAGCTGCACCATGCCGTAGGCGATCAGGCTGATACCAATTTCGCTGGCGTTGTAGCCCTGCATCTGGGACAGGTAGTTGGGCACCAGGAATACCAGGCCATAGGTGCTGGCACCGAAGATAAACATCGCCACGCTGGCTACGCCAAAGTTGTAGTGCGCCAACAATCGCAGGTTGATAAAGCTTTTGCTGCCCCACAATTGGCGACCGATAAACCCTGCCAGACCGACCACCGCCGCCAGGCTCATCCAGACAATAAAGGCCGAGCCGAACCAATCCTTGCGCCCGCCCTCCTCCAGCACGATCTGCAACGCGCCCAGGCCCAGCACCATGCACGCGATGCCCAGCCAGTCGCCTTGGCGCAGCAACCCAAGGTTCATCGGCTGGCGATCGATGGACCAGGCCACTGCCGCCAACAGCGCGATGCCGGGGAACAGCTGCAGGTAGAAGATCCAGCGCCACGAATAGACATCGGTCAACCAGCCACCAATAGACGGCCCTGCGGCCTGGGCCACGCTGTTGGCCAGGCTGAACAGCGCCATGCCCAGCGGGATCTTGCTGGCGGGCAACTCGGTAATGATCAACTGGAACGACAGCGGAATCAGCACCGCCCCCGCGGCCCCTTGGATCACACGGATGATGATCATCACTGGCAGGTTCGGCGCCATCGAACAGGCCACCGAGGCCACCAGAAATACCCCGGAGCCCCACAGCATTACCCGCCGTAACGAGAACACCTGCACCAGCCATGCGGTGAGCGGGATCATGATGATTTCCGCCACCAGGTAGGCCGTGGAAATCCACGATCCCTCCTCAAACGTGGCGCCCAGGGCCCCTTCGATTTCCGGCAACGCGGCACTGGTGACATGCACGTTCATGCCAGCCATGAAGCAACCGAACAGACCACCGATCACCGCGACCCAGGCGCGAAACGATACCGTCGAAGTGCTGCGCGCATCAGCCGCCATGGGAACTGTCCTGCTGGCGGGCCGGACGCGTATCCACCGTGGCGATCACCGACATTCCCGGCAAGATCGCGGGGCCGTTGACCTCGTCCGCGACCAGGCGGATCTTCACCGGAAAGCGCTGCACGATCTTGGTGAAATTGCCGGTGGCGTTGTCCGGCGGCAACAAGGCGAACACCGCGCCGGAACCGGGGGCGATACTTTCCACCTGGCCGCGCCAGCGCTGGCCGGCAAAACTGTCCACCGCAATATCCACCGATTGCCCCGGCGCCATGTGCTGCAACTGGGTTTCCTTGTAATTGGCGATCACATAGGCCTGCTCCACCGGCACCACTGCCAGCAACGGCAGGCCTGGCATCACATACTGCTGGCGACGGACCTTGCGCTGGCCCACGACCCCGTCGAACGGCGCGCGGATTGCTGTGTCATTCAAGGCATTGCGGGCCAGGGCCAGATTGGCCTGGGCCTCGCCCACCCGGGCCTGGGATTCGGCGATGCGCGCCTGGGCCTGTTGGCGACGCGCCTGCAAGACTTGGCACTGCGCCTGCTGCCGGGCCACTTGGGCACGGGCTTCGTTCACCGCCGCCAGAGCCTTGGCCTGGCCGGCACTGGCGGTTTCCAGGCGCTCACGGGTAGCGATCTGCTGGTCCACCAGATCGCGATAACGCAGGTAGTCCAGGCGCGCACGATGGGCCTCGGCCTCGTTGCTATGCAAGGCCGCCTGGGCCTGGGCGATGCGTTGCTGCTGCTCGGCCAGCCGCGCGTCCAGGGTATGCAGGCTGGACTGGCGCGCCGCCGCTGCTGCCCGGGCTTGCTGCAACTTCGCCTCGGAGCTGCGCAACTGCTCGATAAAATCCCGGTCATCCAACTGCACCAGCACATCACCCGCCTTCACCGGCTGGTTGTCCTCCACCAGCACCTGGGCCACGTAGCCGGCGATGCGCGGGCTGACCGCCACCCAGTCGGCACGGACGTAGGCATCGTCGGTCTCTTCAAGGAACCGCCCCCACTGCCACCAATACCCGGCAAACAGCCCCAGCCCCAGCAGCGTCGCCAGGGAGGCGCCTGTGAGCAGTGCGCGGCGATGGCGTTGCATCAAGCTGGGAGTGGATTGCAGGATGGCGGGTTCAACAGCCTGGTTCATGGCTTGGCTCCAAGGGCAGCAAGGGGTAAGGGTTGAGGTTGATCGTCACGTTGCCAGCCGCCACCCAGAGCCTGGAACAGGTCGATCTGGCGGTTGACCAAGCGCAGGTCTGCCTGGGCCAGGGTGGCCTGCAGGCTGACCAGGCTGCGCTCGCTGTCGAGCAATTGCAGGGCATCAAGGGCACCGGCCCGATAACTGCGGGTGGCCAGTTCAAACGCCTGCTGGCTGTTGTCCAGCGCGGCTTGCAGGGCCTGACGACGCTGCTGTTCGCCCTGGTACAGCGCCAGGGCTTGTTCGACCTGTTTCAAGGCGCTCAGTACCGTGCCGTCGAAACGCGCCTGGGCCTCGCGCGCCTGGGCCTGGCGCTGGCCCACCCGGGCCTGGGCGACGCCGCGGTTGGGAAAGCGCCAGGACAACAACGGCCCCACGGAATACACCAGCGCCTCACTGTCCCCCAACTTGCCCAGGCTGCTCGCCGAAGACTCAAGTGCAGCACCGAACGTCACTCGCGGGTACAACTCGGCGCGTGCGACGCCAATGGCCAGCGTGGCCGCCTGCAATTGGCGCTCGGCACGCCGGATATCGGCACGCCGTTGCACCAGCGCCCAGCCGTCCCCCACGGGCAGCGGCGCCTGCAATTGCGGGGGCTGGGCACAGCTGTTGCGGGCCACGTCCTGGGGCCGCATGCCACTTAGCACCGCCAATTCATACAGTGCGGCCTGATGGCGGGCAGTCAACATGGGCAACGGCGCACGGGTTTCTTCCAGCAGGCCATTGAGGCGCGCCAGGTCCAGAGCGGTGGCCGCACCGGCCTGCTGCAGTTTGCGAGTGACTTCGACACTGCGCTCCAACACCTGCACCGAATGACGCTGCACCTGGCTGCTGAAGGCATAGACGCAAGCCTGGCCATAGGCCCGCGTGGTTTGCGCGGCCACCGTCACCCGCCACTCGTCCTCCAGCGCCCGCGCTGCCTGCGCATCGGCGCGGGCGGCAGCCAGGCGGTAACGCACCTCGCCCCACAGGTCCAGGGTGTAGCTCAGGGAGAATCCGGGAGCATGGCTCCACTCGGCATCGGCATGTTCACCGGTGGCCTGGGCCAGGGTCTGGTCGTCGCGACTACGGCCATAGCCCACGCCGTAGGTCAGCAAGGTCGAGGGCTGGCGCTGGCGGTCGACCTGCTCCAGGCGGGCCAGCAGCGCATCGACGTGCGCGGCGGCGGCCTCAAGGTCTTTGTTGTGGCGCAAGGCCTGCTCGACCAACAGGTCCAGTTGCCGGTCGCGGTAAAGCTGCCACCAGCGCTGGGGCAGCGCCTGGGTTGCCGACCCGCTGGACAATTGCGGTATCGCCTGGGCCGCCAACGGCGCTGCAGGTTCGTCGGGCAGGCCGCTGCATCCGGCCAGCGCGCCCAGCAGAAGCAGCGTCAGGGCCGCCGGGAATCGATTGCTAGTGGGGGGATGAACGACAAGGCTGGGCATCACAAAGCTCGCTGAAGAATGAGCTTTGCAGATTAGGCATGCGCCCTGGCGGATTCGCCCGCGCCAGGGCCATGTATCGTCGCCAAATGGACAATAGGGTTACATGAAGCAACATCAGGCCCCAGGGCGGAAATGACTCGGCGGATACCCCAGCGAACGACGGAACATCGCACTGAACGCGCTGGGGCTTTGATAACCATGCTCCAGCGCTACTTCCAGGATGGAGGCGCCCTGGGCCAGTAACTTCAGGCTCAACGCCAGGCGCGCACGCTTGCGCCATTCGCCAAAGCTCATGCCCAGCTCGCGCTGGAAAATCCGGCTGAGGGTGCGTGCGCTCATGTTCAGGGTGTCGGCCCAGGACTCCAGGCTGCTGTCATCGGCCGGGTTGCGGATGAACCGCGTACACAACCTGGCCAGCCGTGCGTCGCCGGGCACCGGCACGTGCATCGCCACCACCGGCGCGGCCAGCAACTCCATGCGGATCAACTCCACCATCGCCAGCAGGCGCGGGTTGTTGATCTGACCGGCGATCAGCGTGGCGGCCACGATCAGCTCCCGCAACAGCGCGGACACCTCGATCACCTGGCACGTGCGGCCAAGGCTAGGCTCAACCTCGGGCATGAGAAACAAGGTGCGCATGTGCACCTCGCCGGCCATGCGAATTTCGTGGGGCGTCCCGGCAGGCACCCACAACGCGTGCCCGGACGGCACCAGCCAACTGCCCTGGGCCGTACTCACCACCATTACCCCGGTGACGCCGTGAATCAGTTGCGCCTGGGTATGACAATGGGGATGGACCACTTCGTCGTTGCGGTAGTTGTCGGCATAAGCCTCAAGCCAAGGCCGGGGCGCAGTTGTCATGGGCAGCGTCTCACGTCGTTAAGCCAGTGATTCTAACCAAAAGCCCAATGGCGAAAACGATAGATATAGACAGCCATCGTCGCATTTCAGACAAGCCACTGAACTTGTGCCGCGCACCGTCAGTCAGCTCAATGGACTCCCGCAATAAAGGTTGGGTGGACAATGCGCATCTCGTTGGAACAACAAGTGGCCGTGGTCACCGGCGCCAGCTCCGGCATCGGCGCGGGCGCCGCCAGGGCTTTGGCCGCGGCCGGCGCGGCGGTGGTGGTGAACTACAACCGTCAGGCAGAGCCCGCCCAGGCCCTGGCGGCGCAGATCAACCAGAGTGGCGGCCGGGCCCTGGCCATCGGCGCCGATGTGTCCCGGGAGGAAGATGTCGAGCGCCTGTTTGCGCAGACCCTCGACGCCTTCGGTCATCTCGACATTCTGGTGGCCAATTCCGGCCTGCAAAAAGACGCCGCCATCAGCGACATGACCCTTGAGCAGTGGAACACGGTGATCGGCGTCAACCTCACCGGGCAGTTCCTCTGCGCCCGCGCCGCCCTGCGCATTTTCAACCGCCAGGGCGTGCGAGCAGGCGTATCCCGGGCCGCCGGCAAAATCATCCACATGAGCTCGGTGCACCAGTTGATCCCATGGGCCGGCCACGTCAACTACGCCGCGTCCAAAGGCGGCGTCGAGATGTTGATGCGCAGCCTCGCCCAAGAAGTCAGCCACCAACGGATCCGCATCAACGGCATCGCGCCGGGGGCGATCCGCACGGCCATCAACCGCGCCGCCACCGAGGGCGATGCCGAGCAGGCGCTGCTGAAACTGATCCCCTATGGCCGCGTCGGTGACGTCGAAGATGTGGCCAACGCCGTGGTCTGGCTGGCCAGTGATGCCTCCGACTATGTGGTGGGCAGCACCTTGTTTATCGACGGCGGCATGAGCCTCTACCCGGAGTTCAAAGACAATGGTTGATCTGAAAAACGAAGCTCAAAGCGCCATCGATGCCCACGGCATCATCGGCGACATGCGCAGTGCGGCACTGATCAACGACCAGGGCAGCATCGACTTTTTCTGCTGGCCGGAATTCGACAGCCCGTCGATCTTCTGCTCACTGCTGGACTCCCCCGCCGCCGGGATCTTCCAACTGACCCCGGACCTGCCCCAGGCGCGTCGGGAACAGATCTATCTGCCGGAAACCAATGTCCTGCAAACCCGCTGGTTGAGCGATGAAGCGGTGGTGGAAATCACCGACCTGCTGAGCATCAGCGACGACGTCGACGACCTGCCCCTGCTGATCCGCCGTGTGCGCGTGGTGAGCGGCAAGGCCACCCTGCACATGCGCTGCGCAGTGCGCCATGACTATGCCAGGGCACCCACGCGGGCCACGGCCGATAACGCTGATGTGTGCTTCGAGGCAGCGGGCCTGCCTGGCCTGCGCCTGGCCAGCAGCCAGCCTTTGCAGATCGACAATGACGCCGCCGTCGCCTGCTTTACCCTGGACCAGGACCAAGGTGCCGAATTTGTCCTGGGCGGCCTGGACGATGTGCGCGTCGACAGCAGCGGCACCGACCTGTGCCTGCAGCACACCCTGGCGTTCTGGCGCGGCTGGCTGGCCCAGTCCAACTATCGCGGGCGCTGGCGGGAAATGGTCAATCGCTCGGCCCTGGCCCTGAAGCTGCTGACCTCACGCAAACACGGCGCGATCCTCGCTGCGGCCACCTTCGGCCTGCCGGAAGCCCCAGGTGGCGAACGCAACTGGGACTACCGCTACACCTGGATCCGCGACGCCTCGTTCACCGTCTACGCCTTTATGCGCCTGGGTTTTGTCCAGGAAGCCAATGACTACATGCGTTGGTTGCGCGGGCGCGTCAGCGACTGCTGCGGGCAGCCGATGAAAATCAACATCCTGTATGGCATCGACGGCCGCCAGCACCTGCCGGAAACCGAGTTGACCCACCTCAGCGGCCATGGCGGCGCGCAACCGGTGCGCATTGGCAACGAGGCCTTTGACCAGGTGCAACTGGATATTTTCGGCGAACTGATGGACGCGGTGTACCTGGTCAACAAGTACGGCGAAGCCATCTCCCATGAGGGCTGGAAACATACCCTGGAAGTGGTGGACCAGGTGTGCGAGACCTGGAACCAGAAAGACGTCGGCATCTGGGAAATGCGCGGCGAGCAACATCACTTCCTGCACTCGCGCCTGATGTGCTGGGTCGCCCTCGACCGCGCGATCCGCCTGGCCTCCAAGCGTTCGCTGCCGGCACCTTTTGCCCGCTGGGACCAGACCCGCCAGGCGATTTATGAAGATATCTGGAGCAACTTCTGGAACGAGGAGCGCGGGCATTTCGTGCAGCACATCGGCAGCACCGCCCTGGATGGTTCGATGCTGTTGATGCCACTGGTGCGCTTCGTGGCAGCCACCGACCCGCGCTGGTTGTCGACCCTGGAGGCCATCCAGAAAAGCCTGGTGCGCGACGGCATGGTGTACCGCTATCGCAATGACGACAGCCAGATTGATGGTCTGCAAGGCACTGAGGGGGCGTTTACTGCCTGCTCATTCTGGTATGTCGAATGCCTGGCTCGCGCAGGCCAAGTGGAAAAGGCCCACCTGGAATTCGAACAACTGCTGCGCTATGCCAACCCGCTGGGGTTGTATGCCGAGGAATTCGACAGCCAGGCGCGACACCTGGGCAACACGCCACAGGCCCTGAGCCATTTGGCGTTGATCAGCGCGGCGACGTTTCTGGATCGTAAGTTGAGTGGAGAGAAAACGGTGTGGCAGCCTTGATCATCTGGTTTTACAGCGCTGGGCTCACTGGCCGTGGCGAGCGGGCTTGTTGTGGCGAGCGGGCTTGCCCCGCGCTGGGCTGCGAAGCGGCCCCAAAACCTGTTCCGACTGGTATGCAGCCGCCTTCCCTGGCGCAGAACGCCGGGCGCATGACCCGGATGACTTTGGTCATCTGGAACTGGACGGGGTAGCCATTGAGATTGTCAACGCCGACCACAAGGTCGCCAGCGGAGCAGCCGGGTCGGTGGTTTATTGGCGGGTGGCAAACCTGGAGCAGCAGGTGCAGCGCCTGACAGCACTCGGGGCGATGTTGTACCGCGGACCGCTGGCCATCGAGGGCGGGCATTGGATCTGCCAGGTCCGCGACCCATGGGGCAACTGTATCGGCCTACGACAACCAGGCCATTCGACTTGAATAGCTTCCCCACCCTCTACAGCGAACGCCTGCAACTGCGGGAGTTGACCGCCAACCTCCATCCCCAAAACCTGCCGTCACAGGCGTTGCTGGAACGTTTGGGTTTTACTCGCGAAGGTGTGCTGCGCGAGGCCGGATTCTGGGCGGGGTGTTATCAGGACCTGCAGGTATTTTCACTGCGTCACACGAGCATTGAGCTGACTCAAGCCGGCGCCGAAAACCGCTCGCGGTAAACCTGCGGGGTGATCGACAAGGTGCGCAGAAAACTGCGGCGCATGGTCTCTTCGCTGCCAAAACCACATTGCGCGGCGATGCGCTTGATCGCTACGGCGCTGTCGGCCAGTTGCCGGCGTGCGGTTTCCACGCGGATCAGCTCGACTGCTCGCGCTGGAGTCTGCCCGGTCTCGGCACGGTAATGGCGCACGAAGCTGCGTTCGCTCATGCCGCACACCGCCGCCAGGGTCGGGATGTTCAAGTCCAGGTGCAGGTGTTCGGCAATCCACGCGTGCAACTCGCTGAAGCGGCTGCCGCCCTTTTGCAGGGACAGGGTGACGCTGAACTGCGACTGCCCACCGGGGCGCTTGAGAAATACCACCAGGTGCCGCGCCACCTCCAGGGCGACCGCGCGGCCCAGGTCCTCTTCCACCAGGGCCAGGCACAAATCGATACCGGCGGTGACCCCCGCCGAGGTCCAGATCGACCCCTGCTGGATAAAAATCGGATTGGCCTCGACCTGCAGACTGGGGTATTTGCGCGCCAGTTCCTCGCAGCGCGTCCAGTGGGTCGCGACACGGCAGCCGTCCAGCAGGCCGCTGGCAGCCAGCAGGAAGGCGCCGGTACACACCGACGTCACGCGCCGTGAGTGCCGGGCTTTGTCCCGCACCCACTCCACCAGGTCCGGGTCTTCGGCCGCGCCATACACTCCCCAGCCGCCGGCGATCAACAAGGTGTCGCAGGGCGTCTCGGCGCCAGGCAACGGCTCGGCCACCAGGGCCAGGCCGGCAGAGGTCATCACCGGCTCGGCCTGGGCGGCAATCACGTTGACCGCATAGGGCAACGGCAAGCCTTGCTGGCGCGCCAGATCATTGGCTGAGGCAAACACCTGCAAGGGGCCGGTGACGTCGAGCACCTGCACATTGGCAAAGGCGAGTACATGGATGATTTTCGGCATGATTGGCGTGATTCGTGGGCTCAATGGCGTATGCGCCAAAGCCTAGGCCACTAGAGTGAAGCCGTCCATCCTCTTTCCTGGAGTTTCACCATGACCTTGCAGATCGGCTTTGTGTTGTTCCCCGGCATCCAGCAACTGGACCTCACCGGCCCCTACGACGTGCTGGCGTCATTGCCGGATGTGAAGCTGCACCTGATCTGGAAAGACCTGGCGCCACTGACCTCCAGCAGCGGGTTGGTGCTCAGCCCGACCATCACCTACGACGACTGCCCGGTGCTGGATGTGATCTGCGTACCGGGCGGTTCAGGGGTAGGACCGTTGATGGAAGATGAGCCGACCCTGGGCTTTCTGCGCCAGCAATCCCAGACCGCACGCTATGTGACGTCGGTGTGTACCGGCTCGCTGGTATTGGGTGCGGCGGGCTTGCTGCGCGGGCGGCGGGCCACCACGCACTGGGCCTATCACGACATGCTGGCCACCCTGGGCGCGATCCCGGTGCAGGAGCGCGTGGTGCGCGACGGCAACCTGTTTACCGGTGGCGGCATCACGGCGGGGATTGATTTTGCCCTGACCCTGGCCGCCGAGTTGTACGGCGAGGCGGCCGCGCAACTGGTGCAACTGCAACTCGAATATGCGCCGGCCCCGCCCTTCAACGCCGGGCGGCCAGACAGCGCACCACAGCCTGTGCTGGACGAGGCCAACAAGCGCACCGCGCAATCACGCAAGACCCGCGGCGAAATTACCGCACGGGCAGCGGCGCGGCTGGGCTGAAGGCCGAACTAGTGTGGGAGCGGGCTTGCCCGCGATGGCGTCGTGTCAGTCACCGAATGTTTTGGCTGGCCCACCGCTATCGCGGGCAAGCCCGCTCACACAAGGAGATACACCTGCGCGCCATCTACACCGTGCGCGGCATCAACGCCAGGCGCACGGCCAGCACCGTCAACACCGTGGCCAGCCCCCATTTTTGCAGGCCTGCGGTCTTCTCACTGCCAGCAAAAAACCGGCTGATCGCCCCGCCAAAAATACCCAGCACCGCGTGAAACACGCCCGCAATCAACGTCAGGACCAAGCCCAATTGCACCAATTGCAGGGCAATGGGACCGGCCTCAGGCTTGACGAATTGCGGCAGGAACACCATGAAAAACAACAGCGCCTTAGGGTTGAGCAAGCTGTTGAGCATGGCGCGCATAAACACCCCGCCCAGGCGCACCCGCACAACCTGGGCGGTGTCCAGGGACGGCTTTTTCTGCAGGGTCTTGAACGCCAGCCACAGCAGGTAGACCACGCCGGCATAGCGAATCAAATCAAAGGACGGAGGCCAACTGGCCACCAGGGCGGTGACGCCCGTAGCAGTCAACGCGGTCAGCAGCAGGTCCGCCACGCCGATCCCCAGGCCGGCCGCCACCCCACCCCGCCAGCCGTAACTCACGCCATGGCTGATGACAAAGGCCATGTTCGGCCCGGGCGACAGCAACAACAGCAGCACAGAACCAGAGAAAACCGCCAGGGTTGCGAGATCGATCATGCTCAACTCATCCGCCAGGGAAAACCGTAGATTAGTCCTACCTCAGCCGCCGATGCCAGCGAAGGCGATACCGGCCTTGAAGCCATAGCTGTGGGAGCCGGCCCAAGTTTCAGCCCGCGCCCTTCCTATACTGCGTCAAAAAAGGGATTTCCCTCCCCGCAGGAAAATTCCCGTTTTTGTTCCTACACTCCAAAAAGCCATCACTTATTCTCGATAAATCTGAGAACCCCCACAAAACATGTCAACAAACCGTCACAACAAGAGTATCTTATGAAGCTCGACGGCGAGAACCTTGATAAAAGTCAAAACCTTGACGAGCCTATCAAAAGGAGCCATCATTTAGACATTACCGAGCAAAAATACCTGCGAGCAGACAGGTAATTGCGTTTTACCCAGCGAAAGCAGTCGTTCGCATTGCACCACTTATAAAGCAAACCTGCCTTATGGATGAGCATACGAACAGGGAAGTCCTGGTGGTGCATTGAGGGATGATTTATGCGTGAGAAGTCGTCAGTCGACAGCCTGTTTCTGACTCGTACCGGCTTTGTTGAATTCTTCGTGGTTTTCGTCAAATTACTGCACGGCCTGACGGCGGTCCTGCCGGCGATGATCCTGTTGTTCTATCCGGATCCGGTGGACCCGCAAATGCGTAGCCACTACCTTGGCCTGCTGCTGTTCTTTGCGATTCTGACCATCATTCTGTTCCAGGCCCTGGGGGTGTACTCCGAGGATCTGTTCAGCAACCGCCTGCGTTTTCGCGTGATGTTGGTCGCCTGGATTTCCGCGTTTTGCATCCTGCTGTTCATGTACCAGATCCTGCTGCTGTTCCCGCAGTTGAGCCCGCGCAACCTGATGTTCTGGTTCACCCTGAGCCTGATGTTGTTTGGCGTGGAACGCATCCTGATGCTGCGCCTGTATCGCAACCTGATGAAGAACGGCAAGTTCCTGCAACGCACGGTGATCCTCGGTTTTACCGACACCGCCGTGCATGTGGCCGAACACCTGTCGCGCAACAGTGATATCCGTTCAGGCCTGATCGGTTTTATCGACGACCGTACCGAGCGCATCCCCAAGGAATTGAGCAACCTGCCGTTGCTGGGCAACACCCGCGACCTGGAAAAGCTGATCAGGTCCGAACAGGTCAACCAGGTGATGATCACCCTGCCCTGGGCCGCCGAGCAGCGCATCAACGGGCTGGTCAAGCGCCTGCGGCAGATGTCGGTCAACGTCATGCTGGTGCCCGACATGGCGGCCCTGCGCTATGGCCACAACCGCATCACCGATGTCGGCGGCATCCTGATGTTCAACACCTCGCAACTGCCACTGCGCGGCTGGTCACCCTTTATCAAGCGCTGCGAAGACCTGTTGCTGGCCAGTGCCGGGCTGCTGCTGTTTTCCCCGATCATGCTGGTGACGGCCATCGCCATCAAGCTCGATTCCAAGGGCCCGGTGTTGTTTCGCCAGAAGCGTTTTGGCTACAACGACAACCTGATCCGGGTGTTCAAGTTCCGCTCGATGTACGTCGACCAGACTGACCGCAATGCCGAATGCCAGACCACCCGCCTCGACCCGCGCATCACCCGCGTCGGGCGGATTATCCGCAAGACCAGCATCGACGAGCTGCCCCAGCTGTTCAACGTGTTGCTGGGCAACATGTCGATGGTCGGCCCCCGCCCCCATGCCACTGCCACCAAAGCCGCCGGGATTCCTTTCGAGGAAGCCGTGAGCGAGTACAGCTCGCGCCACCGGGTCAAGCCAGGCATCACCGGCTGGGCGCAGATCAATGGCTACCGCGGTGAAACCGACACCCTGTTCAAAATTCAGAAACGGGTCGAATACGACCTGGAATACATCGCCAAATGGTCGGTGTGGTTTGACCTGTACATCGTTTTCATGACGGTCCCGGCCGTCCTTTCCACCAAGGAAGTCTATTGATGAACACCCTCAACGGATTGATTCCCTGCATCATTTCCGGTGGCTCGGGCACGCGGCTGTGGCCGGTTTCGCGGCAGAACATGCCCAAACCGTTCATGCGCATGCGCGACGACCAGAGCCTGCTGCAGAAAACCTTCCTGCGCGCCAGCCACCTGCCGGGGGTCGACAGCGTGCTGACGGTAACCAACCGCGACCTGCTGTTTCGCACCCTCGACGATTACCGCGCGGTCAACACGGCCCAATTGGGCCTGGACCTGTTGCTCGAACCGTTTGGCCGCAATACCGCCGCCGCCATCGCTGTCGCAGCCTTGCATGTGCAAGAGTTTTTCGGCGGCGACGCACAGTTGCTGGTGATGCCGGCCGACCACCTGATCCTTGATGAAAGCGCGTTCGCCCAGGCCGTGGCCCAGGCCCGCGAATTGGCCGAAGCGGGTTACCTGGTGACCTTCGGCATCCAGCCAGACCGCCCCGAAACGGGCTTTGGCTATATCGAACAAGGTTCGGCCCTGGCACAGGGTTTTCGCGTCCAGCGCTTCGTCGAAAAACCCGACCTGGCCACCGCCCAAGGCTACCTGGACGGCGGCAAGCACCTGTGGAATGCCGGGATGTTCTGCTTCAAGGCCGCCACCGTGCTCGACGAGCTGGCGACCCACGCGCCAGCCGTGCTCGACGCCGCCAAAGCCGCGCTGGCGCACAGCACCAGCCTGCAGAACAGCAGCAGCCGCCAGCGCGAACTGAACCCGCAAGGCTTTGGCACCGCGCCAGACATTTCCATCGACGTGGCCCTGATGGAGAAATCCGCCCAGGTCGCCGTGGTGCCCTGTGACATTGGCTGGAGCGATATCGGCTCCTGGGAAGCCGTGCGCCAGTTGACCCCCAGCGACGACAACGGCAACCAGATCAATGGCGAAGCGATCCTGCACGACGTGCACAACTGCTACATCGACTCACCCAAGCGTGTGTTGGGGGCGGTCGGGGTGCGTGACCTGATCATCGTCGACACCCCCGACGCCCTGCTGATTGCCGACGCCAACCGCAGCCAGGACGTGCGCCATATCGTCGCCGAGCTCAAGCGCCAGAACCACCCGGCATTCAGCCTGCACCGCACCGTCACCCGGCCGTGGGGCACCTATACGGTGCTGGAGGAAAGCACCCGTTTCAAAATCAAGCGCATCGTAGTCAAGCCCAAGGGCTCGTTGTCTTTGCAGATGCACCACCACCGCAGCGAACACTGGGTAGTGGTCAGCGGCGCCGCCATGATTACCAATGGTGAGCGCGAGATCCTGCTCAACATGAACGAGTCCACCTACATTCCCGCCGGGCACAAACACCGCCTGACCAACCCCGGCATCATCGATCTGGTAATGATCGAGGTGCAGAGCGGCGAATACCTGGGCGAAGACGACATCGTGCGCTTCGATGATATCTACGGCCGCGCGCCCGGCAGCGAGCCCCAGCCCTGATGCGTACCTCTCTGATCATTCCGACCCGCAATGCCGCCAGCCACCTCGACCGGCTGCTGCCGGCGCTGCGCATGCAAACCGTGCAACCCGACGAAATGCTGGTGGTCGACAGCGCATCGAGCGACGACACAGTGGCGCGCTTTCGCGAGTTCGGCGCCCGTGTCGAAGTGATCGACGCCCGCCACTTCAACCACGGCGGTACGCGGCGCTGGGCCAGCGAACAGGTGGGCGGCGACACCCTGATCGTGATGACCCAGGACGCGATCCCGGCCGAACCCGAGACGTTCGCCAAGCTGCTCGAAGAGCTGCAACTGGACCCGCTCAACGGCGTCGCCTACGGCCGGCAACTCCCGCACCCCGGTGCCGGGGTGCTGGGTGCGCAGTCGCGGCACTTCAATTACCCGGCGCACAGCCGCAGCAAAAGCCTGGCCGATGCGCCGCAGTTGGGGATCAAGACGTGCTTTAGCTCCGACTCGTTTTCCGTGTACCGGCGCAGCGCCCTGCAGGCCGTGGGCGGGTTTCCGGCCGATGTGATCGGCAGCGAGGACGCCTACGTCGCCGCGCGCATGCTGCTGGCAGGCTGGAAGGTGCAGTACGCGGCCAGCGCCCGGGTTTATCACTCCCACGACTACCGACTCATGGATGAGTTTCACCGCTACTTCGACATTGGTGTGTTCTACGGCCGCGAGCCGTGGATTCGCCAAGCGTTCGGCGACGCCGGCGGCGAAGGTAAACGCTATGTACTGGCCGAATTACGTGCCTTGCGCGAGGCCAACGCCTTGCACCGCGCCCCCGAAGTGGTGGTGCGCAGTGCCTTTAAATTGCTGGGCTATCGCCTCGGCCACCTTGAACGCTACCTGCCCAAATCGCTCAAGCAGCGCCTGGGCATGTTTTCCACCTACTGGACTTGAGCCGTCATGAAGACTACCAACCGACGTTCCCGTCTTACCCTGTTCAGCCTGTTGAGTGCCTCGATCTGGCTGGCTGGTTGTTCGACCCCTGCGCGGGTGCCGCTTCCTGATAACAATACGCTCAAGGCCGGCCATCAAGCGGCGCTGACCTTGGCCGACCTGCCGCCCCCACAGGTGCTGATCCAGAGTGGCGACCTGTTGCGCATCGTGCGCGATGCGCAGGAGCCCGCGGCAGCCGACGACATGACGGTATTTGTCGTGCGTCCCGACGGGGTGATCTCAATGCCCAACATCGGTCGGATCAAGGCGGCATTGCGCACGCCTGAAGACCTGGGGAAGGAAATTACCGACAAGTACAAGCGCATCTACCGCGAGCCAGCAGTGACGGTGAACATCGCCAGCGCACCGAGCAATAAGGTGTTTATCGGTGGTGCGGTGCCTAATCCGGCGTTTTTCGACCTGGCGGGCAATGTCAGTGTGGAGCAGGCGTTGCTGAGTTCCGGCGGGGTGTTGCCATCAGCGGACAGCTCCAATGTGGCGTTAATGCGCACTGGCCCGGATGGCAAGTACCGGACGTACTTCATCAGTCTGAACAGCATGTTGACCAACCCGAACCATCCCAGGGTTGCGCTGCAACGTGGCGATTTGATCTTTGTGCCGCAGTCGGGCATTGGCGCAACCGTGGAGGCGGTGGATATGTACTTCACCCGCCTGTTCCCGATCAACAAGGGTATTGGTATTGGCTTGAATTACGACCTCAACGACAGCGGCGTGAAGAACAGCGGGAATACGACCAACAACACCAGCATCGACAACGTCAACATCCCTGGGGTCCCTTAGCAATGGAACGCGTCTTTGAAACTTCGATGCCTGCACCCAAGCCCCATCTTCACCTCCCTATCAATGGAGTGATCCTGTGATCGAAATCCGCTCTCTACGCGACCTCTTGCGGCTGTTTTTCATCTTCCGCCGCGAATTCAAACTGGCCGTGATCACCACGATTGTGGTGGCCGTGTTGGGTGCCTTCCTGCTGCCGGCTCGCTACGAGTCCGACGCGCGCTTGCTGGTCAAGCCAGGGCGGGACAACACCACATTGCCGATCGAAGCCGCCAACCGCCAGACGCTGATTGCGCCCAGCACCCAACACGATCCGATCGTGGATGAGGAGAAGATGCTCACCGGCCGGCCCATCGTGCATATCGTTGCCGAGCGCTACCTGGCGATGACGTCCGAGCCGCCAGAGGGCTTCTGGAAGGTCACCAAGTTCTACGTCAAGAAAGCCGCGGGTGAAGTGCTCGATGCGGTGCGCAGCGTCCTGCAATTCGTGGGCCTGGCCGAGAAGCAAAGCCCGCTGGAACGCCTGGCGACCAAGCTGGAGAAGAACTTCGAAGCCGGTCACGAACCAGGCTCCTCGGTGATCGAGATTTCCTTCACCTGGGACGATCCGGTCATCGCGCAAAAGGTCGTCGAGACCTGGGTCGATGCCTACCTCGAAGAGCGGGCGCGGATTCTCGGGCGCAAGAGCCTGCATACCTTCTATGAAGCCGAGCGCACCAAGGTCGCCACCAACATCCAGGGGCTCAAGGATGAACTGCAGGGCCGCTTGAAGCAGATCGATTCGATCAGCGTGGACGCGCGCCTGAAAAACCTGACCAACCAGATCGACCGCGTCACCGACGCCAAGGTCACCGCACAAAACCAGATCGCGGGGATCCGCAGCTTCCTGGCCAACGCCAGCCAGCAGATCAAGAACCAGCCAGCGGAAGTGGTAACGGCCCGGGAAACCAGCCTCAACCCGACCCAGCTTGACCTCAAGCGCCAGCTCAACGCCCTGCAAGTAGAACGCGCACGCCTGCTGCGCACCTATCTGCCAGGTACGCCGCAGGTCAACCAGATCGAGCAGAACATCCGCGACATGGAAGCTCTCAGCGCCCAGGAAGCAACACGCCTGGAACGCTCGCAAAACACCGCGCCCAACAGCCTGGTGATCAACGTCAAGCAGCAGATCATCGACGCCCAGTTGCAGGAGCGCAAACTGGCCGGGGAAATCGAGAACTACGACAAGACCCTCGCCGAACTGCGCGCCCAGCGTGACCAGGCGATGACCGATGAACCCGAACTGAACAAGCTGACCCAGCAACTGCGCACCGCCGAGAAAAGCTACGCGCTGTACTCGGAAAACCTCGAACAGGCGCGTATCGACCACGAACTGGACAGCAGCCAGATCAGCAACATCGCCCTGATCGAACACGCCACCCTTAACCCGGCGCGCGTGTTTCCCAAGAGCCTGCTGATTCTGTTGTTCACCATTCCTGCCGGCCTGGCCGTCGGTTTGCTGACCATCTATGTGCTGTACCTGCTGGACCAGCGTATCCACGATGGCGCGCGCTTGCAGGAAGTGTTCGGTGTACCGCTGTGGAGCAGCATCCCCGATGTGCAACACGCCACGCCTGCAGCCCTCACCGCCAGCATCTATCGCCTGTACAGCCTGCTGCCCGCCGAGCGCATCGCCAGCGAGGGCTTTGCCCTGGGCCTGACCTCGGCACGGCATGGCGAGGGCGTGAGCTTTATCATCGAGCAACTCAAGCGTCTGCTGGAAGAACGCGGCCACCGGGTCTCGGTCAACGGCAGCGACGCCGCGAAGCCGGGTGAAGTGCTGCTGTTGGATGCGTCTGCCCTGTCGTCCAACCCGCAGGCATTCCTCACCCTGCGCCGCGCCGACCAGATTGTGCTGGTGATCGAAGCCCGCACCAGTACCGTGCCGACCATCGAGAACGCCCTGTCGTTGCTGACCACCGCGTTCGGCAAAGTCGACGGGATGATCCTCAACCGCCGCCGTTTTGAAGTGCCGGCCAATGTCCTGGCGCGGATCAACAGCTGGCGCGGTGCGGCCTGATGCGCATTGCGCTGCTGGCGCCACTGCCGCCGGAGCAGACCGGGATCGCCGACTACGCTGCGCATTTGCGCAGCGCGTTGCGCGAACAAGGCCTGGAGGTGCTGACGCCGCTGGAGGGTTGCCTGGACCTGGCGCAACAACTGCAGCGCCTGCAAGCCTTTGACTGGCGCGGCGTGGACCTGGTGCATGCCGAGCTGGGCGGCGGGCGCTTTGCCGAGTTTCAGGCCCTGGACTACCTGCGCCGCACCCAACCGCAATTGCCGCTGACCGCCACCGTGCACGACCCGGAACGCCTGATCTGGCGCCGGGCCAAGCTGTTTTTCCCGCTGACCCTGCTCGAACGCCTGCCCCACCCGCTGCCCCAGGCGGCGGCGTTGCTGGCCGATCCATTGACCCTTTACGAAGAACGGCGCCTGGCCAAAAGCATGCGCCGCCTGATCACCCTCACCCGCCTGGGCGGCGACTGCCTGCGCCAGCGCATGGGCCTCAAACCCGAGCAAGTGGCGGTGATTGCCCACGGCAACCTGCCCATCGCCCCCGTGGCCTTGCCGCCGTTGCAACCGCTGCGCCTGCTGTACTTCGGCTTTATCTACCGGGGCAAGGGCATCGAAGACCTGCTACAGGCCCTGGCCCGCACCCTGGCCGCCCACCCGCAATGCCGTGGCCAGGTGCGCCTGACCCTTGCCGGTGGCACCGCACCAGAAATGACCTTCGACCCGGCCGGCAACTACCTCGATGGCCTGCGCCAACTGATCGCCACCCTGCACCTGGGCGATGTGGTGGACTGGCAACTGGACCTGCCTTCGGCCGATATCCCGCACACGATCCAGGCGCACCATGTGATGGTGCTGCCTTACCGCGAATCGAAAAAACTCGGCTTCCTCGGCCAGATGCGCGGCACCAGCGGCGCGCTGTCCTGGGCCAATGCCTGCGGGCGCGGGGTGATTACCTCCAACGCCCGCGCCTTCGCCGAAGAAGTCGCCGGTGGCAATGGCATCACCTATCAACAGGGGGATATCGCCTCGTTGAGCGATGCCTTGAGCCGCCTGATCCTCGACCCGCAACAGGCCCGCCAGTGGGCCGACCACGCTGCCGATATCGGCCGGCAGCGCCAGTGGGCCAGCACCGCCCAACGCTTTGCCGAGTTGTTCCAGGCCGTAGTCAAGGAGCCTTTGCGATGAACACGTCCTCTACTCGCCCGATGTGGCGCTACTTGCCATTGGTCATTGCCCTGGCCGTGGGCGGCGCGCTGCTGCTCAGTGAAAAGGTCGACGCAGAGCCGGTCAACCTGGCGCCCCAGCGCACCGTGGTGTGGCGCGAGTTTTTGGGGGTGAACGCGCACTTTCTGTGGTTCAAGCCCGAGCAGTACCAGAAGCAGATCCGCCAATACCAGAAACTGGGATTGGACTGGGTGCGCGTCGACCTGCATTGGGACCGCCTGGAACCCAAGGAGGAAGACTATCAACTGAGCACTTTCGATGAACTGGACCGCACCCTGACCGCCGAGAAGATCCGCTCGGTGTTCTACCTGGTGGGCTCGGCGCCGTTCATCACCACCGCCCCCAGGGGCGCGGAATTCCAGGACCAGTACCGCCCACGGGATGCCAACGTGTACGCCCTGCGCCTGGCGCTGTTGGCCAAGCGCTACCCGAATATCAACGCCTGGCAGGTGTGGAACGAACAGAACCTGCCGAACAATTGGCGCCCGCAAGTGAATGCCGAGGAATACGCGCGCTTGCTGCTGGCCAGTCACCAGGCACTGAATATCGCCGCCCCGGACAAAATCCAGGTGATGGGCGGCATGGCCTACTACAGCCAGATGCCGCCGCGCGGCAAAACCCTGATGTTTGAAGCCCTCGGCAAAATGGGCGTACAAACCCTGGGCATGGTGGCGGCATATCACCCGTATTCGATGACCCCTGAAACCGACGAACCAGGCAAGAACGAAGTCCTGCTGCGCGGCGACCAGCTCAATGCGGTGCTGCACGGTGCCGGTGTCAAGGATGTCTGGGCCACCGAGTGGGGCTGGTCCAGCTATAGCGGGCCCAAGGAAATGCAGGACCTGATCGGCGTCGACGGCCAGGCCGACTTTACCTTGCGCCGCCTGGCGCTGATGGCGTCCCAGGACTACCAGAAGATTTTCCTGTTTGCCCTGTCCGACCTGGATGAACGCGCCTCCGTGCGTGACCAGCACTACGGCCTGCTCGACCTCAACGGCGAACCCAAGCCGGTCTACAGCGCTCTCGCCCGCTTCCTTGAGATCACCGGGCCGACGCTCAAGCCGGGCGTCACCCCGGTGCTGGAAGACGTACCCAAGACTTTTTACAGCGTGGCCTGGACCCGCGAAGACGGTAAACACCTGTTGATGTACTGGAGCGCTGAAGGCACCAGCATCACCTTGCCCAAGGTACAGCGCGCCGAGTTGCTGGACCCGCTGACCGGCGCCAGGCAGGCCCTTAACGATTACAACGGCATTCGCCCCGTGGTGAAACCGTCGTTGCAAATACTGGTGTGGTAGCACGCCCAGGCATGGAGAGCTGCACGTGAGAATCCTGTGGATTGTGCCCTATCTGCCGTGGCCGATGACCAGCGGCGGCAAGACCCGGCAATACCATTTGCTGCGTACCTTGAGTGAGCGCGGGCACCGCATCACCTTGCTGGTGCAATCAAAGACGCCGGCCGACGCCGCCGTGCACGCCGCCCTCGAGCCCCTGCTCGAACGCTTGATCGTGGTACCACGCCGACCGCTCAAACACCCCATGACCCTGCTCGCCGGAGTGTTTGCGCCCTGGCCGTTGCTGACCACGGTCAACGGCCTGTCACCGGTGTTGCAGGCGCGCTTTGGCGAACTGCTGGACGAAACCTGGGATGTGATCCAGGTCGAGCACAGCTACAGCCTGCAACCGTACCTCAGTGTCCTGCGCCAGCAATCGCGGGACTTCGTGCTCACCGAGCACAACCTGGAATCCAGCCTGGGCGGCGCCACCTATGACCGTTTCCCGAAGTGGGCCGGGCCGTTCGTGCGCTACGACCAGTGGCGCTGCCGGCAGTGGGAGCGCAAGGCGTTTGATGCGGCGTGCCATGTGGTGGCCGTGACCCAGGCCGACGCCCAGGCCATCGGCCAACTGACCGCCACCCCGGTGAGCGTGGTGGTCAATGGGGTCGACAGCCGTGCGTTCAGCGCGGTCAGCGCCGATGCGCAGAGCCAGCGCCTGTTGTTTGTCGGCAACTACGAATACGCACCGAACCTCGATGCGGTGCAGTGGCTGCTCGACGAAATATTCCCCAGGGTCTGGTTGCAGTGCCCCAGCGCCCGCCTGGCGGTAGCTGGCTTTGGCTTGCCCGAGCACTGGCGTGAGCGCTGGCCGGACGAACGTATTGAATGGCAGGGCTTTGTCCCCGACCTGACCGCCTTGCAACGCCGCTGCGCAGGTTTTGTCGCCGCCCTGCGCCACGGCGGCGGCTCCAAACTCAAAGTGCTGGAGGCAATGGCCGCCGGGCTGCCGCTGGTGAGCACCGCCCAGGGCGTGTCCGGGCTGGCGGTCGAGGCGCAAGCACACTATCTGCCTGGCGAAACCACCGAAGCCCTGGCCGAGGCCATTGTGCGCCTGCTGGACGAGCCGGCGCTGGCCAGCCAACTGGCGAATGCCGCGCGGGACTACGCGCGCAACTATCACGACTGGGCGGTGGCCGGTAACGAACTGGAGCAGATCTACCGCACCTTGCCCACCCAACAGGAGCCCCAAGCATGCGCGTAGCCCTGGATTACCGCCCCGCCACGGTCGCGCCTTCGTCGGGCATCGCCCGTCAGGTTCTGGCCCTGGAGCAAGCCTTGCGCGCCCGGGACAACACTGAAGTGGTGCTGTTCAGCGAGGCGCCGCTGGATCATCCCCAGCGCGACACCGCGGTTTGCCCGCCCTGGGCCAGCCCGCTGGAAGGCCTGCAACGCCCCCAGGTACGGCTGCGCTTTGAACGCGGTTTTTTGCCCCGGGGGATCCACGAACAGCGGATCGAGTTGTACATCGCCACGGCCAATATGGGCTTGCCCTTGTGCCGCAAACCCGCCGGCACCCGCTATGTGCTGGTGCTGCACGACCTGTTCCAACTGACCCATCGCAACTTCCATCGCTCTCGGCTCAAGGCCGTGGCCTACCGCATGATCGATGGCGCGTCGATTGCCTGGTCGGTGTGGCAGGCGGACCGGGTGTGGTGCCCGTCGCAGTTTTCGTGTGATGAAGCCGCGCGCCTGTTCCCCTGGGCGCGGGCCAAGTTCCGGGTGTTGCACAACTTGGTGCCGCAGTTCACCGAAGCACCCGAGCCGCTGCCCGAGGGCTTGCCCGCGCGCTACTGGCTGGTGGTGGGCACCCGTGAGCCACGCAAGAACATGGCGTTCTTTCTTGCGCAATGGCAAGCCAGCCGCGCCAGGGACCCGAACGTGCCGGACCTGGTGCTGGTCGGCCACGCCAGCGATGTGCCGGCGACCCTCGGCGACTTGCCCGGCCTGCATTGGCGCAACGGTCTGTCCGACGGCCAGTTGCAGGCGCTCTACCGGCATGCCGCGTACCTGTGGCAGCCTTCCTATGCCGAAGGATTTGGCCTGCCAGTGGTGGAAGCACTGAGTGTCGGCACGCCAGTGGCGGTGGCCCGTGGTTCGGCGCTGGATGAAGTGGCGCCCCCCACGGCGGCGCGCTTTGCGCCCGACGACGCCGGGCAACTGCAAACATTGATGGTGTCACTGGCAGCGCCCGGGACCACGGCCGACCCCGAATTGCAACGCACGTGGGCCCGGCAATTTGCCGAACCGGCCTACCGCCTGCGCCTGGATAAACTGCTCAAGGAATTGAACCGCTAATGCTGCCAGGAAAACTCGTTAGTCTGCTCCTGGGCCTGATCTTCGGTGGCTTGCTGCTGGCACTGCCGCCGATGAAGGTCTTTATGATCGTGGTCGGCCTGGGCGTGGCGCTGACCTTGATCCGCAAACCCCTGTGGGGGCTGCTGATCTTTGCCGTCTTGGCCACCAGTATTCCCTACACCACCTTGCAGTTGGGGATCCGCACCACCATCAGCGAAGCGGTGCTGGGCCTGACCTGGGCCGGGGTGTTCTGGCAATCGTTTATCGGCAAGACCCGTGGCTTCATGGTCTGGCGCCCCACGGAGCGGGCCTTGATGTGGCTGATGCTGTTCAGCACCATCCCGTTTATCTGGGGCATGATCATCATCCACGCCGAGGGCAACGGGCCGGTCAACTGGGTGCGCTGGCTGATGAACCTGTCGCTGCTGTTTATCGTGCCGCTGCTGCTGCGCACCGATGCCGACCGCGACAAAGTGGTGGTCGCCCTGCTGCTGGGCAACCTGGCGATGCTGTCGCTGTCGATCTTCATGTTCCTCAAGACGCGCAATGCGATGTCGATGATCGACATCCTCACCGACCTCAAATACGCCCACCCCGAGGCGGTGAAGGACATCTTCTCGGCCAACTACAAACGCATGGCCTCGCCCTGGGTCCACCCGAACCTGACCGGTGGCGTGCTGGTGCTGTTCATCCCTCTGGCGCTGTTTTACGGCTGGACCCGCACCGGCTGGCGCCGTGCCCTGGGCCTGGCGGTGGCGGTGCTCGGTTGCGCCGGCCTGCTACTGAGCATCTCCCGGGGCGCGATTGTGGCCCTGGCGCTGATCCTGATCTGGCTGACCTACAAGCGCGTGCCCCACAGCGGGCGGATTATCGGCATCGGCGTCGCCTTTGTGATCGCCCTGGTGATGTTCTATCCGCCGTTGCAGGACCGTTTGATGACGATGTTCTCGACCACCAACGCCAGTACCGAGATCCGCTTCGACGAGTACGCCGGGTTCCCCGATGTCATGGCCAAGTACCCGCTGGGCATCGGCTTCAAGATCGACCCACCGGTGCCGGGCAGCAACTTGCTGGGGATTTCCAACCTGTGGCTGAATTTCATCTACAAGATCGGCATTCCCGGGATGCTGCTGTTTATCGCCGTCACCGTGTTGTGGTGGCGTGAAGTTCGGCCGCTGGGCTCGGTGCGCAAAGTCACCGCCGACAACGCACTGTGGCTGGGCTGTGTGTGCGGTGTACTGGCGGCGCTGCTGACCGGGATCTTCGACCACTACTTCAGCTTCACCTTTGTATTGATCGCGCTGTTCTGGCTGTTGATGGGCATCAGCCTGCAACAGGTGCGCCTGAACCCGACCGTGACCGCTTCTGCTCCTGTTTCCGTGCCAAAGGATAGCCAACCATGAAACATCGCACTATTCACTCCCCCGACCTGCGTGACCGCCTGCCCGCCTTGGCCAGCGAACTCGGTGTGAGCCTGGAAGACTTGCAAGATGGCTTGGCCTGGTGCCTGGCCAACGAGGTGGTTTTTGAAGAAGGCGAAGGCAGCAACAAACTCTTCTGGATGACCTCTTTCGACGTGGAACCGACCATTGGACATCCGGTGGCACGCCGCTTGTTCCATCGCATGAAACAGGATGTCCCGGCGCAGTTCCTGCCGATCTATGGCAAGAACTGGGCAACCCTCAAGGACCGCTGGCGCAGCGCCTGGGACATGGCCTACAACATCCTGATCAACAAGATCCCCAGCCACCACATCCGTATCGGCTGGCTGCGCCTGGGCGGCGCGAAGATCGGCAAGGGCTCCAGCCTGTGGCGCAACACCGAGGTGTTGGGCATCCACAACCTCAGAGTGGGCGACGACACCGTGATCGGCTGGCATTGCCAGGTGGATGCGCGCTCTGGCCTGGTGATCGGCAACCATGTGGCGATTGCCTCCCATGTGCTGATCATCGCCGGCAGCCATGACTTACAGGCGCCGGAGTTCTGGTCGATTTCCGGGGCTATTTACATCGACGACTACGTGTGGATCGGCAGCCGGGCACTGATCGGTTTCGGCACCCATCTGTGCGAAGGCTCGGTGGTGACCGCCAATACCGTGGTGGCCAAAACCGTCGCGCCGTACAAAATTGTCGGCGGCACCGGTGCCAAAGTCATGGGCGAACGCGTTCGCGGCCTGAACTACAAGGTGGGTGGCAAGGGCCTGTTCACCCTGTTGCACTGATGTTTGGCAGCACCCTGTGGCTGACCCTGGCGACCCTCGCCGGGCTGGTGGCCGGCTTTGCCCGGGAATGGCTGCTGGTCGCGGCCTGGGGTGCGGGCAGCCGCAGCGATGGGTTCCTGGTGGCGGTGTTTCTGCCCGAAGCGCTACGCATGACCCTGGCTGCCGGCTTGCTCGCAGCGGCTGCCCTGCCCCTCTATCAGCAACGTGATGGGCAACGCCAGCAAGTCTGGTTGGCCAGCCTGTCGCCGCGCCTGCTCGGCGTGGGCCTGGGTCTGTTCGCCCTGCTGGCACTGGGCGCGCCATTGTGGGTACGGCTGATCGGCCCGGGGCTGGATGCCGCCGCCCATGAGCAGGCCGCCGCCAACCTGCGCTGGCTGGCCGCCTGTGCGCCGGGGTTGGTGATGCATGGCCTGTTCAGTATTCCGTTGCAGGCGCGCCAGCGCTTTGTGCTGCCGGGGCTGGGTTCGTTACTGTTCAACCTGCCGCCGGTGCTGTACCTGTTTATCCAGGGCACGGCCAGCGACAGCGAAGAACTGGCGCTGTGTTTTTTTGCCGGCAGCGTGTTGATGTGCCTGCCGCTGCTGGCACCGGTCTGGTCGTTCGGCTGGCGCCCCTGGCAGGTCAAGGGCGATGCCCAGGCCGGCCGCGAGCTGCTGGGACGTATCGGTCCGCTGTTGGCAAGCAATGTCGCCAGTCAGGGCCTGGCCTTGCTCGAACGGCTGATCGCCAGTTACCTGGGCGAAGGCGCGGTGACCTGGGTCAACCTGGCGCGCAAACTGATCAACCTGCCGTTGATTGCACTGATGAGCCTCAACCAAGTGCTGCTGGGGCTGATGAGCGGCGAACAGGGCCAACAACGCCTGGCCTTGCTGCGCCGTGGCCTGGACGCCGCAACCCTATTGAGCCTGCCGGCCGCCCTCGGCCTGATTGGCGCGAGCCCCGTGCTGATTCACCTGCTGATGCCGGCGCAAAGCGCCGACGGCCCGCTGCCCGCCCTGCTTGCCTGGTTCGCCACGCCCCTGGTGTTCGGCGCCTGGAACGCCATGCTCGCCCGCTATGCCTACGCCAGCGGCGATACGCGCCTGCCGCTCAAGTGCGAACTGCTGGGCAGCCTGGTCAATGCCGGCCTGCTGGTAGTGCTGCCGTACTTTTTCGGCCTGCCGGGCATCGCCTTGGCGGCCTTGGGTGGGGTGATCGTCACCAACCTGCTGCTGATGCAACGCCAACACCTGCTCGGGCAATTGGGCTGGCCATTGCAGTGGGGGCTGAGTGTGGTGTTGCTGGGAGCAGCGGCGCTGGTCCTGCACCCATTGCACAGCGATGGCTGGCAACTGGGCTTGAGCACCCTGGCAGGCGCCGGGGTGCTGCTGGGGTTGGGGCTGTGGCTCAAGCCGTGGAAGGCGTGAGCTGCGCATAGCAAAAAGGCAGCGCGCGGAGCTGCTGCCTGTGATGGCGGTGGATCAGCCAATAGATTCGGTGGCTGATACGCCGCTATCGCGAGCAAGCTCGCTCCTACAGGGGATATTTGTCGGGTGCAGTATTTTGGCCGTGACACCAATCAAAGGTGGGGGCTGGCTTGCCTGCGATGGCGGTGTGTCAGCCGACAAAAACAGTGCCTGAACTACTGCTATCGCGGGCAAGCCCGCTCCTACAGGGGATTTTTGTCGGGTGCAGTATTTTGTGCCGCAGCACCAATCAAAGGTGGGAGCTGGCTTGCCTGCGATGGCGGTGTGTCAGTCGACAGTAACAGTGCCTGAACTACTGCTATCGCGAGCAAGCTCGCTCCTACAGGGGATTTTTGTCGGGTGCAGTATTTTGGCCGTGACACCAATCAAAGGTGGGAGCTGGCTTGCCTGCGATGGCGGTGTGTCAGTCGACAGTAACAGCGCCTGAACTACTGCTATCGCGGGTAAGCCCGCTCCTACAGGGGATCGGGGGCAGGGTTAGAAGTCGTACTTGATGCTGGTCATCAGGTTACGCGGCGCGCCGTACATTCCGTGGTTGCCGGCATAGCTGAAGTACTCGCGATCGAACAGGTTGTTGAGGTTGACCGAGGTACTTAGCTGCGGCGTCACGTCATAGCGCAGCAGCAGGTTGGTGATGGCGTAGCTACCCTGGCTGAACGTGTGCAGGTCTTCACCGACCTTGCTCTGCCAGTTCACTCCACCCCCCACGGTCACCTTGCTCAACGCTCCCGGCAGGCGGTAGGTCGTGAAGGTTTTCAGGCTCTGGCGCGGCAAGGTGGTGACGATGCGTTTGTCGTCGGCATCGGTGCTGACCGCATAGGCGTAACCCGCCGAGGCTTGCCAGCCTTCGGCCAGCTCACCGTTGAGTTCCAGTTCGACACCCTCGGTGGTGGTGCCCTTCTCGTTGCGATAGGTGTTGCCGCCCGGCGTGTCGATCCAGATCGCCAGGTTGTCCTGTTCCAACTTGAACAGCGCCAGGCTGGTGTTCAACTGCTCGTCGAAGAAACTGCCCTTCAAGCCCAGCTCGTAGCCCTTGCCTTCCATGGGTTCCAGGGCCTTGTTGTTGATGTCGCGCACCCAACTGGCCTGGGGATTGAAGATCTTGGTGTAGCTGGCGTAGGCCGACCAATTGTCGGTCAGGTCGTAGACCACCCCGGCATAGGGAATGTACACGCCGGTTTCCGACTCGCTGGTACGGGTGGCAACGCCGCCGTAGGGGCTGTCCTGGGTGTCGCGCTTCCAGTCGATGACCCGACTGCCGAGGATCACGCTCAAATCGTCGGTCATGCGCAGGCGGGTACTCAGGTAGGCGGCGTACTGGCTTTCATCCACCGAGGATTTGCCGGTCACCGGGAAGTCCGGCTTGGCCGAGTGCCCGTCCCAGTTGAACAGGTTGTCGATGGCGCCCGCCGGGGAGCCGGAATACGCATAGTTCCAGCCGCCATGGCTGGGCACGTTTTCCTTGTACTTGGACAAGGTCACGCCGGCGATCAACTCGTGCTCACGGCCCAGTAGGTCAAACGGGCCGGTGGCGTACAGGTCGAGATTATCCTGGCGCGGGGTACCAGAGAATCGCACTGGCAACTGGGTGGTGCCACTGCCATCACTGTTGAGGCTGCCGTTGACGTAGTTGAACACCTCATCGAACTTGTTTTGCGAATGGGTGAACTCAGCCTTGGCGCTCCAGCCGCTGTCGAACTTCTGCTCAATGGAGGTAAAGAAGCTGGTCTGCTCATGGTCGTTATAGGACCAGGCCGGCGCAGTATTCAGGGAGCGGCTGAGGTTGCTGCGCGAACCATCGGTAAAGCGTGTGGGCAAACCGGAGCGCGCCGGGGCGTCGACGTCGGTGCGCAGGTAGCTCAAGCCCATGGTCAGCAAGGTGTCTTCGGTCAGGTCGAATTCAGTGATGCCGTACAGCAACTGGGTCTGCTGCTTGTAGCGGTCGACCCAGGCGTGTTCGGTCTTGTAGTCGGCCACCAAGCGCCCGCGCACATTGCCGGTTTCGGTCAGGGGGCCGGATACGTCGAGGCCGCTGCCGTAGCGGTCCCAGTTGCCTGCTTCGGCGGTTACGCTAGCCCGCGCCTCGGCTGTCGGGCGCTTGCGGATCAGGTTGATGGTGGCCGAGGGGTTGCCCATGCCGCTGATCAGGCCGGTGGCGCCGCGCACCACTTCCACCCGGTCGTACATCGCCATGCTCTGGGTGTAGTTGTCCATGCGGGTGACGGTGGGCACACCGTCGATTTCGAAGTTCTGGATCTGAAAGCCACGGGAGAAATAGGCGTCGCTTTCCGAACCCAGGCCGTCGCGCAACACGATGATGCCGGGGGTGGCATCCAGGGTGTCCGACAGGTTGGTCAGGCGCTGGTCATCCAGGCGCTGGCGGGTCATGACGGTCAATGATTGCGGGGTTTCCCTGGGCGTCAGGTTCAGGCGGGTTGAGCTGCTGGACGACTGCGTGGTGTAGGAGCCGGTGCCCTCGGTAGTCGACCCCGGCGCCTTGCCGGAGATCGATACGGTGCCCAGTTGCAATGCGCCGTCGGCAGGACGGGGTTGCAGGGAGTAGTTATCGCCGCTGCCGCGCACCGCTTGCAGCGAGCTGTTACTGAGCAGGATTGCCAGGCCGGTGTCGAGGTCATGTCGCCCTTGCAGGCCGGGGCTGGTCTGCCCTTGCGTGAGCGCGGCCGGGTAGGACAGCAAGATATGCGTGGCCTGGCCAAACTGGTTCAACGCACCGGCCAGGGAGCCTGGGGCAATGTCGAACTCCTGCTGTGGCGCCGCCATGGCCCAGGCCGGCGCCAGCAACAACGGTGCTGCCCCGGCGAAGCTGGCAATGCCGCGGACGACGGCCACAGCCAGTGATTTTTTCAGTGTTGCCCGAATGGTGCGTTGCGGGTGCATGCGCTGTTCCCCAGATAAGTGAGTGTCTGGGGATATAAGTCTCGTGAGATTCGGAAACGGACCACATGCATGCAAAATAAATTCATACCTGCGCCCGACGCGGTTTAAGCGTGACCCAGAACCGCGTGAAATGCTGCGCGTCCAGCTCGAGGGTCTGTTGCAGCGCAGTGAGGATGCGGTCTGTGTCGGCCAACGGATAGGTGCCGGACACACGCAGCTCGCGCACGCTCGAGTCACAGTCCAGATGCCCGCGTCGGTAGCGGCTCAATTCATTGAGGAAGTCTTCCAGGCGCAGGCCCTCGGCGACGATCATGCCGCGGCCCCAGGCCAATTCGCCGGCGCGCTGCGGGCGTCGCGCCAACAGGGTCTGCTGGTCAAAGCTGACGATCTCGCCGGGCGAAAGGCTCAGGCTGCGCGATGGAATCTGCGCCGCCAGTGGCTGCCGGTCAGACCCCAACTGAGTAAACCCATCGCGCTGGCGCACGCTGAAGCGCCCGCCTGCGGCATGGGTCAGGCCTTCGGCGGTTTTCACCCACAGCGGGCGGGCATCCAATGGGTTGGGTACTACCAGGATCTCCCCGCGCAACAGATGGATCAGGCGCTGGTCGGGGCTGTAGTTCACATCGATAGCGGTGTCGGTATTGAGCTGGATCTCGGTATTGTCCGCCAGGTCGATACGCCATTGCTCACCGACGGTGGTGCTGAAATCGCTGGTCCAGGGCTGCAACAGCCCGGCATCCCGGGCGGTCCACGCCACACTGCCGGCGGCCAGCAAGAGGGCCAGGTTTTTCAGGACCCGACGACGGGACAGCGCCGGTAACAGGGTGGCGCTGACCAGAGCCTGGTGCGCGGGGTCTCGCACCTCGTGCATGCGCTGGAAAAACCGCTGGGAATGCTGCCATGCCTGCTCGTTGAGAGGATCTTGCTGGCGCCAGGCCAGCCATTGCGCCCGGGTCTGTTCAGTAACGTCCGCTGCCTGCAACTCCAATTGCCAGTGCATGGCCTGCTCAGCAGCTTCCAGGGTCAGGGGCAACGGATTCATGGGCGCTGGCTGTCGAGCACAATGCACTGCGCACCGGCCTTGACGATGTAGCGCTTGACCGTGGTGATGCTGGTGCCCAGGCGCTCGGCAATTTCGCCGTGGCTCAAGCCATCGAGCTGCGACCAGAGGAAGGCCTGGCGCACCGGCAATGCCAGGCGGCCGAGCACTTCATCGAGGGCCATCAGGGTTTCCAGGAGCAGCCATTGGGTCTCGGCGCTGGGCGCCACCTCTTCTGGCAACAGCGCCAGGGCTTGCAGGTAGGCCTTTTCCAGCTTTTGCCGGCGAAAGTGATTGGAAAGCACGCTTTGTGCGACTTTCGCCAGAAAGCTGCGGGGGGCTTGGACCTCAAGGGGTTGATTCTTGGCGAGCAGGCGCAGAAAGGTGTCCTGGGCCAAGTCAGCAGCGCTCTGCGAACAGTTCAAACGACGCCATAACCAGTGCTGCAGCCAGCGGTGTTGCTGCTGATACAGGGTGGCGAGGTCAGTGGGGCTTGTCGCAGGAATCGGAGGCATGGAGGACGCGCACAGGAGGTAAGCCGTAAATGATAACGGTTATCATATGCTTCATGGCGCAATGCCTGCAAGTGGCACACGGCTTGTAGGACTTGCCAACGCATCCACTGTAGGAGCCAGCTTGCCGGCTCCTACAAAGGGTTGTTCCGAAAGCGTCAATCTTCCAGGGGTTGCGGCGCGTGCTTGCCAGGCTTGGCTTTGGCGCCAGGCTTGCCCGCAGCCGGTGCGGCAGGTTCTGGTTCGACGGGTGCGGCGGCTTCTTTTTCGGCCATTGGCATTTTGTCGACTGCGGCAAAAAATTCTGCAAGGTCAAGGGTATCGGGGGGTACGGTCTTTTCGACTTTCTTCTCGCCGTCCTTGCCCACCAGGATCACTTTGGTACCGGCGCTGGCGCCAAGTTTGAGGGCACGGATCAGCGCATTGGTGTCCTGGGCGCCGAGGTCCTTGCCGTCGCGCTGGCCGACGGTGCCGATGCTCGTGTAGTTCACGGTGTAGAGCACCATGTTGCGCTCGGCGAACTTCTGTTTGTTCTCAGGCTGTTCAAGATCTTTCTTGAGTTGGACCTGAGTCGGGTCGATAGAGCTGGGTGCAATCACGATCAGCGGGCGGAATTTGCCTTGATCCTGTTCCAGCGGGCCTCGGTTATCCGCAGCCAACAACGGCCCCGTAAACGCCATCAAGGTAGCCAGGGTCAGCGACCGGACGAGCATGCGTACCTCCTTCCAATTCCATGCAGAGTTTTTGAGTTTCATGTCTGCGACAGTCAATTTCAAGGATGATTCCTACGCGACTATCAGAAAGAGTAGGCTAGGACGCCCGCGACGCAAGGGTTTGAGGCCCATCGGACCTCATTGTTTCTTCTGATTGCCAGGGCTCACTGCGCGGGCCAATCGGGCCAGTGCCAGGCAAAGACCGGAGCCACCTGCGGATCGCCATCCACCCGCGCCAGAGCCTGGGCGCACGCGGGGTGGGAATGCTGCAGGACGTCCCGCACGCCCTCCCAACGGGACACGGCGGCCGCCATGATGCCCAGGGCATTGGGCAACCCCTGCGGGGTAAAAAGTTGCCCGGCAAACTGCTCGGCAAATACCTGCCAGGTTCGATGCAGTTTCTGTTGCGTGCCCGCAATCAGTTGCGCCTGCACCGTCTCGTCGGCGTCGTCGAGAAAGCGTTGTGGGTAGTCAATGATGGTGATCGCCGAGTAGCAGTTGGCGGCGATGTACACCAGGCCGCGAATGATCTGGGCGCGGTTACCAGATAGCAGTCCGCTGGCCGGATACGCGAGGCCCAGATGGATCAGGATCGCCGCGCTTTCCGTCAGCACGCTGGCGTCGGGCAGTTGCAGGGTGGGGATTTGTCGTAGCGGGTTGATCTGCCCGAGGGCCTCCATCCCCGCCATGTCGCCCCAGGGGCTGGCATCGACCTGTTGCCAGGGCACGCCGCAACGTTGCAGGGCGATTTCGACGATGCATGCGCCTGAGCTTTGCGTACCGTAGAGCGTGTACATGGGGCGTTCCTCCGACCGGTTCAGCGTCCAGAGTGAAACGCTTTCCCGCCGTTAAAACAAGCCCATCTGACCACCGACCAAGGTGCTGAAATCGTCATCGACAAACGGCAGGATCGCGTCGGCCACCGGCTGCAATTGCCGGGTGACGTAGTGGTCGTAGTCGATCGGCGCCTGGCGCACCTCCAGGGGTTCGGGGCCGTTGACGGTGATCACATAGCGGATCCAGCCACCGTTCTGGTATTGCCGTGGACGACCCTGGCGGTCGTTGTACTCATCCGCCAGGCGCGCGGCGCGCACATGGGGCGGCACGTTGCGCTCGTAGTCGCCCAGTTGCCGGCGCAGGCGCTTGCGGTAGATCAGCAGTTCATCGAGTTCGCCGTCGAGGGTGCGGCGCACGTAGTCACGCACGTAATCCTGGTGGGGCTGGCGATGGAAGATGCGCTGATACAGCTCCTGCTGGAATTGGCGGGCCAGGGGCGACCAGTCGCTGCGCACGGTTTCCAGGCCTTTGTAGATCATTTCTTCACTGCCATCGGCCCGGGTCACCAGGCCCGCATAACGCTTCTTGCTGCCCTCCTCCGCACCGCGAATGGTCGGCATCAGGAAGCGGCTGAAGTGGGTTTCGTATTGCAGTTCCAGGGCGCTTTGCAGACCGAATTCGCTCTGCAGGCGTTCGCGCCACCATTGGTTGACGTGCTGCACCAGGCCCTGGCCGATGCGTGTGGCCTCCTCCTGGGAGTGGGCACTACCCAGCCAGACGAAGGTGGAGTCGGTGTCGCCATAGATCACTTCATAGCCTTGGGCTTCGACCAGTTCGCGGGTCTGGCGCATGATCTGGTGGCCGCGCAGGGTGATGGACGAGGCCAGTCGTGTGTCGAAGAACCGGCAACCGCTGGAACCCAGCACGCCGTAGAAGGCATTCATGATGATTTTCAGGGCCTGGGACAGCGGCGCGTTATGTTCGCGCTTGGCCACCTCGCGGCCTTCGGAGACCCGCGCCACAATCGACGGCAGGCAATGCCGGGTGCGGGAAAAGCGGGCGCCGCGAAAGCCTTCCACCGACTCGCTGTCGTCGGGATGGCGCAGGCCTTCGATGAGGCCCACGGGGTCGATCAGGAAGCTGCGGATAATCGACGGGTAGAGACTTTTGTAGTCCAGCACCAGCACCGACTCGTACAGGCCGGGCCGCGAGTCCATGACAAAACCACCGGGGCTGGCCTGGGGCGGCTTGTCCCCCAGATTCGGCGCGACAAAGCCCTGGCGATGCATCAGCGGCATATACAGATGAGTGAACGCCGCCACCGAACCACCATTGCGATCCGCCGGCAAGCCGGTGACGCTGGCCCGCTCCAGCAGGAACTTGAGCAGTTCGGTCTTTTCGAAAATCCGCGTCACCAGCTCGCAGTCCTTGAGGTTGTAGCGCGCCAGCGCGGGCTTGTCCTCGGCGAACATACGGTTGATCTCGTCCATGCGCTGGTAGGGCGTGGAGATCGACTTGCCTTCGCCGAGCAGGGTCTGGGCGACGTTTTCCAGGCTGAAGGATTCAAAGGTCCAGGTGGCCGAACGCAGGGCTTCGATGCCATCGATGATCAGTCGCCCGGCAGCAGCGGCGAAGTAATGGTTACGGCTGCCATGTTCGCGCCAGGCCATGGCCTCGCCGCCACGGCCGAGCAGCAATGGCACGTTGAGGCGCTTGGCATGCTCATGGAGGACCCGCAGATCGAACTGCACCAGGTTCCAGCCAATGATTGCGTCGGGGTCGTGTTGTGCCAGCCATTGGTTCAGGCGCTCCAGCAGTTGGGCGCGGCTGTCGCAGTATTCGAGCTGGAAATCCACCGCGTCGGTTTTATTCGGCGGGCCGAGCATATACACCTGGCGTTCACCACAACCTTCCAGGGCGATGGAGTACAGCTCGCCGCGCGCGGTGGTTTCGATATCCAGAGAGACCAGCTTCAACGCCGGACGGTAGTCCGGCGCCGGCTTCATCTGCGCCTCCAGCAGCATCCCGCCCTCGCCCGGTGTGCCGTCAAACGCCACGGGCGCGGTGATAAAGCGTTCCATCATGTAGCGCTCAGGCGGGCGTACATCGCCTTCGTAGACATCCACGCCGGCCTGGCGCAGGCGTTTTTCCAGGTCCATGGCCTGGCGATGCTGGCGGGTATAGAGGCCCAGGACCGGGCGGTGATGGAAGTCACACAACTGCAGCGGACGCAGATCCACATCGCGCTCACCCTTGAGCACTCGTTGCGCGTGCTCGCGATGGGCCACGGGAATAAACATCACCGAAGGCTGCACCGGTAGACAGATATACCGCGGCCCCTGGTCGGTGGCCAGCCAGAAGCTGACCTGCGTGCCCGCCGGGGTGTCGTGCCAATGCCGGGTCAGGACAAAACCCTGCTGTAAATCCACCTTGCCGCACCTCAGGAATCGCTTTCAGGGCGCGATTCTACTCGGCATCCGCCGTAAGGCCTTAATAGAAATTTTCTGGCCTTCAGAAAAGTCGTACAGCACAAAACAGTTTGTAAAACACCATTTAGCACTTATTATCATTTGCACCGGAGTCGTATTCGCGCAATGAGGAAGCGCAACGCCATTGCCCCCTTCCTCACACTGACGGTTCACCGTCCGGATCGACCATGCCCACCTATACCCGACTTGCCGTGCCGTTTCGCCCGACCCTGCTCGCCCTGTGCTGCTCCCTGAGCTTTGCCGCCCACAGCGCCCCCCAACCAACCCCGCAGGATGCGAGCAACGGCCAGGCCCTGGAACTGGGGGCAACCAGCATCAGCGCCGAATCAATCATCCCCGGCGCCCTGCCCCCGGTGTACGCCGGCGGCCAAGTGGCGCGCGGCGGGCAATTGGGGGTACTGGGCAACCAGGACATCATGGACGTGCCATTCAGCATGGCCTCCTACACCGAAAAACTGATTCGCGACCAGCAGGCCGAGACCGTGGGCGATGTACTGCTCAACGACTCATCCGTGCGCCAGGCGTCGGGTTACGCCAACCAGTCGCAATTGTTCGTGATTCGTGGCCTGCCACTGAATGGTGATGATATTTCCTACAACGGCCTCTACGGCATCCTACCCCGGCAGATCATGTCCACCGACGCCCTGGAGCGGGTGGAAGTGTTCAAGGGCCCGAACGCCTTTATCAACGGGGTAACGCCCTCCGGCTCCGGTATCGGCGGCGGCGTAAACCTGCAACCCAAGCGCGCCGGCGATGAACCGCTGCGCCGCTTCAGCACCGATATCAGCAGCGAAGGCCGGATTGGCCAGCACTTGGATGTCGGCCAGCGCTTTGGCGAAGACAATCGTTTTGGCGCACGGGTGAACCTGTCCCAGCGTGAAGGCGATACCGGCACAGACAATGAAAACCAGCGCTCCAAGCTGTTTGCCGCGGGCCTCGATTACCAGGGTGATGCACTGCGTCTGTCGGGGGATTTCGCGTATCAGAAGCAGCGCGTCAATGGCGGGCGCAACTCGGTGTTCCTGGGGACAGCCGTGACCCAGGTACCCGACGCACCGTCGGCCGACACCAACTATGCACCGCGCTGGAGTGCGACCAATATTGAAGACACCCTGGGCATGCTGCGCGCCGAATATGACCTGAACGACAACTGGACCGCCTACGCGGCGGGCGGGGTCAAGCACACTCGGGAGATGGGCCAGTACTCATCGGTGACCATCAACGACAACCTGGGCAACGCCCAGACCAGCGCTTCGACCATCGCCCACGAAGAAGACAACAGCAGCGCCATGGCCGGCCTGAACGGCAAGTTCCAGACCGGCCCGGTGAGCCATCGCCTGAACTTCGGCCTGGCGGGGATCTGGACCGAGGCACGTAACGCCTATGTGTTCGACAGCGCCAAGACTCCCACCAATATCTACCAGCCGGTGACCGGCGCCGAACCGCGCCTGAACAGCCCACGCAATACCCCTGGCACCGACTTCAGCGACCCGACCATCACCGCCAAGACCTTCGTGCGCAGCGCGGCGGTCTCCAACACCTTTGGTTTTGTCGATGATCGCCTGCTGGTCACGCTCGGCCTGCGCCGCCAGCAAATGGTGGTGCAGGGCTACAACTACATGAGCGCCAGCCGCACCGCCAACTACGATCAGTCGATTACCACGCCGGTGTACGGCATTGTGTTCAAGCCTTGGGAGCATGTGTCGCTGTATGCCAATCGGATTGAAGGATTGGCCAAGGGGCCGACCGCACCAGAGAAACTGGGTGTTCGCACGGTGACCAACGCTGGCCTGGTGTACGCCCCGGCCCGCTCCAAGCAGGTCGAGGCCGGGGTCAAGGTCGACATGGGCACCTACGGCGCAACGCTGGGGGTGTATCGCATCGAGCAGCCCGGCGCCGGCTACAGCGAGATCATCGACGCCACCACCGCGCGTTTCGTGCGTGAAGGCGAACAAATCAACAAGGGCGTGGAACTCAACGTATTCGGCGAACCGCTGGCCGGCCTGCGCCTGCTGGGCGGTGTGACAGTCATGAAAACCGAGCTAAAGGGCACACAGAACGGCGCCAACGACGGCAACCGCGCGATTGGCGTGCCGTCGTTCCAGCTCAATGCGGGGGTGGATTGGGATGTGCCGGGCCTGCAAGGCGTGACCCTCAGCGGGCGCATGCTGCGCACCGGCGGGCAGTATGTCGATGCCGCCAACAAGCTCAGCCTGCCGGCCTGGAACCGCTTTGACCTGGGTGCACGCTACAGCTTCAAGATGGACCAGCGCGACGTCACCCTGGGACTTAACGTGGACAACGTGGCCAATACCAAATACTGGGAATCGGCGATGGGCGGCTACCTGACCCAAGGCGATCCGCGGGTGGCCAAGCTGTCGGCAAGCATCGAGTTCTGAGCCCCACCTTACAGACTGAAATCCCGGATCCAGCGCTAAGCTCCTGTGGGAGCTGTCTCGCCCTGCGAGGCTGCGATAGCGGCGGCACAGGTACCAGAAATATCGCCTGAGCCACCGCTATCGCAGCCTCGCTAACGCTCGACAGCTCCCACATTTTGTTCTGTATCAGGCCGAAAACAGCATTCACAAAGTATGTTGAGTTGGCAGGCTATTGGACAGCCCGGCCCCAACTGCGTAGTTTTCACAGACCGCGCACAAGGACTCTGGCATGGCCCCCGACCTCACCTCCATCGAGCTGTTCCTCAAGACGGTCAAGCTGGGCAATCTGTCCCGGGCGGCCGAGCAGTCGCACCTCTCGCTGTCAGCGGCCAGCCGGCGTCTGTCGTTGCTCGAGCAGCATTTCAAGGTCGCCCTGTTGCACCGCTCCTCAACCGGCGTCTCACCGACGGCGGCCGGGGAAGTGCTGGTGGAGCATGGGTTGTCGATCTTGCGGGCGGTCGACGTAATGCATGCCGACCTCGCCGACTACGCCAAGGGCGCTACCGGCCGCGTGTGCCTGTATGCCAACAGCTCGGCGATGAGCCAGCAACTGCCCAGCCAATTGACCCAATGGAACGCCCTGCATCCTGGTATCCGCCTGGATATCCGCGAGGAACGCAGCCGCGAAATCCTGCAAGCGGTGCGTGATGGCGTGGCCGATGTGGGGATCGTCACCACCCAGCCCAGCGGCGAGGAACTGCGCTTTGTCCCTTACTGCCAGGACCGCCTGTGCCTGTTGGTACCCGATGATCATCCGTTCAAGATGCGCCATGCGCGCTTTGAGGATTTGTTGGGCTACGACTTTGTCGGCCTGGAAGATAACGCCGCCATCACCGCGCTCATCACCGAAGCCGCTGCGGCGATTGGCATGCCCCTGCGCCTGCGGGTCCAGGTACGCAGCTTTGAAGCCGTGTGCCGGCTGATTGCCGCCGGCCAAGGGGTTGGCGTGCTGCCCCAGGGCGCCGTGCAGATCTTTCGCAAGGAAATGGCCTTGCGCTTTATCGAAATCGACGACCCCTGGGCCGACCGCCAGATGTACCTGTGCATGCGCCAGCAACAGCCCTCTCCTACAAGCCTGGCATTATTCGACTACCTCGGTGCCTGTAATCGCGCATAACCGCCGGCCTTCGAATTTTGCGAAGGCCACTTCCACAATCAGCAATTCCCCCACCGTTGCACCTGTGCCAAGAATGTCCCCGCCTCACTGACAACAACAAAAACAGGAGACACGGCGTGTCCAATTCCACGACCAGCACCCCCCATCGTATTGCCGTGATTCCCGGCGACGGTATCGGCCGCGAGGTGGTGCCCGAAGGCCTGCGTGTACTGGAGGCCGTCAGCCGGCGTTTCGGGATTGCCTTTGAGTTCGATCACTTTGCCTGGTGCAGCGAACACTACCTGGCCCACGGCAGCATGATGCCGGACGACTGGGCCGAGCAGATCGGCAGCCATGACGCGATCTTCTTCGGTGCCGTGGGCGCACCGGACATCATCGCCGACCACACGGCAGTGTGGGAGTCGCTGCTGAAGATCCGCCGCCAGTTTGACCAGTACGTCAACATCCGCCCGGTGCGCCTGATGCCCGGCGTGCCCTGCCCGCTCGCCGGCCGTGTACCGGGGGATATCGACTTTATCGTGGTGCGGGAAAACACCGAGGGCGAATACTCCAGCGTCGGCGGGCGGATGTGGGAAGGCACGCCGCGCGAGATCGCGGTGCAAGAGTCGATCTTCTCCCGCGAAGGCGTGGACCGCGTGGTGGACTATGCCTTCAAACTGGCTCAGCAGCGACCGCGCAAGAACCTGGTGGCCGCCACCAAATCCAACGGTATCTCCATCACCATGCCGTTCTGGGACGAGCGGGTGAACCTGATTGCCCAGCGCTACCCGGACGTCAAGACCGCTAAATTCCATATCGATATTCTGTGTGCACACTTCGTGCAGCACCCGGACTGGTTTGACGTGGTGGTGGCCTCCAACCTGTTTGGCGACATCCTCTCCGACCTCGGCCCGGCCTGTACCGGCACCATCGGTATTGCCCCATCGGCCAACCTCAACCCCGAGCGACGCTACCCGTCGCTGTTCGAGCCGGTGCATGGTTCGGCACCGGACATTGCCGGGCTGGGCGTGGCCAACCCCATCGGCCAGATCTGGTCGGCTGCGTTGATGATCGAGCATCTGGGCAATGGCAACCCGCTCCACCAACAGGCCGCAGCCGCCATTGTCTCGGCCATCGAGACGGTACTTGCCGAGGGTCCACGCACCCGGGAAATGGGCGGCAGTGCCAGTACGATTGAAGTGGGCGTGGCCATCGCCGAATGCATCGCCGGGAACAGGAGCTGAACATGATCAACGCACACTACATCGCCAACCAATGGCAGGCCTCGACCTCACTTGAAGATATCCCGGTGATCGACCCCAGCAGCGGCGAAACCTACTCCAGCATCGCCCGGGGCACCGCCGCCGATATCGACGCCGCCGTCAGCGCCGCACGCCTGGCCGTGGGCGAGACCTTTGATGGCCCATGGGGCAGATTGTCGGCCCTGGAGCGCAGCCGCCTGCTGGCCAGGCTCGGCGTGGCCGTATTGGAACACCACGAAGAGCTGGCGCAGATCGAAGCACGGGACACCGGCAAGGCGCTGAAAGTCGCACGGGCCGATGCCACTGCCCTCGCCCGCTATTTTGAATATTACGCCGGCGCGGCCGACAAGCTGCACGGCGAAACCCTGCCCTATCAGAACGGTTACACGGTGCTCACCGTGCGCGAGCCCCATGGAGTGACCGGGCATATCATCCCGTGGAACTACCCGATGCAGATCTTCGGCCGCAGCGTCGGCGCCTCCCTGGCGGCGGGCAATGCCTGCGTGGTCAAGCCGGCCGAGGATGCCAGCCTGTCGCTGCTGCGCCTGGCGCAGATTGCCGCCGAAGTGGGCTTTCCGGCCGGTGCGATCAATGTGGTGACCGGCTACGGCTACGAAGCCGGCGCTGCGTTGTGCGCTCATCCTGGAATCGATCACATCTCGTTTACCGGCTCCACAGTCACCGGCACGGCGGTGTCGAAAGCGGCCGCTGAGCGGCATTGCCCGGTGACCCTGGAACTGGGCGGCAAATCACCGCAACTGGTGTTCGCCGATGCGGACCTGGATGAAGCCTTGCCGGTGCTGGTCAATGCCATTGTGCAGAACTGTGGGCAGACCTGTTCGGCGGGCAGCCGGCTGCTGGTAGAGCGCAGTATTTATGAAACGCTGGTGGAGAAGCTCAGCCAGCGCTTCCGTCAATTGCGCACCGGGCCTTCGGCGCTGGACCTGGATATGGGGCCGCTGATCAACCAGAAGCAGCAACGCCTGGTGCGCGAGTTCGTACGCGAAGCCGAGCAGGCCGGCATCACCGTTGCCGCGCGCGGCCAGGTGGTGGCCGAAGCCGGCAGTGGCGGTTACTTCCAGGAAGCGGTGCTGTTTCGTGACGTGCCGCCCGACAGCCGCCTGGCCCAGGAGGAAGTCTTCGGTCCGGTACTGGCCGTGATGCCCTTCGACGACGAAGCCGAGGCCATCCGCCTGGCCAACGGCACCGATTTCGGCCTGGTCGCCGGCGTGTGGACCCGCGACGGCGCCCGGCAAATGCGCCTGGCGCGCAAGCTGCGCTGCGGCCAGGTTTTCATCAATAACTACGGGGCTGGCGGCGGGGTTGAACTGCCCTTCGGCGGCGTCAAGGCCAGCGGTTATGGCCGGGAAAAAGGCTTCGAGGCCCTGCTGGGCTTTACCACCTTGAAGACCATTGCGATCAAACACGGCTAAGCCATTACAACAACAAGAAAGGAGAACACTCCATGCGTCTCGCAAACAAAGTAGCCATCGTCACTGGCGCCGGTTCCGGCTTTGGTGAAGGCATCGCCAAGACCTTCGCCCAACAGGGTGCGCGGGTTATCGTCGCCGACATGAACGCCACCGGCGGCCAGCGGGTGGTCAATGAGATCGAGGCCAGCGGCGGCCATGCGCATTTCATCGAGGTCAACGTGGCCAACGACGAAAGCATGGGTGCCCTGTTGCGGGCGACCCTGGAGCAATTCGGCGGGCTGGATATCGTCATCAACAACGCCGGCACCACCCACCGCAACCGACCGATGCTGGAAGTGGACGAGGCCGAGTTCGACCGGGTGTTCGCGGTCAACGTCAAAAGTATCTTCCTCAGCGCCAAGCATTTTGTGCCGCACTTTCGCGGCCAGGGCGGCGGCGTGTTCGTCAACATTGCCTCGACTGCGGCGATCCGCCCGCGCCCGGGGCTGGTCTGGTATAACGGCAGCAAGGGTGCGGTGGTGGTCATGAGCAAGACCATGGCAGCGGAACTGGGCCCGGACAATATCCGCGTCAACTGCGTGAACCCGGTGGTCGGCGCCACGGCGCTGCTCAGTGAGTTCATGGGTGTGCCGGACACCCCGGAAAACCGCCAGAAGTTCATGGCGACTATCCCCCTGGGACGTTTTTCCACCCCGCAAGACGTGGCCAATGCCTGCCTGTACCTGGCCTCGGACGAAGCGGCTTTTATCACCGGCACTTGCCTTGAAGTCGATGGTGGGCGCTGCGTGTAACTCAACGACCATAGGGATCGGAGTCGATATGTGTGACTTACATAACAAGAACGAACCGAGCACCAAGCAATTACTCGATGGCCTGCCAAAGAACTGGGGTAAATGGGGACCGGACGATGAGGTTGGCGCCCTCAATTACCTGACCGAAGCCGAAGTACTGCGCGGCGTGGCCTCGGTGCGCCAAGGCAAGACCTTCACGTTGCAAGTGCAGATCGGCCATCCGGGCGGCGACCCGATGTGGCCGGCACGCAACCCGTCGATGCGCTTCAATACCCTGGATCACAGCCACTATCACTTCGGCAAGCAACCCGAAATGACCGGCGGCGCAGCGTATTGCGACGATGTGATCTTCATGCAGCTGCAAGGCTCGACCCAGTACGACGCCCTCGGGCATGCCTGGTACGACAATCAACTGTGGAACGGCTACGACGCCATGAGCACCGTCGGCGGCGTGGCCAAGGCCAGTGTGCTGGCGATTGCCGAACGTGGCGTGGTCGGGCGCGCGGTACTGATCGACATGGCCCGCCATCGCGGCAAGAAATACCTGGGCCGTGGCGAAACCTTCAATCACCTGGACTTGCTGGCGGCCGCCAAGGCCCAGGGCGTGACCATCGAAAAACGCGACATCCTGATCATCCGTACCGGCTCCATGGGCGCGTTCTACGAGTATGGCAAGACTGAGTTCTTCAAGGACCTGGTGGAGCCTGGCCTGACCTACAGCCGGGAGTTGGTGGAGTGGTTCCATGCCATGGAAATCCCCAATCTGGTGACCGACACCATCGCCAATGAGGTGATCACCGATCCGGTGTCGGGGGTGCAGATTCCATTGCATTGCGCGCTGATGCGCAACCTCGGCATCGCCTTTACCGAGATCGTGCTGCTGGAGGATCTGGCCGCCGATTGTGCCGACGACGGCCAGTGGAAGTTCCTCTACACCGCCGCACCGTTGAAGATTGTCGGTGGCAGCGGCGCGCCGGTGAACCCGGTGGTGATCAAGTAGCTCACCAGTCGTAGGACACGGCCAGGGACGCAGTGCGCTCCTGGCCGTAATAGCAACCAAAGGCGTAGTTGCAGGACGAGACATACTCGCGATCAAACAGGTTCTGCACGTTGAGGCTGGCTTCGGCGCCCTTGAATGCGGGGCCCAGGCGGCTCAGGTCGTAGCTGACCGTAGCGTCGTAGACCACGAACGACGGGGTCTTGAAGGTGTTGGACGAGTCGCCGTATTTCTTCCCGGTGTAACGCGCACCGCCACCTGCGGTCAGGCCGGCCAAGGCATCACTGGAAAAATGGTAGTCGGCCCAGACGCTGCCGCTCCACGGGGCTTGCGCCTCGCTGCGGTTGCCCTCATCGCCGTAGTTGCTCTTGGTATAGATCGCGTCCAGGTACGACAGCGCGCTGATCAACTCCACCTGGCCGAACCGTGCCTTGCCTTCGAATTCGACGCCGCGTGAGCGCACTTCACCTTCCTGCAACTGGTATTCGCGATAGACCAGATCGCCGGTCAGGACGTTTTTCTGTTTGATCTGGAACACCGACAAGGTCAGCAATGACTGGTCGTTGGGCTGGTACTTGACCCCTGCTTCATATTGCTCGCCTTCCACCGGTTTGTAGGCGCCGCCACCGCGTTCCGGGGCCAGACGGCCGACGCTTGGCAGGAACGACTCGGCATAGCTGACGTAGGGCGCCAGGCCGAAGTCGGTGAGGTAAGTCAGGCCCACGCGACGCGTGAGTTTTTTGTCTTTCTGCGACACCGTGCTGCGGTCCAGCAGGTCGCGGTTGATCACTTCGGCCCAGTCTTCACGCAGGCCCATGGTGAGGATGAAGCGATCAAACCTGATCTGGTCCTGGGCATACAGGCCGGTCTGCTTGACCGTGTTGTTCCACTTGGTGGTCAGTTGCGGCTGGCCAAAGGTGTGGTAGTTGGACGGTTTGTAGAGGTCGATGATTTCCGCGCCGTAGAGGTTGTAGCCTTGGTATTTACGGGTGAACTCGCGGTGATCGAAGCCCACCAGCAAGGTGTGTTCCAGGGCACCAGTGGCGAACTTGGCCTGCAGGTTGTTATCGAGGGTGTAGGCGCTGTTGTGTTGGCGCCAGTCCAGTTTGGTGCGGCTGGCGCGGGTATCGTCGGTGCTGCCGTCGGGCAGTTCGGCGAAGCGGTTGAGGTAGAAGCCTTTATAGCGATCGTTGACGTCGGTAAAACGTGCGGTCTGGCGATATTCCAGGTTGTCGTTGAATGCGTGGGAGAAGTCATAGCCCAGCACATATTGATCGCGGATGTAGTTGTTCCAATCGGAATCGCCGAGGAAGGTGTCGCGGTCGATGCGCTGGCCCTTGGAGTTGCGATAGAGCGTGCCGATGGCGGGTAGTGCCTGGTAATCGGCCAGGGATTTGTCGCGCTGGATCTGCGCGTAGAGGGTCAGGGCGGTGTCTTCGGTCGGCGCCCAGGTCAGGCTGGGGGCCAGCAAGGTACGGCTGTCGGTGGCGTGGTCGACCATCTCGTTGCCGTCGCGGGCCAGGCCGATCAGGCGGTAGCTCAGGGTTTTTGCGTCATCGATAGGGCCGCTGAAATCCAGGGCGCCGTTGACCCGGTCGTAGCTGCCCACGCCGAACTTGACCTGGTGTCGCGCTTCGGTGGTGGGACGCTTGGACACCAGGTTGATCATCCCGCCCGGCTGGTTCTGCCCGAACAGCACCGACGCCGGCCCCTTGAGTACCTCAATACGTTCCAGGGTGTAGGGGTCGATTTGTGGCGCACCGCCGAGGCTGCCGGCGTAAGGCAGGTAGGCACCATCGAGGTACAGCAACGTGGGAGAAAAGCCACGGCTGCCCAACTCATCGGCGATGGTATTACGGTCGGTGTAGCCGTTGGTGTCCATGCCTGGGGTATAGCGCAGGGATTGGGTCAGGTTGCGCGCGCCCTGGACCTTGACCTGGTCGGCGGTGACCACGTTGACGGTCTGCGGGATTTCCAGGATCGGTGTATCGGTCTTGGTGGCCGTGGCGCTGCGGGTCGCGACATAGCCATCGACGGGGCCCCAGGCATTTTCTGCGACTTGGCCAGTGACCGTGGTGGCGCCAAGATTGAGCGCACCCTCAGGCAGCAGATACAGGCTCCATGTGCCGTTTTCGGTGACGGTCAAGCCCAGGCCGCTGCCGGCCAGCAAGTGTTGCGCGGCCTGCTCCGGGCTGTATTGGCCCTGCAATGCGGGTGCGCGACGACCTTGCAGCAAGGCCGGGGTGACCGACAGCGTGCGCCCGCTTTCCCGGGACAGCCGGCTCAGGCTATCGCCGAGGGCTGCAGCGGGCAGATTGAAATATTGCTGGGCGCTGGCGGCGGTGTCGGCCAGGGCCACAGCGGGCTGGCCAATCACAGCCAGGGTTACGGCCAGGGTCAACAGGCAGGGACGGATCATCAAGGGTGCCATAGGGTGAGGATGCTCATTGTCAGGTTGGCGTTCCCTAACCTTGACTCGCGAGATCAGCGATCCCCTCACGCTGATTGAAAATAATTCCCATCGGCCACTCAGCGCACATCAATCAGGGTCAACCAAGGACCGTAGTGACTGATGCGCAGGGGGAAGGTCTGGGCCAGCGACTCCAGGGTTTGCGCCGGATCATCCAGCGGGTACACGCCATAGACGCGTACTTTTGCGGCCTGCTCGCTGACCCGCAGCACACCGCGGCGATACGGGCGCAGGGCGTCGATCAGCAGGCCCAGGGGTTCATCACGGATGTCGACGCGGCCATCGCGCCAATCTGCCCGACTGCGCACCGAGAGCGGTACTGGACGCACATCGCTGTCGCTGAACCACGCCGCCTCCCCCGCTTCTACACGGCGCTGGCTGCCGCCGAGCGTGGTGACACGCACGCTATGCAGTTGCACCGAGGTCAAGCTGCCGGCGGCCTCCTGGCGCACCATGAATTGTGTTCCCAGGGCCTGGACTTCTCCCTGGGCGGTAGCGATGACAAACGGTCGGCGCGGGTCGGCGGCGACATCGACGAACACTTGGCCCTCGCGCAGACGTACCAGGCGGCGGCTGTCGCTGAACTGTATATCCACCGAACTACGGGCGTTGAGACTCAGGCGACTGCCATCGGCCAAGGCGAAGGTCTTCCGCTCGCCGGTGGCTGTGTGGCGGTCGGCCCACAGACCTGTGAGTGGCTGGTCGCGGTCAAAGATCGCCGCGCCACTGACGCCGAACAACACCAGTGCCAAGCCACCACGCAGCACCTTGCGCCGCGACTCCGAATCCGGGGCTGCCAGGGCTTGGGTCACGGCACGTAACTGACCGGGGCTGCGGGCTTCGACGCGCTGCAAGTCGGCAATCGGCTGCTGCAGCAAACTGCCGACCCGCTGCCAGGCAATGGCATGCTGGGGGTTGGCCCGCAACCACATTTCGAAGGTTTGACGCACAGAGGGATCATCAGCGGCCGCCTCCAGGCGCAGTAACCAATCCACGGCAGCGCGGGTGGTGGCGTCAACCTTGGACTGGCTCATGTCAGGTCCGCCGACTCGGCCAGACAGTGCAGGAAAGCCCGCCGCAGATCGCGCTCCACTGTGGCCAGCGACACGTCCAGTTGCTGGGCGATAGCCGGTTGCGACAAGCCCTCGAGACGGTTGAGCATAAAGATCTGCCGGACACGGGGCGGCAGGCCATTGAGCAGGCGGTCGATGCTTTCGAGCGCCTCGCGTACCAGGGCCAGATCTTCTTCCGACGGTGTATAGGCGTCCGGCAGTTGCGCCAGGCTGTCGAGGTAAGTCTGCTCCAGGCGCTTGCGGCGCCAGAAACTGAATAACAGCCGGCGGGCCACGGTGCTGAGAAACGCACGGGGCTCATCGAGCTGGTTGAGCTGGCGCGCATCCAGAATGCGGATAAACGTATCTTGGGTCAGGTCCGCTGCATCCTGCGGGCACTTGAGCTGACGATACAACCATGCGCGCAGCCAGCGATGGTTGTCGTCATAGAGCGTTGCCAGAAGAGCCTTGGGATCGGTAGGAGTAGACACGCGGGCAGCCACAGACGTTAATGATAATTCATCTCATTATCTGCGCAGGCTGTGGCTAAATGCAATCGCTTATCTACCGGGCGGTCCCGCTCTCTGGCTGGAGTAAAACCTTCTTTCAGACGCGCGGATCACCCGAAGCCTTGGCGGGCGCCGCGTACTGCGGCTTAAGGTGGCCCTGCTGATCAAGCAGCCAGGCATCCATGATCTGGCGGACCACAGGGCCGGCCACGCGGCCGCCCGCCTCGCCGTTTTCGATCATCACTGAAATCACGATCCTGGGATGCTCCGCCGGAGCGAAGCCGACAAACAGTGCGTTATCGCGGTTGCGCTCGCGAGTCTTCAGACGGTTGTAGCGCTCACCCTGTTTGATCGCCACCACCTGTGCGGTCCCGCTCTTGCCGGCGATCCGGTACTGCGCGCCGGCGGCCGATGCGCGGGCGATCCCGCGCGGATCGTGCATCACCATTTGCATGCCGTGGTTGACCTGGTCCCAGTCGCGGGGGTTCTTAAGCACGACATTGGGCATGGGGTGTTCATCCACGGGCGGTACACCGTCAATGGTCTTGGCCAGATGCGGGCGATTCCACACGCCCTTGTTGGCGATCAGCGCGGTGGCCTGGGCCAGTTGCAATGGCGTGACCTGCATATAGCCCTGGCCGATGCCAAGGATCACGGTTTCGCCCGGGAACCACGGCTGGCGGCGCGTCGCACGCTTCCAGGCCTGGGACGGCATCAGGCCGGCCGACTCTTCGAACATATCCAGGGAGACTTTCTGGCCGAGGCCGAATTCGGCCATATAGTCGTGTAGGCGATCGATCCCCAGTTTGTGGGCCAGGTCATAGAAGTAGGTGTCGTTGGAACGCATGATGGCAGCGTCCATATCTACCCAGCCATCGCCGCTGTGGTTCCAGTTGCGGTATTTGTGATCAAAGTCGGGCAGTTGGTAGTAACCGGGGTCAAAGACCCGTGTCTGTGCGGTGACGACACCACTGTCGAGACCGGCGATGGCCACTTCCGGCTTGATCGTCGAGCCTGGCGCATACAGCCCGCGCAGCACCCGGTTGAATAGGGGGCGGTCAATGGAATCATGCAGAGCGGCATATTCCTTGAAACTGATGCCGGTGACGAACGAGTTGGGGTCAAAGCTAGGCTTGCTGACCATTGCCAGGACTTCGCCGGTTTGTGGATCCAGGGCAACCACTGAACCACGACGGTCGCCCAGGGCTTCTTCGGCGGCTTCCTGGAGCTTGATATCCAGGCTCAGGACAATGTTTTTACCGGGAATCGGGTCGGTGTGTTTGAGCACCCGCAGCACTCGGCCCTGGGCATTGGTCTCGACTTCCTCATAACCCACATGGCCGTGCAATTGCGCCTCATAGAAACGCTCGATTCCGGTTTTACCGATAGATTGCGTGCCACGGTACTCGACCGAATCCAGTTCTTTTGACTCTTTTTCGTTGATACGGCCCACGTAGCCAATGGAGTGCGCGAAGTGTGCGCCCAACGGGTAGTGACGCACGAACTGTGGCTCCACATCCACGCCTGGCAGGCGGAATTCGTTGACCGCCAATATGGCGATCTGTTCTTCAGTCAATTCATAGAACAACGTTACGGGCACGAACGGGTGACGCGCCTGTTTCAAGGCCTTGTCAAAGACTGCGCGGTCTTCGGGCGGCAGATGCAGGAGAGTGATGATCGAATCCAGTTCGCCTTTGAGATCGGTAGCCCGCTCGCGGGTGATGGTCAGGTTGTAACTGGGGCGGTTATCGGCCAGGACCACGCCGTTGCGGTCGTAGATCAGGCCGCGGGCCGGGGTAATGGGCAAGACATGGACACGATTGTTTTCGGAGATGGTGGAGTGATAGTCGAACTCGACCACTTGCAGGAAATACATGCGGGCGACCAAGGCACAGGTGATGCCAAGCACCAGTATTGCGCAGGCCAACAGGCGTTTATTGACCAGGCGATGTTCTTTCTCGTGGTCTTTGATAGGTATGGCTTCGGGCATTTCTACAGCATCTCGTTGAGCAGGGACAATGCCGCTTCCTGCGGTGCAAAGATCAGTCCTTGGAACAGGTGCTGCACCATACCAAAAATGCCGAAACACTTTGTATTGAATTACCCGAACGGCAGTTCAAGTGGGTACCAACAGCGTAAAGAGCACCCTTTGCTTTTCGATCGCCCAAAACAAAACCCCAACTGCTTTCGCAATTGGGGTTTCGGAATTTAATCTTGACGATGACCTACTCTCACATGGGGAAACCCCACACTACCATCG
>NZ_MIFU01000090.1:0-71164 GCF_001855215.1 Pseudomonas sp. 06C 126 | reverse complement strand
TCAAAAGTGAGCCGCCGTAAGGGCGGAACCCATGGCCGCCGTTACCGCAGCAATGGATATGCCCCCTACATCAGCCCAAAACCCAGAGCCCAGAAGTATTAGAGAGTTGTGTAGATACTCATGGCCATCGCAGGCAAGCCAGCTCCCACACAAGTCAGCTCCCACATTTGTTTTGCGGTGTTACTCAGTAATTAGAACGCGCCCATATAGTCGCGCTTGCCCACTTCCACACCGTTGTGACGCAGCAAGGCGTAGGCGGTGGTGACGTGGAAGAAGAACTGCGGCAGGCCGTAGGTCAACAGGTAGGACTGGCCGCTGAAGCGCTTCTCTTTAGGGGTGCCCGGACGGGTGACGATCTCGATGCCTTCTTTGCCATCGATCTGCGCCGGGGTGATGGTGTCGATGAACCCCAGAACCTTGGCGATCAGCGCTTGCAGGTCAGCGAAGGTGACTTCGTTGTCTTCGTATTTCGGCACTTCAATCTCGGCCAGACGCGCGGAAACGCCCTTGGCAAAATCCACGGCGATCTGCACCTGGCGCACCAGCGGGAACATGTCCGGGAACAGGCGCGCTTGCAGCAAGGCGTTTGGGTCGATGTTCTTGGCGGTGGCGTGGGCCTCGGCCTTGTTCAGCACATCGCTCAAAGCGTTGAGCATTTGCTTGAAGACCGGAAGGGAAGCGGCGTACAGGGAAATAGTCATGACAGTCTCGACAGTGGTGGCAGGGTTTTAACAGCCGCGATTATAGACATGAGCGCTGCTTGTCTTTTATTTTTTCGGGATTAGGCTAGTGGGTTCACTGCATAGGGAAAGCGCGATGACCGCCGAGCACGACACCACCTCCTCCGAGCCGCGCCTCAACAGCACGGAAATCCGTGTTCTGGGCTGCCTGATCGAAAAGCAGGCCACCAACCCGGAAACCTACCCGCTGACCCTCAATGCCCTGGTCCTGGCCTGCAACCAGAAAACCAGCCGGGAACCTGTGATGAACCTCAGCCAGGGCCAGGTTGGCCAGAGCCTGCGGGCCCTGGAAGGCCAGGGGTTTACCAAACTGGTGATGGGCAGCCGTGCCGACCGCTGGGAACACCGGGTGGACAAGGCCCTGGAACTGGTGCCGGCGCAGGTGATTCTTACTGGCCTGTTGTTCCTGCGTGGCCCGCAGACGGTCAATGAATTGCTGACCCGCAGCGGGCGCATGCATGACTTTGAAGATGCCGAGCAGGTGGTACACCAACTCGAACGCCTGATCGCCCGCGACCTTGCCGTGCTGGTCCCCAAGCAGGCCGGCCAGCGTGAGGACCGCTACACCCACTCCCTGGGTGACCCGGCGGATATCGAGGCGATCCTGGCCGCCCGTGGCAGCCCGGTGGAGCGCAGCAGCGCTGGCAGCGGGGTTTCTCTGGAGCGCATCGAGGAGCTGGAGGCGCGGATTGCGGCGCTGGAAGAGCGCCTCTCACGCCTCGAATAACCGCCCCTTTGTAGGAGCCGGCTTGCCGGCGATAAGGCCCTTGCCGCCATCGCCGGCTTGCCGGCTCCTACAAGGCCTGCCTTAGCCCTGTCGGGCAAACGCTACGGCTTTCTGGAACTGCTCATCCGTCGGGCGTATGCCGGTGTACAGCACGAACTGCTCCAGTGCCTGGATCGCGATCACTTCCAGGCCGGTAATCACCCGCTTGCCCTGGGCCCGGCCACGCACGATCACCGGCGTTTCGGCGGGGATCGCCACCACATCGAATACAGTCTCTGCCGCATCAATGGCGTCGGCCTCGAATGCCAGGTCCTCGGCCTGGGCGCCGCCGGTCATGCCGATGGGCGTTACGTTGACCAGCATCTGCGGCCGCGCGTTACCCAATGTCGCCTGCCACTCATACCCCAGATTGCGCGCCAGGGCCCGGCCAGCCACTTCGTTACGGGCAACGATCAGGCCATTGGCGTAGCCACCGTCACGCAAGGCACTGGCCACGGCCTTGGCCATGCCGCCACTGCCGTGCAGTGCAAAGGTCGAGTCCTTGGGCACCGCGTGCTTTTGCAGCAGTTGCTCGATGGCGATGTAATCAGTGTTGTAGGCCTTGAGGTGGCCGGCCGTATTGACGATGGTGTTGATTGAGGCGATGGCGCGGGCCGAGTCGTCGAGTTCATCCACCAGTTCGATACAGGCTTCCTTGAACGGCATCGACACCCCACAGCCACGAATGCCCAAGGCGCGGATCCCGGCTACAGCGCCGTTCAAGTCCTGGCTGCTGAAAGCCTTGTAGTAAAAATTCAGCCCCAACTGCTCATACAAATGGTTATGAAAGCGCAGGCCGAAATTACCCGGGCGGGCCGACAACGACATGCACAACTGGGTGTCCTTGTTGGGGTTCATCAGCATCGGTAACTCCTCTTCAAGTAAGCAAATCGGTACAGACCTTACACAACCTTTACCTAGCGGCAGTGCTGTTTTGCTGAAATACGTTGTCTTAAAAGTATCCCCGCGACAATCCTTGAGTCTCAGACCACAAGCGCAGGGGCCAACCGAGGAAAGACCATGATGCGTAAAATCCCCAGGATCGCCTTGCTGATCGGTGCACTTGCTGTAGCCGGCCAAGCCTCCGCCCATGGTGGTGGTTGGGGTGGCCCGGCCGTTTTGGGTGCAGTTGTCGGCGCAGCCGTGGTGGGCTCAGTGATCGCCAGCCATGATCGGCCGGTGTATGTGCAGCAACAACCTGTGTACTACCAGCCGCAGCCGGTGTATGCCGCCCCGCCACCGGTCTATTACCAGCCACCACCGGTGTACGTGCAGCAGCCGGTTTATTACCGCCCGGCGCCGGTGTATTACGGGCCCCCACGCGGCTACTACGGCCCGCCCCGAGGCTATTACGGGCGCGGCTGGTAAGCCCGGTATACAAAGCCCCGCATTCCAGGCGGGGCTTTTTTGTGGGTGCAGGGTCTGAATAAATCTCGCCGGGGTCGTTATGGAGACATCGCCGACCGTTAAATCCGACATTATTAAGGCCAAAGTGTACTTGCCCAACCGGGGGGCGCGCTGTCATGTTTGTGTCACGCGGCACTCTCACTATCGAAACGGTCCCCCATAACAGGTCATAACAACAAGGACGCCCCAGCATGCCCACACAAAACCCGCACCGCACCGCCGGCCTCTGCACTTCCAGCAAGGTCTACAGCGCCTTGACTGAACTCAAGCACCTTGAAGGCCACCGTAGCGCCAAGTTTCTCTCGTTGCTGGCAGAAAACCTGGTCCACAAGGGCCTGCTCAATGAACAAGAAGTGCTGCACATGCTGGACCAGGTGGTGGACTGAGCCCTGTCGGCGCAGCCTCGATGGCAGTGATGTTGACTATCGAGCAGGGTGATTTTCCCTCGCCGCTCGGCCGCCGTAAGGTGAACTCCATCAGCAATGGAGGTACATATGCCCACTATCCAGATCATGTCCGTCGTTGGCAGTGCCGTCCCCGGCCCCCTGCGCAAACTGGGTTTGCTCGCCTGTTGGTACCTGGTACGCGACGGTGAAGCCATCAGCGGGCCCCTGGCATCGTTGCCCGACGCCCACGCCCTGTCCCGCAAGATGGCCCACTGCTTCTCAGCCTAGGGCAATGGCAGCCGCACCCGGGGTTTGGTCTCGACAAACAGCGCCCAGCTGGAGATAAACAGCGCGGCGATCAACGGGCCGATGACAAAGCCATTGAGGCCGAACACCGACAGCCCGCCCAGGGTCGAGATCAGGATCAGGTAATCCGGCATCTTGGTGTCCTTGCCCACCAGGATCGGGCGCAGCACATTGTCCACCAGGCCAATCACAAATACCCCGAACAAGGCCAGCACCACTCCTTGCCAGATTGAACCGCTGAGCAGGAAGTACGCAGCCACCGGCCCCCACACAATCCCCGCCCCCACCGCAGGCAGCAACGACAGGAACGCCATCAATACCGCCCAGAGCAACGCGCTGGGAATGTCCAGGAACCAGAAGATCAGGCCACCCAATGCGCCCTGAGTCACCGCCACCAGCACATTGCCTTTGACGGTCGCGCGCACCACGCGGTTGAATTTCAGTTGCAGGCGACGCTTCTGCGGCTCGGCCAGCGGCACCGCCGTGCGCACTTTGCGCACCAGTTCGGGACCGTCGCGCAGCAGGAAGAACAGCAAGTACAGCATGATGAAAAAGCTCACCAGGAAATCAAAGGTGCCCTGGCCGAAGCTAAACGCCTGGCTGGCGAAGAACTGGCTGCCCTGCATCGCGCCCTTGACGATTTTCTCGCGCAGGCCCTCCAGGTTGCCCATGCCGAAGCGGTCCAGCAGGTGCTGGAAGTACGGCGGCAGGAAGTTCTTGAATTGTTCGATGTAGCCCGCCACATCCAGCTTGCCGCTCTCGACGTTCTTGTACAGCGTCGCCCCCTCCTGCACCAGCAAGGCGCTGGTGATGATCACCGGTAAAATCGCGATCACCAGGCACACCATCAAGGTACACAGCGACGTCAGGTTGCGGTTCCAGCCAAACTTGAGCTGCAGGCGCCGCTGCATGGGCGCAAAAATGATCCCGAGGATGATCGCCCAGAACACCGCGCCATAGAACGGCAACAGGATCCAGAAGAAGCCGACAGTCACTACGACCAGCAGCAACAGCAGGGTTTTGAATTGCAGATTCGTTTGGTTCATGTCCGATCCGTACCAGAAAAACGCCGGGCGCCCAGCGCGCCCTGTTGCTTAGTCCACCGCGCATCCGGCGAGTGCCATCTTTATTTCTACAGCGTAGACCCAGATCAATAAGCGCCCGGCCCGGCTCGGCTACCCTGCCGCCCTTTTGCGACCTGAATCCCCATGCCCCCTGTCCTCGCTCCCGAATTGCTCGCCCCCGCTGGCACCCTGAAAAACATGCGCTACGCCTTTGCCTACGGCGCCGATGCGGTCTACGCCGGCCAGCCGCGCTACAGCTTACGGGTGCGCAACAACGAGTTCGACCACGCCAACCTGGCCCTGGGTATCGCCGAGGCCCAGGCCCAGGGCAAGCGCTTTTATGTCGTGGTCAACATCGCGCCGCACAACGCCAAGCTGAAGACCTTTCTCAAGGACCTGGAACCGGTGATCGCCATGGGCCCGGACGCGCTGATCATGTCTGACCCCGGCTTGATCATGCTGGTGCGCCGGCACTTCCCGCAGATGCCGATCCACCTGTCAGTACAGGCCAATACGGTGAACTGGGCCAGCGTCGAGTTCTGGCAACAGCAAGGCATCTGCCGGATCATCCTGTCGCGGGAACTGTCCCTGGAAGAAATCGCCGAAATCCGCCAGCAAGTGCCGGCCATGGAGTTGGAAGTGTTTGTGCATGGCGCACTGTGCATGGCCTATTCCGGGCGCTGCCTGTTGTCGGGGTATATGAACAAGCGCGATGCCAACCAGGGCACCTGCACCAACGCCTGCCGCTGGAAGTACCAGGCCAGCCCCGCCGTCGAAAACAGCGTGGGCGATATCGTCCAGCAGTATCAGCCCGAACCGACCCTGGGCCTTGGCGCGCCCACCGACCAGGTGTTCCTGCTCCAGGAGGCCAACCGCCCCGATGAGCAGATGCCGGCCTTCGAGGACGAGCACGGCACCTACATCATGAACGCCAAGGACCTGCGGGCGGTACAGCACGTCGAGCGCCTGACGCAGATGGGCGTGCACTCGCTGAAGATCGAAGGCCGCACCAAATCCCACTTCTATGTGGCGCGCACCACCCAGGTGTACCGCCAGGCCATTGATGACGCGGTGGCCGGGCGCGCGTTCGACCGTGGTTTGATGACCAACCTCGAATCCCTGGCCCAGCGCGGCTACACCGAAGGCTTCCTGCGCCGCCATGTGCATGACGAGTACCAGAACTACCAGAACGGTAGCTCGGTTTCCGAGCGCCAGCAGTTTGTCGGCGAGTTGACCGGCGAGCGGCGCGGGGAGCTGGCCGAGGTCAAGGTGAAGAACCGCTTTGCGCTGGGCAACCACCTGGAGTTGATGACCCCGGCGGGGAATTTCCATTTTGACTTGGGGAGGATGCATAACGCCAAGGGCGAGGCGATCGAGGTGGCGCCCGGGGATGGGCATACGGTGTATGTGCCGGTGCCGTTGGAGATGGATATCGGGTTTGGGTTGTTGATGCGGGATGTGTAGGTATCTGTGAGGGCCTCATCGCGAGGCCCGCCCCCACACTTGGTCTGTGAACAGGGTCAAATGTGGGAGCGGGCCTCGCGATGAGGCCAGAACAAGCACTGCAATTGCCAGGTCAGATCCTGAACTGCCCCACCAACTGCCCCAATCGCTGCCCCAGATCCGCCAGGCTGCGTGAAGTCTGCGCGCCCTGCTGGGTTTCGTCCGCCACACTGTCCACCGCCACCGCAATCTGATGCACGCTGCGGTTGATCTCTTCCGCCACGGCGGTTTGCTCTTCCGCGGCGCTGGCGATCTGCGCGTTCATCGTGTTGATGGTGCCGATCAACTGCGCCATGGTATCGAGGGACGCCCCGGCCTCATTGGCCTGGGCCGAGGTGCCGTCGCCGGCATCGCTGGAGCGGCGCATGGATTCCACAGCCGCCTCGGTGCCCTTTTGTAGGCGGTCGATCATGCCCTGGATTTCCTGGGTGCTTTGTTGGGTGCGGCTGGCCAGTGCGCGCACTTCATCGGCCACCACCGCAAAGCCACGTCCGGCTTCACCGGCGCGGGCCGCTTCGATGGCGGCGTTGAGGGCCAGCAGGTTGGTCTGCTCGGCAATCGAGCGGATCACCCCGAGCACGCTGACAATCGACGATACGTCCTGTTGCAGGCTGTCCAGGGACACGCCGCTGCTGCGGATGTCATTCACCAGTGCATGAATCTGCGCGATGCTGCCATCCACCACGCGTTTGGCGGCCTGGCCTTCGGCGTCGGTCTGCTGCGCCGCCACCGCGGCGCCCTGGGCACTGCGGGCCACTTCATGGGCGGCAGACGACATTTCGTTGATCGCCGTAGCCACCTGGTCAGTCTCCTGGCGCTGGCGCTCCATCGCCTGTTCCGAACGGTGGGCCTGCTCGGATACCTGGCTGACCAGGCCGGTCAGTTGCGAAGTCATGTCGGTGATCTGGCGCACCAAGCCATGGATTTTGTCGACAAAGCGGTTGAACGAACCCGCCAGTTCACCCAACTCGTCCTGGCTGGTGATTGCCAGGCGGCGGGTCAAATCACCCTCGCCGGCGGCGATGTCGTCGAGGTTGGCCTTCATCAGGTGCAAGGGGCGCAGGATGGTATTGGCCAGCACCATGCCCACTGCCGCAATCAGCAACAGAAGGACCACGGCGATACCGACGATGCTCAACAACACCCCTTCCATACGTTCGTTGACCTTGGCTTCCACCTCACTGACCAGGGCGTCGATACCGTCGAGGTTGACCGACGTACCGATCACCATGTCCCACTTGGGCAAGTATTCGGTGTAACCAAGCTTGGGCACCAGTTCGGTTTGCCCCGGCTGGGTCGAGCTGTATTGCAGGTAGTGGGTGCCGTCCTTGCCGACCTTCACCAGGTCGCGGTTGACGTAGACACCGTTGGGGTCACGGTTGTCCTTGAAGCTTTTGCCCACACCGTCGGGGCTGTTGCCCTTGAACAGGCGGATGGTCTCGGAGTCGTAGCCAAAGAAATATCCGTCCTTGCCGTAGGTGGTGTTGGACAACAGCTTGACCACCTGCGCCCGCGCCTGCGTATCGCCAGGAGCGGCGGCGTCGTACAGCGGCTTGATGGTGCTCATCGCCACTTCCACGTAACTCTGCAGGGTGGCCTTGGCATTGTTGAGCAGCCGCTCGCGGGTTTCAGCCACCTCGCTGCGCGCCTGTTCCTTGAGGATCCATACCGTGGTCAGGCTGATGACCACGGCAAACAGCAACACCGGCAGTACGGCGAGGGACAGGACTTTGGCCTTCAGACTCAGACGCATGGATCTTCTCTCTTATAGGGCAACGTTAAGGGGTTAACGGCCCTGAGAGAAAAAACTGTAGGAGCGAGCTTGCTCGCGAAAGTCGTCGGCAATAACACGGGCATCCTGGATGGACGCGGTGCCCTTGAATCCTTCGCGAGCAAGCTCGCTCCTACAGGAGAGGTCAGAGGGTCATCGCGGCAAACCAGCCGAACACCAGCAGCGGCAGGTTGTAGTGCAGGAAGGTCGGGACCACGGTGTCCCAGATATGGTGGTGCTGGCCGTCGATGTTCAAACCCGAGGTCGGTCCCAGGGTGGAGTCCGACGCTGGCGAACCGGCATCGCCCAGGGCGCCAGCGGTGCCGACGATGCAGACAATGGCCAGGGGGCTGAAGCCCAGTTGCACACACAGCGGCACGAAAATCGCCGCCAGGATCGGTACCGTGGAAAACGACGAGCCAATCCCCATGGTCACCAGCAACCCCACCAGCAACATCAACAGCGCGCCCACGCCACGGCTATGGCCGATAAACGCCGCAGAGGCCTGCACTAGCGTCTGCACCTGGCCGGTGGCCTTGAGCACTTGGGCAAACCCGGAGGACGCGATCATGATGAAGCCGATCATCGCCATCATCTTCATGCCTTCGGTGAACAGGTCATCGGTGTCGCGCCAGCGCACGATGCCCGACACCGAGAAGATCAGGAAACCCGCCAGGGCACCAATGATCATTGAGTCCAGCCACAGTTGAATGATAAACGCCGAGGCAATGGCCAGCCCGGCTACCAGCAGGGTCAGCGGGTTGTATTGCACCGCCACTTGCTCGACCCGCTCGATTTTCTCCAGGTCGTAGACGCGCTTCTTGCGGTAGCTGATAAACACCGCCACCAACAGGCCGAACACCATGCCCAGCGCCGGGATGCCCATGGCGTGGGTCACATTGACCTGGCTGATATCCACCCCACTCTTGGCGACGTTGGCCAGCAGGATCTGGTTGAGGAAGATGTTGCCGAAGCCCACCGGCAGGAACATGTACGGGGTGATCAGGCCAAAGGTCATGACACAGGCGATCAGGCGCCGGTCAATCTGCAACTTGGTCAGCACATACAGAAGAGGCGGCACCAGCAGCGGGATAAAGGCGATATGGATCGGCAGGATGTTCTGCGAGGCAATCGCCACCGCGCCCAGCAGGCAGATCAGCAGCCATTTGACATGACTGCCGCCCGTCGCTTCCTGGCGATCCACCAGCAGCAGCGCCTTGTCCGCCAGGGCGTGGGCCAGGCCGGACTTGGCGATCGCCACCGCGAAAGCACCGAGCAATGCGTAGGACAGCGCCACCGTGGCGCCGCCGCCCAGGCCGCTGTTGAATGCGCTGAGTGTCGCGTCGATGCCAAGACCACCGGTCAAGCCGCCGACCAGGGCGCCGACGATGATCGCGATGACCACATGCACGCGGGACAGGCTCAGCACGAGCATGGTGCCGACCGCGGCGATTACTGCGTTAATCATGGTTACCTCAAGACAGAAACATAAAAACAACACGCGCCGGCACCCTGGCCAAATGGCGACCACGGCACACGCAGAAAAGGCGTTTTATTAGAGGGCGCGCACTTTGCAGCAGCCGACACGCCATGTCAAAGCGCGACGTCGTAATCAGAATTCAATTGATCGTATGAATAAAGAAAAAAACCGGGCGGCCGATACAACGGATCATCTCTGTCGTAACGAAGGTTAAAAGATCTCCATGTCGCTCAGGCAGCTGTCCATTCAATGGAAAATCACCCTCCTCGCCGGCCTTTGTCTGTTGGGGATCGTGACCCTGCTAGTGGGTCTTTCGCTGTATCGGATGGATCAGAGCTCACATAGGGTCCAGACCTCCAGCACGCAGATGCTCAATGTCGCGGCTCAATCGCGCATCGAAGCCCAGGGGGAAGTCCAGGCGCTGGGCATCCGCCAACAGTTTATGGACGCTTACCAGTACGGCCATGGTTTTTCGCGCCAGGTGCTGTTTTTGCGGGAACAGGCCGAGAAGCGCTTCCTTGATGCCTTTGACTTGCGTGAAGACCTGACGCGCCAAGTCAAGGCCGCGCTGCAGGCCAATCCGGACCTGCTGGGCCTTTCCCTGGTGTTCGAAGCCAATGCCCTGGATGGCAAGGATGAGTTGTTTACCGGCCAGGACGAGCTGGGCAGTAACGAGAAGGGCCGCTTCGCCCTGTACTGGTCGCAGCCGACACCCGGCAAGCTGACCTCGATGGCACTGCCGGAAAGCGACATGTCCGACACCAGCGTCGGCCCCAGCGGCGAAAAGGCCAACACCTGGTTCACCTGCCCGCGCACTACCCTCAAACCGTGCGTGATCGAACCGTACTTCTATGTGATCGACGGGCAAAACGTGTTGCTCACCAGCATCGTGTTCCCCCTCACGGTCAATGGCAAAGTCATCGCCTCGCTGTCGGTGGACATCAACCTCAACAGCCTGCAGGCGGTCAGCCAGAATGCCAGCCGCAAGCTGTATGACGGCCAGACCAAGGTCAGCATCATCAGCCCGGTAGGTTTGCTCGCCGGCTACAGCCCGGATGCAAGCAAGCTCAGCCAGCGCCTGGACAGCGTCGACACCACCAGCGGCGCACAACTGATCAGTGCCATGGCCAACAGTACCCAAACCTACAGCCTGCGCACCGGCCAGCAACTCAAGGTGCTGGCGCCGTTCCAGCCAATTCCCGATGGCAAGTCCTGGGGCGTGTTGCTGGACGTGCCGGAACAAGTCCTGATCGGCCCCGCCCAAGCCCTCAAGGCCGAACTGGATGCCGACAACACCAAAGGCACCTTGCTGGAACTGGGCCTGGGCTTGCTCGCCGCGATTGTCGGTTTGCTGTTGGTGTGGCTGATGGCCCGTAGCGTCACCCGGCCAATCCTCGGCGTGGCCCGCATGCTGGAGGATATCGCCAGCGGCGAAGGCGACCTGACCAGGCGCCTGGCCTACGACAAGCGCGACGAACTCGGTGAACTGGCCAGTTGGTTCAACCGTTTCCTTGACAAGCTGCAACCGATCATTGCCGAGGTCAAACGCTCGGTGCAGGACGCGCGCAGCACCGCCGACCAATCGGCGGCGATTGCCAGCCAGACCAGTGCCGGCATGGACCAGCAATACCGCCAGGTCGACCAGGTGGCCACCGCCTCCCACGAGATGAGCGCCACCGCCCAGGACGTCGCCCGCAGCGCTGCCCAGGCCGCACACGCCGCCCGCGATGCCGATCAGGCCACCCGCGAAGGCCTGACCGTGATCGACCGCACCACCACCAGCATCGGCCACCTCGCCGCCGATATGAGTACGGCGATGACCCAGGTCGAAGGCCTGGCGGCCAATAGCGAGCAGATCGGCTCTGTGCTGGAAGTGATCCGCGCGATTGCCGAACAGACCAACCTGCTGGCCCTCAACGCCGCCATCGAAGCTGCCCGTGCCGGTGAGGCCGGGCGTGGTTTTGCGGTGGTCGCCGATGAAGTGCGCAACCTCGCACGGCGCACCCAGGAGTCGGTGGAAGAAACCCGCCAGGTGATCGAGCAGTTGCAAAACGGCACCCAGGAAGTGGTGAGTTCCATGAGCAACAGCCATCGCCAGGCCCAAGGCAGTGTGGAACAGGTCGGCCAGGCAGTAACGGCATTGCGCCAGATCGGCGATGCGGTGACGGTGATCAGCGACATGAACCTGCAGATCGCCAGCGCCGCCGAGCAACAAAGCGCGGTGGCCGAGGAGATCAACAGCAACGTGGCGACGATTCGCGACGTGACCGAGTCGCTGTCGGGTCAGGCCAATGAGTCGGCCCGGGTCAGCCAGACACTCAATAGCCTGGCCAATCAGCAACAAGGCTTGATGGATCAGTTCCGGGTTTGATGGCAATTTGAAATGCACTGGGTTGGGCGCCGTACGTCGCCAGTTCACAACTCCAGAGTTCCAATGCTGGCTGGCTCGCCTGTGGCGGGCCAAGCCAGGTACTTATCCAGTGGCAGTGCTGGTTGAAACACAGTTGATAATCCCCGGCCTCAGGGGTTCGCCCCAAGCGCAGGGGTTGCAACGGGGGCAACTGACGCTGGTAATGCCAGCTGCCCTCGCGCAGTTGGGCGCCGTCCGGAATCTCCATACCGGCCCCCGAGCCCTTGACCCGTGCCTCCCCCAGCACCAACCCCTCCGGGGTCACGCGGTAATCCTCTTCCCAGCGCACTTTCTCGATCGTATGCGTCCAGGCCAGGGTGAAGGCCGGCGTGGGGACCTGCGCCCACACCGTACCCGCCAAGCCCAGGCACAAACCGATCACACCGCAGCCACCTGGGCGCGATGGGCACGCCAACAGTGCTGCGCAATCAACAGCGCCGCCAGGACGAAGCCGATTTCATCGCTTAACGGCGTTGCCAGAATCAGGCTGGCGCCGGCGGCAAAGCCCACCACCCGCTCCCACCCACTGAGCCTGGTCAGCAGGTAGCCAGTGAACACCGCGCCCCAGATACCGATGGCCAGCAGCGCCTTGGCCACCACATACAGGGTCGCCAGCAGGCTGTCGCCCTGCAGCATCAATGCCGGCTCGTACACCGCCATGAACGGCACGACAAACCCGGCCACGGCGATGCGGATCGCCCACAGGCTGATTTTCAGGCCGCTTGCCCGGGCAATCGGTGCCGCCGCGAAACAGGCCAGCGCTACCGGCGGCGTGAGGTCGGCCATGATGCCGAAATAGAACACGAACATATGCGACACAATCAGCGGCACGCCCAGGTCCAACAAGGCCGGCGCGGCAATCGAGCTGGTGATGATGTAGTTGGGAATGGTCGGTATGCCCATGCCCAGCACTAGGCAGGTAAGCATGGTGAGTACCAGCGAAAGGAACAGATTGTCCTGGCCGATAGCGAGGATGTAGCCGGCAAAGGTCGAGGCCACCCCGGTCAGCGACACCACCCCGATGATCACCCCCACCAGCGCGCAGGCGATGCCCACCGGCACGGCATGGCGTGCGCCTTCAACCAGGGCATGCAGGCAGATTGTCAGGGTGTCGCGGCCGCCCTTGATGAACCAGCACACCGCCACCAACAGCGCCACGACTCCAAACACCATGCCGATACCGAGCCGGAAGAAGCCCGCACACAGCACGCCCAGGACGATCCAGAAAACCAAACGCAGGGCCGTGGACGACACCCGCAGTATGATCGCCGAGCCCAGGATGACGATGGAGGTCAGTGCCAGGCCGACCATGCCGGAGAACAACGGGGTGCGTCCGGAGAACAGCAGGTAGATCAGCACGAATAACGGGATCAGCAGATACCAGCGCTGCTTCACCGCAGCCCAGGGGTTCGGGCATTCGCTCTTGGGCAAGCCGCACAGGTTGGAACGCTTGGCTTCCAGGTGAACCATCCAGAACACCGAGCCAAAGTACAACATGGCCGGAATCAACGCGGCCTTGGCCACTTCGAAGAACGGCACGTTGATCGTCTCGGCCATGATAAAAGCCACCGCGCCCATGATCGGCGGCATGATCTGGCTGCCCATCGACGAGGTCGCTTCCACGCCGCCGGCAAACGCCGACTTGTAGCCAAAGCGCTTCATCAACGGGATGGTGAATTGGCCGGTGGTCACCACATTCGCCACCCCCGAACCGGTGATGGTGCCCATCAGCGCCGACGACACCACCGACACCTTCGCCGGGCCACCGAGCTTATGGCCGAACAGGCCCATGGCGAAGTCGGTGAACAGTTTGATCATCCCGGCTTGTTCGAGGAACGCGCCGAACAGGATAAACAGGAAGATGTACGTGGCCGAGACATAGGTCGGCGTGCCGTACAGCCCCTCGGTGCCAAAGGCCAGTTGGTTGACGATCTGGTCGATGGCATAGCCGCGGTGCATCAGCTCGCCCGGCAGGTACTGGCCAAACAGGCCGTAAGCCAGGAACAGCGCACAGATCAGCGGCAAGGCAATCCCCATCACCCGCCGCGCTGCTTCGAACACCAGCACGATCAGCACCAGGCCGACGACCATGTCGCTGCCGCTCAGGTCGCCGGAGCGTTGAATCAGCGCGGCTTCGAAATACCACTGGTAGAACGCCGTGGCCATCCCGGCCAGCCCCAATAGCCAGGCCAGCGGTTGCCAGGGCTGGGCCTTGCCCCGCGCCGGAAAGCACAGAAATACCACCAGTAGCAAAAAACCCACGTGCACGGCCCGCAGAATCTGGCTGGAGACCGGATGGAAGGCTGCGGTGATGATTTGGAACACGGAAAACAACAGCGCGACATAAAACAGTGCTCGGGGCCAATCCCTGGGATTGGCGGCGAGGCTTTGGTCTTGCTCACTCATGCGGGTACTCCCACGTTACAACGTCGATAGACCAACAAAACCCGATGCGCGATGTACGAAGGTTTTATTCGCAACCCAGGCAAGTGCGCGCAGCGGTGGGTGCTGCACACAGCACCCACCTGCCGCCTACAGGACGCCTGCCTCCGTATAGAAGCGCTCGGCGCCCGGATGCAGCGGGATCGGCAGGCCCTTGGCCGCGCCTTCCAACTGGATATCCTTGGCGGCCGAGTGGGCATTGCCCAGGCGATCGAGGTTGTCGAACATGAGTTTGGTCATCTGGTAGGCCACGTCATCGGGCACACCGTCATGGCTGACCAGGAGGTTGGTGATGGCCACTGTGGGTACATCGCTGGCCTGACCGTCGTAGGTGCCTGCCGGGATCGTGCCGGCCTGGTAGGCCGCGTTGTCGATCTTGGCGATGACCTCTGGGGGAATGGCAACGAAGGTGACCGGCATCGTTGCGGCCAGGTCACGGATCGCCGCCATGCCCAGGCCCGAAGACTGCAAGGTGGCGTCCAACTGGCGGTTCTTGATCAATTCGACCGACTCGGCGTAAGGCAGGAACTCGACCTTGCCCAGGTCTTCATAGCTCAGGCCAGCCGCCTTGAAGATCGCGCGGGCGTTAAGCTCGGTGCCGGATTTCGGCGCGCCGACGGAGATGCGCTTGTTTTTCAGGTCGGCCAGGGTGGTGATGCCGGACTCCTGGCTGGCAACGATCTGGATGTAGTTCGGATAGGTGCCGGCAATCGCCCGCAGTTTTTGCAACGGGGCTTTGAAGCCGGCCTCTTCGACTCCATTCCACGCATCGGCTACCGAGTCACCCAGGGCAAAGGCCAGCTCGCCGCGACCGGCTTGTAGCAGGTTGAGGTTTTCTACCGACGCTTTGGTGGCCTGCACCGAGGTCTTCGACCCTTCGATGCCATTGCTGTAGAGCTGCGACAGGCCCACGCCGATCGGGTAATACACGCCGCTGGTACCCCCCGTCAGCACGTTGATAAATGTGGGGGCGGCGAGTGCTGCAGTACTTGTGGCAAAGGCTGCGGCAGCAGCAAACACACTGAAACGCTTGGTCATTCGCATGGGAGTCACCTTTTATCTTTCTTATTAGGTACCGAGCAAGCGAGTGCCCGGCTGGCAAGTGCTCTGACAGACACCATGCCTTGAGCGAAAAAAACGCTCGGCATGGTCAGCCAGGTGGCTGTTATAAGCGAAATGGTTGCGGCCAGGCGTTACAAGGAAAAGCCTTGTTGCAAATCCCTACAAATCGAAAACAAAGTGCCATCAGCCCTGGCGTCGGGGTAACTCGATCAGCACCTTGAGGCCGCCGAACTCACTCTCATGCAACTGCAAAGTGCCACCCCACACCTCAACGATATCCCGCACGATCCCTAACCCCAGGCCATGGCCATCGGTCTGCTCATCCAGTCGAGTGCCTCGGCTGAACACCTGGCTACGCTGAGCCTCGGGAATCCCCGGCCCGTCATCCTCGACCCGCAGCTGAAAACTATGGGGCGCCTCGTCAATGCTCACGCGCACCTCGGCATCCGCCCATTTGCAGGCGTTGTCCAGCAGGTTGCCCAGCAGCTCCAGCAGGTCTTCACGGTCCCAAGGCAACTGCAGGCCGGGGCGTACGTGGTAGCTCAGGTCCAGGTGCTCGCCGTGGATCATGTTCAGGGTCGCCAGCAGGCCTGGCAGCTCGCTGTCGCAGTCGAACAGTGCGCCGGGCAGGGTTTCACCGGCCAGGCGCGCGCGGTTGAGTTCGCGGTTGAGCCGTTGCTGCACCTGCTGCAACTGCTCGCGCAACAACTTGGCCAATTGCGGCTGGTCCTTGAGCTGCTCGCTGGACGCCACACTCAACAGCACTGCCAGGGGCGTCTTCAAGGCGTGGCCGAGGTTGCCCAGGGCGTTGCGCGAGCGTTTGAGGCTGTCTTCGGTATGGGCCAGCAGGTGATTGATCTGTGCCACCAGCGGCTCCAGTTCCACCGGCACCTGGGTGTCCAGTTGCGAGCGCTGGCCTTGCTGCAACTGCGCGATCTGCTCGCGGGCGGTCTCCAGCGGGCGCAGGGCCCGACGCACAGTGACCCGTTGCAGCAGCAGGATCAGCAGCAACGCCGCCATCCCCAGGACCAGGCCGACCTGGCGCATCAGGCGAAAACTCTCGCGCACCGGTGTGTAGTCCTGGGCCACGCTGATGGAAATCGCCTGGCCAAACCGTTTGTAGTCCGAGCGCAGTATCAGCAATTGCTGGCCTTCCGGGCCCAACTGCAGATTGCCCTGCAGGCCGGCCTGGGGCAGCTGCGGCAGTTCCTGGTCCCACAGGGAGCGGGAGCGCCAGTGGTTGTCGCTGAAGTCGATACGAAAATAATGCCCGGAGAACGGCCGCTGATAGGCCGGCGACAAGCGCTGTTCATCCAGTTGCACGCCACCGGGGCCACGCACCAGGGCCACCAGCAGGTTTTCACTGTCGTTGCGCAGGCCCGACTCCAGGTAGCGCTGCAAACCCATTTCAAACAGCCACAGGCTGGTTTGCGCCAGCACCAGGCCGACGATCACCATCACGCTGATCAGCCCCAGGCTCAAACGCCGCTGGATCGACCTCACGTGGGGCTGGCGCCAAAGCGATAACCCTGGCCGCGCCGGGTTTCAATCACGCTACGCCCCAGCTTGCGGCGCAGATGATTGACGTGCACTTCGAGGACGTTGGAGTCGCGCTCGGTTTCACCATCGTACAAGTGCTCGGCCAGGTGGCTTTTGGACAGGATCTGCTCGGGATGCAGCATGAAGTAGCGCAGCAGACGGAACTCGGCAGCGGTCAGTTGCACCTCGGCACCGTCGCGCATCACACACTGGCGGCCTTCATCCAGATGCAGGCCGGCGGCCTGCAGCGTCGGCTGGTTGGCCTGGCCATGGGAGCGGCGCAACAACGCCTGGATGCGCAGGTACAACTCTTCGGGGTGAAACGGTTTGCTCAGGTAATCGTCGGCTCCGGCCTTGAGCCCTTCGATGCGTTCGGCCCAGGAGTCACGGGCGGTGAGGATCAACACCGGGGTCGCCAGGGCGGCGGCGCGCCATTGGCTCAACACCTCAAGCCCCGGCAGCCCGGGCAAGCCCAGATCGAGGATGATCAGGTCATACGGCTCGCTGCGCCCCTGATACACCGCGTCACGACCGTCCGCCAGCCAATCCACGGCGTACCCCTGGGCTTTGAGCCCGGCCAGCAATTCATCGGCCAGGGGCACATGGTCTTCCACCAGAAGCAGGCGCATCAGTCATCTTCCTCGTCTTTAAGCAGCGCGCCCGTGGTCGCGTCCAGTTTAATTTCCCGAACCACGCCATCGGTGGTCACCAGCTCTACTTCATAGACGTAGCGGTCGTGCTTGCTCTCAAGCTCGGCCTCCAGCAACCGGGACCCGGGATGCCGCGCCATGGCCTGCTGCAGCAGTTGCTCAAGGGACAGGATCACCCCTTGCTGGCGCAGCGCCAGGGCTTCGTCCTGATTGAGGTCTCGGGCAGCCACCACCGAGCAAAAGGCCAGGAGCACCAGCGCCAGTCGACTGCCGGTGCGTAGATTTACCTTCATTACGTATCCTGATGATCCTTGAGAACTTGCCCGGTGACAGCGTCCAATTCCACGTCCCACTCGACGCCCTGGGCATCGCGCAGGTCAACCTGGTAAATGTATTTGCCGTACTCCTGCTCCAACTCGGTCTCATGCACAGTGCCACCGGGATGTTTGGCCAGGGCGGCAGCGTTGAGCTTCTCGAACGACAGGATGGTACCAGCGTCACGCAGTTTCAGCGCTTCATCCGGTCCCAGGTCCCGGGCCTGGGCCAGGCCGGTGGTGAGGGCGATGATACTGGCGGCGATAACGGCTGTGAGGTATTTCATGATGATTCTCCATTTCAGGATGTTTTGCCTACGCTCCCTACAGTACGGATCGCAACTTAACTGAAACTGAATTGCCACCATGGCAATTGTCCCACAACACCTTGCCAGGCCCCCGGGAAGATTTCCTATACTGCCCTGCTCGCCTGCACAGAGATCGGTATGACCGCCATCCACATCAAGTTTCCAGCCCTGACGCTCAAGGCTGGCCAGCGCGCCTTTGCACGCATTCGCGAACAAGGCCTGCAGCCTGCCGACGTAGGAATTTTGCCCGGCGCAGCCGGGGGCCCCAAGGCCTTGGGCATACAGGGCCTGGACCTGGCGCTGTTCGGTGACTGGCTGGCGCGCGCGCCCCGCGAGCGCTCGCTGATCGGTGCCTCCATCGGTTCCTGGCGCTTTGCCAGCGCCTGCCTGCCAGACCCTGTACAAGGCCTGCTCGACCTTGGTCGCTTGTACAACGAGCAACGCTTTGCCAAGGGCGTGACCATGGCCGAAGTCAGCCAGAGCTGCCAGCGCATGCTCGATGACCTGTTGGCCGGGCGCGATGCGACGCTGCTGGATAACCCGCACTATCGCCTGAATATCGTGGTCGTCAAAAGCCATGGCCTGCTGGCCGACGATCACCGTGGCCGCCTGGGCCTGGGCCTGTCCTCGGTAATCGCCGACAACCTGCGTGGCCGTGCGCGGCTGTCCCGGCATTTTGAACGACTGATCATCCACGACCCGCGCCAGGCGCCGCCATTGCACCCGCTCAAGGATTTCCCTTCGCGCTTCCTCGACCTGGAACTGGGCAACCTGCGCCAGGCACTGCTGGCGTCCGGCTCGATCCCCATGGTCATGCAAGGCGTGCGCGACCTGCCGGGCGCCGGTGCCGGCACCTATCGCGATGGCGGCCTGCTGGACTACCACCTCGACCTGCCCTACCACGGCGATGACATCGTGCTGTACCCGCACTTCACCGACCGGGTCATCCCCGGCTGGTTCGATAAGGGCCTGCCGTGGCGGCGCAGCAACCCCCAGGGTTTGCAGGATGTGTTGCTATTGGCGCCCTCACGGGAGTACCTGGCTCGCCTGCCCTACGGCAAATTGCCAGATCGCAGCGACTTCAAACGCTTTTTGGGGGATGACGCCCGACGCAATCAGTACTGGCAAACCGCAATGAGTGAAAGCCAGAGGCTGGGTGATGAGTTCCTAGAACTGGCCGATAACGACCGATTGGGTGAGCGCCTGATTGCCCTGTGACTCGCTTTTATTGCTACCCCCGAACGTTTAAGGATGCAGAGGGCGCCATTAATTTTTTTGGAAAAAATTATTGTAATTCGATAATTATTCATGGATTATTCGCCCCATCAACTGCGTTTGGAACGACACATGGACAACAATCTGGATTCCGTCTCCACCAACAGCCGCCTGCGCTCCATCGGAGCCTTTGCCGCGTTGCTGGCGTGGGCCGTGGCACTTGTCGAGTTCGGCTGTACCCCATTGCTCTGGATCTTCGACTATTCGAATATCCTGGCCAGTCACCTGAGCACCTATGGCAGCCAGATGCCTTTGCTGTTGGCCCCGGACTATCAGCCATCGTCCCTGGCAACCGGCCTGCTTCTGGTATTGGATATGCTGCCTGCCGACCTGATGGTGGTTGCGCTGTTACTGACCGGCATTTTTTTCATGCGTCTTTCCAAAGGACAGATCTGGATCGAATCAAATATAAAGATGCTGTGGTGGATGGGACTTCTTTTTATTATCAGCCCACTGTTGGCACCTGTGATTTACACCCTCCAGGGTTTGGCCCTGGCGATAGACATGCCTTCCGGAGAGCGCGCCATCAGCATCGACATTGGTATTTCATCCACCGCGATCTATGAAATCATCCAAGGCATATTTCTGTGTGCGTTCTCATTAATAGTGGCTGAGTCCAAGGCTATTAACGATGAAAACAAAAGCATCATATAAACCATGACGATCATTATTCGTTTGGACGTCATGATGGCGAAGAAAAAGATCCGCTCCAATCAGCTTGCAGAAGCCATTGGGATTACGGAAGCCAATCTATCGCTATTGAAAAACGGAAAAATCAAAGGTTTTAAACTCGAAACCCTGAACAAGCTATGTATCGCTCTGGATTGCCAGCCCGGCGACTTGCTGGAATTCGAGAGTGAAGAGGCCTAGGCCTTGGACCATGCTGCCAGGCTCCTGGGCAGCGCTGTAGAACACTGATCAACTTAAAACGGATTACCCCCTATGAACCCCATAAAGCTCCTGGGCCTCTTTACTGTTGCCCTGATTACCAGCGGCTGCAGCGCCGGTAGTTTCAACCCGTCCTCGTTCAAGGTTTATGAACCAGGCACGCAGTTCGGCAACCGCTACGGCTCTTCTTTCTGGTTGGACACTCCATGCCCTAAACGCGGTTGCGATAACAACAAGTTGTTCTTCAATCCAGCCCATCAAGAATCAACCATGGAAAGATACAATCATGGGTTCTGAGCGCCGAATAATGTATGGCCTTGGTTTGTTCCTGCTCCTGGCAGTGGGCCCAACAAGCGCACAAGACTTGCCCAATCTCTCGCTGCTCAAGCGGTATGGTGTTACCGAAGATCAACTGCCCGCCGCCCCTGCCGACCTGGCACTGAACATCGAGCCGACGAAAAGCCGGTTTGAAATCAAGCCCGAGCGGCCATTGATCCGGGTCGAGAAAAACGGCGACCTTGTGTCTGAAACCACCGGCAACATCAGCATTGATAACGCGGCGGCCCAAGGCCAGGTGCAGTGTGCCCGTGCACTCGCAGAGTTGCAGCGGCGAGGGTCGCAGTACTCACTGCCGTGTGGGGACGGGGTCAAGGTCAGTACAACGTTGTGGTCCCAGGAATAACCACGCTTGATACACGCCACCAGGTCGGCCCTTAAAACAGGTTAGAATGCGCGCCAAGTCGGTCGCCTGGGCCCATCAAGCGCCCACCCGACACTGACAACCGCACACCGCCCTAGAAACTCCTGCCTTACAGGTCATACCGTGGAAATTTTCAAAGAGTTCACATTCGAGTCCGCCCACCGCTTGCCTCACGTCCCCGAAGGCCATAAGTGCGGGCGCCTGCATGGTCACTCCTTCAAGGTGGCCATCCATCTGAGCGGCGACCTTGACCCGCATACCGGCTGGATCCGTGACTTTTCGGAGATCAAGGCGATTTTCAAGCCGCTCTATGAGCGCCTCGACCACAACTACCTCAACGACATCCCCGGCCTGGAGAACCCGACCAGCGAAGTGCTGGCCAAGTGGATCTGGAACGAGTTGAAGCCCTTGCTGCCGGAACTCAGCGCCATTCGTATCCACGAGACCTGCACCAGTGGCTGTATTTATCGCGGTGAGTAAATCCTGGAATTGATTGCAGGATCGAGCCTGCAAAATGTAAAGCGAGCTTGACACTCGACATTTGCCCTCCTAGTGTAAAGCTCCCTTTACTTACGGAACGCGCGCATGCCAATCAAACGCTATTTTGTGGAATTCTTCATCGCCCTGGCCGCCTATGTGGTTGCCGTGCTTGTCAGTACCCACTTTCTGGCCGACGCCCCCGAGGGCGCTGGGAAAATCTCCCTCGCCCTGGTCCCGGTCATTCCCCTCGTCGCCATGGCCTTGGCGGCGATCCGCCAATTGGGGCGAATGGATGAGATGGGCCGCAAGATTCAATTGGAGGCCCTGGGCATTGCATTTATCTGCACGGCGCTGATCACCTTCAGCTATGGCTTCCTGGAAACCGCCGGCCTGCCCCGCCTGTCGATGTTTTTTGTATGGCCCGTCATGGGCGGTATCTGGGCAGTAGCCACGGTGATCGGCGCAAGGCGTTATCGATGAACAACCTGATGCGCCAATTGCGTACCGACCGAGGCTGGTCCCAGGCGGATCTGGCGGCACAACTTGAAGTGTCGCGCCAGACCGTCAACGCCATCGAAACGGGCCGCTACGACCCCAGCCTGCCGTTGGCCTTCAAAATAGCCAGGCTGTTTGAACGGCCGATCGAGGCGATTTTTGAGGCACCCTCGGCGTAAGGGTTTGCGTTCGAGGATCACAGCGATTAAAACCAGACTTCGCCGCAACTCAAGGAACCACACCATGGAATCCACCTGGCTGGCCCAGGCCAAGCGCCTGCAGGCATTGGCATCCACCGGGCTGCACTTTTGCACTGATGACTTCGAGCGCGAACGCCTGGAAGAGATCGCCCATATTGCCCACAGTATGCTTGCGCAGTTGGGACAAGTGCCTCTGGAGCGCATTACCGGCCTGGTCTCGGACTTCGCGCAGCGCTATTCAACACCGATGATCGATGTGCGTGGCGCGCTGATTGAAGACGAGCGGATCCTGCTGGTACGCGAAGCAACGGATGGCTGTTGGGCATTACCGGGGGGTTATGCCGATATCGGATTGTCGGCTGCAGAAAACATCGTCAAGGAGCTTCGCGAAGAAGCTGGCTTAAGCGTCACCGCACGCACGCTGTACAGCGTGACCCACAAAGCCAAGGGCCTGTACCGGCCCGACGTGCGTGACTTCTATAAGTTGTACTTTCTCTGCGAGCGCACCGACCAGGCCGCCCCCACGGCGGGCTTTGAAACCACCGACGTCGGCTTCTTCCGCCTCGACGAACTGCCGCCCCTGTCACGCGGCCGCACCATCGAGAGTGATCTTGAAGCAGCCTTCGCCTTTCACCGCGGCGAAATCACCCAGACCCTGTTCGACTGACACCCCGGCACGGTGATCCAATTTGTATCACCGCTGCACCGCTATCGCGCCTGACTGGGCATAACCAACAAGCAATCCCCTCTATCTGCCCCGCCCGCCCCCTGAATAGTGTGCAACCTGCACAGTGTCCACCGTGCAGCCGTCACTGCCCGGCAGTTGGCACGCCGGCTGCAACGGGCCCTGGGTCACTCACAGGGGAACGGCACATGACGCAGCACGAACCGGGCAACGATTACCCTCTCAGCGAAGTACCCATGCATGCACGCAAGGGCCTTGGCTCCACGGCCATGGTGTTGCTGGGCTTCACCTTTTTTACCGCGACCATGTTCGCCGGCGGCAAACTGGGGGTGGCCTTCAGTTTTACCCAGATGCTCGGTGTCGTGGCCCTGGGTAACCTGCTGTTGGGTATCTACGCCGCAGGCCTGGGTTACATCGCCTTCAAGAGCGGCTTGAACTCGGTGCTGATGGGGCGGTTCTGCTTTGGCGAAGTGGGTAGCAAGTTGAGTGACCTGATCCTGGGTTTCACCCAGATTGGCTGGTACGCCTGGGGCACCGCCACGGCGGCCGTGGTACTGGGTAAGTATTTCGAGCTGGGCCAGGGCAGCGTGATGGCACTGATGGTGCTGTTCGGCCTGGTGTTCTGCGCCACGGCCTACGTGGGCTATCGCGGCCTGGAAATCCTCTCTTACATCGCAGTCCCGGCCATGGGCCTGCTGCTGTTGCTGTCGATGTGGGTGGCCACGGTGCACATCGGGGGGCTGGAAGGCTTGCTTGCCGTGGTACCCAGCGGTGAGTTGGATTTGTCCACGGCCATTACTCTGGTATTCGGCACCTTTGTCAGTGGCGCAACCCAGGCTACCAACTGGACGCGCTTTTCCCGCTCGGCCAAGGTGGCAGTCCTGGCCAGCCTGATCGGCTTTTTTATCGGCAACGGCCTGATGGTGCTGATTGGGGCCTACGGCGCTATCGTCTATCAACAGCCGGATGTGGTGGAGGTGTTGCTGCTGCAAGGTTTCGCCATGGCTGCAATGGCCATGTTGCTGCTCAATATCTGGAGCACCCAGGACAACACCATCTACAACTTCGCCGTCGCCGGCTGCAACCTGCTGCGTACCAAACGCCGCAAGACTGTGACCCTGGTCGGCGCCGTGATCGGCACCCTGCTCGCCTTGCTGGGGATGTACGACATGCTGGTGCCCTATCTGATTTTGCTGGGCACCGTGATTCCACCGATTGGCGGGGTGATCATGGCCGATTTCTTCTATCGCTATCGCGGTCAGTACCCTCGGCTGGCGGAGGTGCGTTTGCCCGCGTTCAATTGGCCGGGGCTGATTGCCTATGGGGTGGGTACGGTGCTGGCGTTCAGTTCGCCATGGGTCGCGCCGCTGGTGGGAATTATCGCCGCGGCCGCCACCTACATCTTGCTCACCGCGGTCCTGCGGGTGCGGGTGCCCTTGGCTGACGCCCAGGCATGAGCCTGACCGTGGCGGATGTGCTGGCCCTGCCCGGGCTGGAGTCCATGACCCTGCGAGCCGGTAGCGCAGGCCTGGACAATGGCGTGCGCTGGCCTTATGTGGCCGAGAACAGCGGCATTGCAGACTGGGTGCTGGGCGGCGAACTGGTGTTCATCACCGGTATCAACCACCCGCGTGATGAGGCCAATCTCCTGCGCCTGCTGGATGAAGCCTGCGCGCGGCGTGTCGCCGGCCTGGTGATCCTGACCGGTGCGGATTACATCCAGGGGATTGCCCCTGGGTTGCTGCAAGCCGCCGACGCCGCCGGGATGCCGCTGATCGAACAACCGTACTCGCTGAAAATGGTCCTGGTGACCCAGGCCATCGGCTCGGCGCTGATCGAGTCCGAGCAGTTGGGGCGTTCACGGCATGAGGTGCTGGAACGCCTGTTGGCGGGGGACTACCAATCCCTCGACCTGCTGTTGCATCGCACCAGCCAACTGGGCATGCCATTGGCCGGACACTGGCAAGTGGCGCAGTTACAACTGGAGGGTGGCGACGCGTTATTTGCGCAAACCGTGGCTGGGGAGGCCGAAGCCCAACTCGCTCGCCAACACGAAGGCATTACCCGCCGATTGCGCCAGTTCGCCGCCGAGCATCCCTCACCCCTGCCCGTACTTGGCAGGGCTGGGCAATGGACCTTGCTGCTGCCGGCCACCGAAGATCACCGGCAACGCCTGGCAAATTGGCTGAGGCCGTTGAACCTGCGCCTGGCCCCGCTGAAGCTATGCATCGGCTTGAGCGCGGCAAAACATCCGCCCGCCGGCCTCGCCCAGGGCCTGGACGAAGCTCGCCAGGCGCTGGTGGTTGCCCGGCGCTTTGGCGAGCATGCCGGCGTCTGTGTCTACGATGAGCTAGGGCTGCTGAAGCTACTGAGCGCGGTACGCGATCGCGGGCTGCTCGAGCAGTTCCTCCATGAACGCCTGGGGCCGCTGCTGCGCCATGACCAGCGCCACGGCCCCAGCCTGATGCCGACCCTGCAAGCCTGGTTCCTGGACAATGGTAACCTTGTGGCTGCGTCCCAGCGGTTGGCGGTCCACCGCAACACCCTGACCCACCGCGTCCAACGTATCGAGGCCCTGTGCGGGCTGTCGCTGGACAATCCCAATGACCGTCTGGACATCGGCGTCGCGCTGATGATCTGGCGGCTGTCTGCCTGATTGCTTTTTGCCCAAGAGGAACTTGCCCATGCATATCATCAACGCCCGCCTGCGCAACCGTGAAGGCCTGCATGATCTGCACCTGGAACATGGCCGGATCGCCAGTATTACGCCTCAAACTGCCACGCCGCCCATGGGCCCGGACGACCTGGATGCTGCGGGTAACCTGGTGGTACCACCTTTTGTCGAACCGCATATCCACCTTGATGCCACCCTCACTGCCGGCGAGCCGCGCTGGAATATGAGCGGGACGCTGTTTGAAGGGATCGAGTGCTGGGGCGAACGCAAGGCCACCATCACCCATGAAGACACCAAGACCCGCGCCAAACAAACCATCCAGGCCCTGGCGGCCCATGGTATCCAGCATGTACGCACCCACGTGGACGTCACCGACCCGCAGTTGACGGCGCTCAAGGCCATGCTCGAAGTGCGCCAGGAGAGCTCACACCTGATCGACCTGCAGATCGTGGCATTTCCCCAGGAAGGCATCGAGTCCTACCGCAATGGCCGTGAATTGATGGAAGAAGCCATTCGCCTCGGCGCCGATGTGGTGGGCGGCATTCCCCATTTCGAATACACCCGCGACCAAGGGGTCAGCTCGGTCAAGTTCCTCATGGACCTGGCCGAACGCACGGGCTGCCTGGTCGACGTGCATTGCGATGAAACCGACGACCCGCACTCGCGCTTTCTCGAAGTGCTGGCCGAAGAGGCCCGCAGTCGCGACATGGGCAGCCGGGTCACCGCCAGCCACACCACGGCCATGGGCTCCTACGACAATGCCTACTGCGCAAAACTGTTCCGGCTGTTGGGGCACTCTGGCATCAGCTTTGTTTCCTGCCCCACCGAAAGCATTCACTTGCAGGGCCGCTTCGACAACTTCCCGAAACGCCGGGGCGTAACCCGGGTCAACGAACTGTTGGAGGCCGGCATGAACGTGTGCTTCGGCCAGGACTCCATCGTCGATCCCTGGTACCCACTGGGCAACGGCAATATTCTGCGGGTGCTCGAAGCCGGGCTGCATATCTGCCATATGCTCGGCTACAGCAACCTGCAAAGGGCCCTGGACCTTGTCACCGACAACAGCGCCAAAGCCATGGCCCTGGGCGATCGCTACGGCCTGGAACCGGGGCGGCCGGCCAACCTGCTGATTCTCTCGGCCGACAGCGACTACGAGGTCATTCGCAGCCAGGGCCTGGCGCTGTATTCGATCCGCAACGGCAAGGTGTTGATGAAGCGCCAGCTGGCGCAGGTGGCTTTTTTGTAAAACCCTGGGCTAAACGATCGAGTCGAGGTCCAACGGCTGGCCTTTGCCATGCTCGTCATGCAAGGCCGGCGGGATGCTTGCCACTTGCGATAGCTCACGGTTTTCCCGGTGGCTGAACCAGCGTTTGAGGCTGGCTGGCAAGTTTGCACCCTGAGCATGGCTGCCATAGACATCACGGGCTTGCAGGCGGCGCCAGCGCAAACTTTCCAGGCGCTGGCGACTGATTTGCAAGCGGTCTATTTCAGCAGCCAAGCCGTCGTAGTGCTCATGGCTACGCCCGTTCGCTGGTCGGCGACGGTGCAGTTCCAACTGTTTGTCCTGCAATTGGCGGCCCATGGTGCCCAAGGCGTCGTCGATCAGTGCGTACTCCCGCGACGTCACGAGGGCGCCGCGGTTATCCAGGGTCTGTTGCCAACGACGCAAGGTGGCCCAGGCTGCCGGCACGTAGCTGCTGACCATAAAATGCTGGCTGGCCTGGAACAGCTGCTTGAGCAGGTTATCGCGCTCGGGCATATCGCCGCTCAGGTACAAGGCGCGATTGCATCCCGCCTCCTCCAGCGACTCACACCCGGGCTTCCACAGCACCGATGAATGCGTTCCGTCCGGGAGCAGGATCGGCATGAAGTGTTGTTGCTCGCCGTGGTGCCAGTAAGGATTGCCACCGACGCGTACCAGGCCCGCCGCAAACAGCAGGCCTCCGGGCGCGGGGGCGCTGAACATCGTCACCGCGCCGGGAACCCAGAGTTTGGCCGTGGTGTTCATCCAGGGTGCCGGCACGCTGGGAACCGGGTCATTGTGGTTGACGATACGGTGATGGACCAGGTCTGCCGCGCCTCTGATAAATTCCGCGTCAGCGGCACGCGGCGCACCGTAGGTGTAGAGGAGCACGTTGTAGTCGGCATCTTTGACCCGGCGCAGTCCCTCTGCCAGCAGCAGGGCGATTGCCCCTCCCAGGCTATGGCCGCAGATCACGATACGTTGGCCGCTGTAGAACTGATCGAGGTAGCGCAGCACGAAGTCGCGCATGGCTCGATAGGCCTGATAAAAACCTTCATGGGCCTTGCCGATGCCCTCCGCGAACGGCACCTGGTGGGCGTTTGCATCACGCAGGCCATCAGCGGCACTGGCCGTACCCCGTACAGAAATCAGCACGATCTCATCGTGATGACTGATAAAGGCCTGGGTATCAGTACCCAGCTCTTCATCATCGAAAAAATGCAGGTTCGCCGGATGCTCCTGCTCGCCCGCGAGCTTCGGGCTGTTTTGCGGATACAACTGGGGATCGAAGGGCAGGATCTCGAAACGCCGGGAATAGGCGACCTCTTCATACAGCGGGTAAAACCGTTGTACTTGCCCAGCGTCGACCCTCCAGGCTTGCTCATACCCCGAGAGTTTTTCGGCAAACAGATGGCCAATGCTTGGGTCCACGGGAAAACGGACCTCATCTTGTGGTTGGGCGGCCGGCTCCTGGCCAAATGGGCAGTAGCTCAAGGTCGCCATCAATGCCAGTTGGTACAGGTTCAGGGCGCAGAACCCATCCTCGGTGGACAGCATCGGGCGCAACGCCCGCAACGGCCGGACCTCCAGTACGCTGTGCTGGTTGGGGAATAGCACCACACCCGACAATGCAGGCTGCGGTGGGCCGAATCCAAGGTCGGCCATCATTTTCAGGGCATGGCGTCGGGGGGCGAAATGCCGGGGCGCCGGAGGCGGCAAATGGGCGGCATGGCGGACGAGGTCGCGGACTTCGACTTGGTAGAAACGATTCGCTTGCTCCTGGGCCGGATTTTGCTCGACCCGCAGGCCGTCATTGCGCACAAATCGAGTATGTTCAGCTCGAAATTGAAGCTCGGTGATAGGTAAGGGGTAGTGATCTCGCGCTTGCAATACTCCGTGATAATCAGCTCCAGATGACTCATGAACCGCCTCGAAAGTCAGAACCAATGGGCCTCTGTATTGGTTGGCCAGCTTCACATAGCCATCACCGTCCAAGCGCCCAATGTGCCGCTGTCCGTTACTATCCAGGACCGAATAGGTAAGCCCTCCATAGGCTTTCCCATTGCCGGTTTCATCAACCAGGGAAAAACTCAGCCAACATCCACGTAACGGGCAAGCCGGCATTTTTTCGCTGAAAAACGGTGCCTTCCATTCTTCGATAGCCATAGCTGAATATCCTTATTCAGTGCAGGTTGGGTAAACATTGCATTCACGCCCGTCAGGCATCTTGAAAGACCTGAAAGGGGGAGCATCTTTCGCGCAAAAACCATATTGATCGTCCATGTTTTTCCCCAGACAACGCTTCCACCCGTGAGGGAAACGGATCCAGGTACTCCCCATATAAGGCCTCTCTTCGTCCGAAACTTCCATCACCAAGTTAAGTGTATTTCCGGGGAGTTGATCGTGTAGTACTACGCCACCTGCCCGTGTCTTCTGTAGTTGCCCTTCGTTGTCCAGTGAATTGCATTTAAGAATTTTCCTGATGGCATGCTGTGTTCCGAGGGTACGAAACAACCACTGACATCGCCCTTTCAACTCCAACGTCTCCAACCCAGGCGTCTCCCCTCCTGCCCGGTCCTGAATGTAGATCGCCGCAATATCCCCCCCGATATCCGTGTCCCGCGTTCCCCACCGTGCGTAAAAATCAAACTCCACACTGCGCAACACCAACGGGCAACCTTCTACCGTTTCAGTCAGCGGTAGGTCCTGGGTCACGCGGCTGGCTGCGGTGTTATACGCAACGCTGAAGACCTTGCGCTCTGGCCTCTTGCCTCGGCGTACTGGCAAGGTGCAGCTTTCGCCTGCGGCGGGGCTGTAGTTGGCCGCGCTTTTGAATCGAAAATTGGCCGGCAGGTCTACCTGCAAGGTAAAACGCTCTGCGGGCACACTTGCGCATCCCGCCAACCACGCCATGCCCACGACCAGTAACGCACCGCACGCCCGCCTACTCATGTTTTTCCCTCAAGGTGTGCCACTGCGCCAACACCCGTGCAAAGTGATCTCCCGGCGCCTCACCCGCCAACGGCTGCCAACGGATCACACTGGCCCCCGTCGCTTCCTCCAACCGGCGTACCACCAAGAACTCCAGTTGTTGCGCCCCGCGCCATTGCCAGGTGCGGGCCTGTTCCAGTACCTGGGCCAGCCATACCCTCGGGTCCTGGAATTCAGCCAATGCCGCGAGATCTTCACTGTGCTCAGCCAGCAGGTAGCGCAGAATATTGGCGTGCAGAATGGCCGAGGCCTGGGGGTTGGGAATGCTGAGCCATGGGGCGGGATCAGGTACCGGGTAATGGCCGGGCGCAGGGTTGCTGGCACTGCACCATTGGTCTTCATACCAGTAGCACACACTGATCAGCGGCCCGAGATAGGCTGGCCGTTGCGCTACCGGCAAGCAGGCAAGCGCTCGCGCCAAGGTGCGGTTGTCGTGGAACCGGTACAGGGCCTGCTTGCCCGGCGGCCCCACCAGCATCCGCGCGTGCCAATGCTCGATAACGCCACCCAAGTCTGTGTCGGGCAAGCTGCCCAGCCAGCCCCAGTTCGCCTGCGGGTGCTCCAGCAAGCTCACCAGCGCGGGTTCACCGAGTTGCTCCACCAGCAGGATCACCGGCCCTGCAGCCGCCAGCGCCGCCACTGCGCTGCCACCGTACACGCTAAGACATTGCGCCAGGTTGCGGGACGCTATCAACGGCAAGCGCGCATCGCTGCTTCCCTCGAGGACCAGACACAAGCGGCGCCCTGCCTGCTGCTGTTGGGCCATCCATTGGCCGGGCGACATCACGCGACCCTCCCGCGAATGTCACACATACCTTCGCGGCAGCGCTCGCACACTGGGCAAAAATCCGCATCCAGTTGCCTCGCCCTGTGCATGATTTCGCCCTGGATAACTGAAATAGAGGGAACACCCGCGGCGCGCGGAGGCGATGATGGGTTATCGCCCGGGCCCACGGGGTTGGCCGAGCGTGCGACCCCTGGCAAGCCACCCTGGGTGATGGGGCGACTGCTGAAAATTCCGCCGGCCTGGATCAGCAGGTGTTCGCCTCCCGCCTTGAAACTCAACTGCGCACCCGCGTCGATCACCAGGCTGGCGCCCGCCTTGAGATGGATCTGTTGCCCCGCCTCGATCACCAGGGCCTGGCCGATGTAGGCCTGGCTGTCGCCCTTTACCTGCAGGTGATCGCCGGCCCCGATCAGGACTTTGCGATTGCCGCGAACGTCGCGGTGTTCCTCGCTTTCCAGGTACGCCGTGCTCAGGCCGCGAATGGTTTCACGCCGCTCGCCCCCGACGTCCAGGTGGCAGTCATGCCCCACCTGTTGCTGCAGGTCCCGTTGGGCCCGCAGGTAAATGAGCTCCTTGCCCAGGTGGTCCTCCAGGTGCAGTTCGTTGGCGCCCGCGCCACCGGGGGAACTGCGGCTGCGCAATACACTGCGGGTCTTGTGTTGCGGTAACGGATAAGGGGGCAGATGCCGCGCATTGGGCAGGCAGCCATTGATCAAAGGCCGATCAGGATCGCCGTCCAGGAACGTCACCAGCACCTCCATGCCGACCCGGGGCGTCATGATCGCGCCAAAGCCGTCACCAGCCCACCCGGAGGCCACTCGCACCCAGCAACTGCTTTTATCACTCGTCTTGTCCAACCGATCCCAGTGAAACCGCACCTTCACCCGACCATAGGCATCACAGTGCACCTCCTCGCCCACCGGCCCCGTCACGGTGGCCGTCTGGCTACCAGTGATCGTCGGTTTGGGGTGCTTGAGCGCCGGGCGGTGGACCGCGCGCCAGGGTGTGGCGTTGAAGCGGTTGCGATATCCCTGGAACACTTCACTGCCCGGCATCGCCTCTTCCAGCACCTGTGGTTGATACCCCTCGTGACGCACTGAAGTCAGTAGCCACAAGTCATTGCAGGAGGGCTGCGGGTGATCGCTCAACGGCAGGAAATGGCCACTGCATAACGCCGGTTGATCACTCTTGCCCAAGGCCCGGTGATGGTCACGCTGATGGCGCTCCAGGCTGCGACGCGCCAGTTGCACGCCGCGTGCCTGCCCCGTAAAACCTGCGGGGTAGTGATAGTCCTCAAGCGGTAGCACCGATGGCGCCCCGGCTTGCGCTTGCAGGCGCCGCGCAGGGTGCTCGAAGTCATGATCACGACGCACGACCTGGCGGCTGCGGGTGGCCAGGCGCACATCGAAGCGCTGGATGCCCCGCGCCTCGGTGCTGGCCGGGCGATAACGCTGCACAGGCAAGCGGCGAAACACCGTCTGGTCATCACCAAATACCAGCACATGGGCGTGCGGGCTGTGGCGAAAGTGGTAGTGAATTCCCTCTTCTTCACACAGTCGCTGGATAAAGTGCAGGTCGGTTTCTGCGTATTGCACACAGAATGTACGTGGCGGATAGACCACCGGACCCAATTCGAAGGCATACGCGTCGGCCAGGATACCGTGGCGTTCGAGTACGGCCGCAATGATCTGCGGCACGCTGCGTTGTTGAAAGATGCACAGGTCACGGCGGTGTTCCAGCCACGCCAGGCGCGGTGCCAGGGTCAGACGATAACGGGTGAGCCGGGCCCCGGGGTCATCACGGCCGACTGCATACACCTGCCCATGCAGGCCTGCGCCCTCCTCGCCGAAGCCCAGGTAGGCCGGCTGGTGCAGCAATGTTTCCAGATCAAGGCCAGGGTTTTCGCTGACCAACTGCACCTCGATGAAGTAGGGCTGGTCAAGGGCTTCGCGGCCTTTGAATGCCAGGACTTGAAAGTCATTTTCCACACTTTGCAGGATAAATTTGAAACGTGACGAAACAAGCGCATTAACCATCCGTTGTTACCCGCCGTCCGCTATCTGATTGAAATACTCTCCCCCGCCAAGCTCAATCGCGCGGCCAAAGAAAGTGCCTGAACGCTCTAAAGATTAGCGAGATCCGCGAACATTCGGCACTTTGAAAATAAAAAAGAAGTTTCGTACGAACAAGGTGGAAGTCTCTTTTACAAAATGAGAAATCCGCAAAACAAATCATGCATTAATAACAAGAAATCACTTACGTAATACATCAGGCGATAACTAAACAATAAGGAAACAACTGACACTTATTTAAGCTACCGAATACTTGCGTCCTCAGCCTTGAAGCGTTGCGGCCCCGAACAGACTGACACTGAGCAACGTCCCGGCCTGAACATGCAAACGTACCGGCGCCGTGCCACCCGGCATCACCACCGCAACCTCCCCCGCCTCGACCCACCCCGCGCGCCATGCTGCACAGGCCACCGCGCTGGCACTGGTCCCGGAGGATGCCGTGGGGCCTTCGCCGCGCTCAAATACCCGGGCGATCACCCGATTGGCAGAATCGCGCGCGGCCCACTGCAGGTTGATCCCGGCAGCACAAGGCCGGCCATCACCTGCCGGCGGGGCAAAGGCAATCGCTTTCAAGGGCGCGAACAACCCCGGCTGATGCATTTGCCGATTGTCCGGCAAGGCCGATGCGTGCTCGACCAAGGTCACACAATGGGGGTTGCCGATACGCACAAACTCACTGCGTGCCCATTGCGGGTTGATCGCAGCCAGCGCACTCACATGGGCGGGCTCGTAGCTCGGCAACCCCACGGCCCCCACTGCCTGGGGCCCGAATGCTGGCTGGCCCAACGTCAACCAGAACCCCGCAACCTGCTGGTGGACCGCCGGCTCAACCCACGTCGCCACCGTTGAGGGGGCATCCGGTTTGTCATGGTGCACCCGCAGCTCACAGGCCCCAGTCATCAGCCCCGCGTCCGTCAGGGCCTGGGCAAAAATCGTCAAGCCATTGCCGCTGCGCTCGGCCAGGGAGCCATCGGTGTTGATGATCAGCAGGTCATACGGTGGCAATGCCTGAAACGGCCCGACCAGCAAACCATCGCAGCGATAGGCCTTGGCCTGGGCTGGACGCGGCGACGTGCCCCAGCCGCATTCGGACGCTATCGCCGACGCCGCCCACGCCTGGCGAGTGCTGGCGGCCAGGGCGGCGCTATCGGGCACGGCAATGCCCCGGCTGCGTAACAGGGCCGGGCTGGCCACACCGTAGATATTGCCGCGGGCGTCGTAGAACAGGGTCATGGGGTCATCCACCTCGGCATGGGAAAAGCGCCGGGTGATTGTGGGGAATATCGGCCCCGGATACCACCCGCCAAAGTGGCCTGGAAGGTGGTAATCCTCTGCAAGCAGCCTGGGGTTCACCGCCACTCCCAGGGATTACGCACCATCCAGGCCACCTCAAGCGAGCCCGGTAGCCTCTATGTGGCGCTCACCGGCAAAGTGTTCCATGTTGTAAAAAAAAAGTTCGCAGGGGCCACGGGAACCTGGCTCGCTCGATACGGCCTGATGTGCAAGGATGTCGCGCCGGACATCGTTCGCTGAACGCAAAATCAAGGACCTTCATGACTGCCATCCCCACTCCAGCGCCTGTGATTCCAGGACGTCTGGAACAAATGTCGACCCGCATCGCGTTTTTCATTGCCGGCTTTGGCATCGCGGCCTGGGCACCGCTGGTACCCTACGCCAAGGCCCGTGCCCAACTCAACGAAGGTACGCTGGGCCTGTTGCTGCTGTGCCTGGGGGTGGGGTCCATCATCGCCATGCCGGTAGCGGGCGCGCTGGCGTCACGCTTTGGTTGCCGACGCGTGCTCAGCGCCGGGACCATTCTCCTCTGCGTGGCTTTGCCGATGCTGGCTACCGTCAGCTCGATACCGTTGCTGATGGCGGGGTTGTTTCTGTTTGGTGCCGGCCTTGGCACGGTGGACTCCACCGTCAACCTGCAAGCCGTGATCGTAGAACGGGCCAGTGGCAAGACGATGATGTCGGGCTTCCATGGGCTGTTCAGCCTGGGCGGCATCGTGGGGGCGGCGGGCGTCAGCGCCTTGCTCGGCCTGGGCCTGTCACCGCTGTCGGCGACCCTGGTGGTGATCGTGATTACGCTGGCCGCACTGCTCAAGGCGGCCCCCCATTTGCTGCCCTACGGCAGTGAAAGTTCCGGCCCCGCCTTCGCCATCCCCCACGGCGTGGTGCTGTTTATCGGTTGCCTGTGTTTTATCGTGTTCCTGGCTGAAGGTGCCGTGCTCGACTGGAGCGCTGTGTTCCTCAGTGACGAACGCGGCCTCGACGAGGCCTATGCGGGCCTGGGCTATGCGGCGTTTGCCTTGACCATGACCATCGGGCGCCTGACCGGCGATGCAATTGTTCGTCGCCTGGGGGCCAAACGGGTGATCGTGATCGGTGGCTTGCTGGCCACCGCCGGCATGCTCCTGGCCACGCTGCTCCCGGCGTGGGAAACCGCACTGCTGGGCTATGCGCTGGTTGGCGCCGGCTGTTCGAATATCGTGCCGGTGCTGTACACCGCTGTCGGTAAGCAAACGGTCATGCCGGAGCACATTGCGGTGCCTGCCATCACCACCCTGGGTTATGCGGGCATTCTTGCGGGCCCGGCGCTGATCGGCTTTATCGCCCATGGCAGCAGCTTGAGCGTCGCCTTTGTGTTGATCGCCGTGCTCCTGCTGGGCGTGGCGATCAGCGGGAAAATCCTGCGGGTGTCATGAGTCCGGGGGGCTACTGGCTCTTGTTGTTTTCCAGCCAGCCGTCGAGGTCTTTGCTGCTCAACCACTCCTTCTGGTAGCGACTGCCATAAATGCGTCGCCAGCCAGAATGAATGCGCGCCAGTGAGTTCAATAGCCTGGGACGGTCCACCAGGTTTTTTGACATGTACACCAGCTGTTCGCTGTACATCTTTTTCGGCAGACCCGTGGCGGGGTCCCGGATAACCGTGCCTTGGGTGTCCGTTTCGTCCGGGTCCTTGCTGATTGAGACAAGCCTCTCGATCTGGACGAAGCCGACCTGCTCAAAAAAGTTCATGCGGTCCCGGGACCTGTCCCGAAGTTCATCAAATGCATCCCGGAATGCCTGCACCAGCTCGACATTGGTCTTGGCGTGAAAAGGGTCCGAGCTGAAGGCATTGGGGTCGCTGTTGCCGAACACTGCCTGCACGGCCTTTGACAGGCTTTGCCGCGTGATGACCCCTCGCTCATCGACAATCGCGTCGATCAACCGCGGGCGCTGGACAAGTGCCCTGGCCAGCAGGATGGCGTTGTTGCGTGCGGGTGTGTCGGTCATTTTTTCACTGGCGATTTGCCGCAGCGCCGACAGTTTCAATCCTTCATTTTTCATGAAATCTTTCCAGCACGGAAAAATGCTCACCCAGCGCCGTCACTAGCTGGCTATCAGGCAGTTGGGTAAAGGGGTTTACATCGGTTGCGCGCCCCAACGGCGTGTTTCTCAGCTCCTGATGATGCAGCGTGATCTCGTCGGGCGTGGCCCAGCGCAGGGGACGCCGGAAACCCGAAGAACGAATCGTACTGGGCAACGGCTGATTATCATCCTGCCAGCCACGGGGTGTGGTTTCGCTTGAAGCAGCATGAGCTTTTTGTTGTGCGTCATCCGGTATCGCATCATGGCGGCTCGTACTACCGGGCCGCAGGAGAGGTACCCCACCGTCAATTGCCATGTTTCATATCCACCTTTTCTAGACACCTACTCAGACCGGCTACCACCCTTGTCACTGCAATAGTGGCGCTCCAACAAACGCAAAGTATGTGGCCTGGCATCCACAATGGTTCCGGGGCGGCCGATCAATTTCGATGACTGCATGTAAACAACTGGCAGGACCTGGGGCAGCCTCAGTCCGTCTTTCGACACCCCAACGCGACCTATCTGGAAACACCCAGCAAGACCTTCAATGCACTGATCAATCCGGTTGTCGTGCCCGCCATTTCCGGCATCGGGGCAGCAGAGGTATGGGGGGCACAATGGGGAAGCAGGCCTTTGGCGAAATCATCCGCCGCCGGTGCCTTGAATGTGTACTGCCTGGGAAAGAACGTTTCTCGCAGGGCTTCAGCCCCCTCTTCGACAGGCTTGTGCTGAGCCTGGGCACCGAAGCGTCGACCCTGCTCGCCATTGTCACGGGTGGGTGCAAGAAGGGATTGCGGCAGACCGGGAGTTTGAGTTCCAAGTGACGTTGAAGTCATGTCAACACCCTCTCTTTGAGTGAAACCGTCGGCGTCATAAAGGCCGTCGAATACACGTTATGTGGCAAACAGCCCAAAACAGTTCCTGCCGATTGATACGGCACAGGCGCACCGGTAAAAGCCGCGCAGAGCCTGCGACCTTTCCCGCTGTTGGAACACCTGCGCAGTACCGATGGTTGACTAGGACATCAGTTGACGTAGCGTTTGTCGGCTAATCCGGCCGTCGTAGTGATGGCCTGCGATGTTGTCCATTTGTTGCAAGAGGCTCGACCGGCTGACGACTTCTTTCGCCAGGAGGATGAGTTGATCCCTCTGCGGGTTGCCTGTCAGAGGACGCTGGGCCAGGGCACGCAGATCAGCGACCTTGATGGTCTGGCTCCAGAACCCGCCCTTCAACTTGTTGAAGTTCTCCAGCATCGCACTGGCCAGTTGCTTGTCATCCTGGAACTTCAACGGATTGCTGGAACGTACAACATCGTTGATGTTCTGCCAGCTGAACCGGTTGTCCTGCACGCCCGTGCGCCCGTCGAGGTCCAGGGCGCCCATGAGCTCCGGCCGCTTCAGGATTTCCCTGGCCAGCCTGATGTTCTGATCCATGCCCGGATTGCCCGTCAACGGTCTTGCCGCCATGTTGCTCAAACTTTGCCGCGTCACGTAGCCCGGGTTTCTCGGGTCCGTGAATGCCTGGAATTTATCCAGCAGCTGTTGGGCCAACTGCTCATGGCTGCGCTTTGAATAGTGCGGATCGGGCTGCTGGGGAAACGGCCTTGGCGGCGGGCCTCCATGGATCGGATGAGGCCTTTGCGGCGGATGCCCGTGGCCCGGATGGGGCCTGTGCGGCAGATGCCCGTGACCCGGATGGGACATGTGCGGTGGATGCCCATGGCCCGGCTGAGGCCTGTGCGGCATGTGCCCGCAATGGGGCGGCCTGGCGGGGAAGAAAAACCCTTTCAAACGGCCGAAAACTCCCCGAGATGAGTCGTTCTGCCATGTGGAAGCCTGGCTGGCCCCCTGGTCGCGGGCCACCGCAGCGGCAGGCGCCAACGGTGGTGCCCCGGCGAACACCGGGCCCGACTTAGCCACAGGCGCGCTGAAACTCGGGCCACTGGAAGGCGACCCGATAACCGGAGCCTTTGCCTCTTTGGCGCTGGCCCCTTGAGGGGCCCCTTGACGTGTGTCGTCAGTGGGTAGATTGACAACTGGCTGATTGAACGCAGGTACCGACATAAATGTTCTCCAGTACGACTTGTTGACACGGTCCACCTCACGCACCCAAGCACCTCGACAACGCAGTTATCACAAGGCACCCGTGCACGGTGGGTTGATGGTGTGTGGCAGGCCTACGGAGTTCGGTTCCTGAAAGCGATGAAAGCCGCATAAAAAAGGTAGGAAATGCAACCCTCACCTCTTCAAGCTGCACAGAAGAATCGTCAGGTTTATACGCGGCGGTACAAGGAAAAACGCTGAAGTGCGTCAGCAGCCGTCTTGGATCAGCAGGCACATCGCCGCGGCTCGTTCGAGGCGCGGCGACGCAGCCGTCACCTGATCAGAAGCCCACGCTCGCCTGCACAAAGAACGTACGCGGCTCACCCAGGTAAATCCCGGCGTTGTTGTCGCTGGAACGGGTGTAGTGCTGCTGGTCGAACAGGTTTTTTACCCCCACGCCCAGTTTCAGGTTCGACAGTTGGGCGCCAAAGTCATAGCCACTGCGCACGTTGACCGACACATATCCCGGAATATCACCGTACTGGCCGTCAGCGGTCGGCTGGGTGATATAGGTGCTGGTGGTGCCGGGTGCGCGCTGGCCGGACTGAGCGTAGGCGTCCAGGTTGTGGGTCCAGTGATTGACCGCGTATCGCAGCCCCAGGGTCGCCACCTGGCGCGAATACAACGGCAGGTCACGGCCCTTGAACGCCACATCGCCCTCGGCAGTCGCCCTGGTGTAGGTGAAGCCGGCGTTGGCGCTCAAGCCCTCCAGGCGTGGGTCGAGATTGGACAGATCGTAGTGGGCCGAGGTTTCGATACCCGTGTGTTTGGTGGCGCCGAGGTTGGTCCAACCCACGTCATTGCTGACGTACTGCAGCTCATCGGAGAAGTCGATATAGAACAGCGTGACTTCGCCACCCCAGACCTCATCGTTGTAGCGGGTGCCGACCTCGTAGGTCTTGGCCTTTTCCGGTTGCAGGCCATTGGCTGTCTGGTCGCCGTTACCGCCCTGGCCCAATTGGAAATACTGCAGGCTGCCGAAGGACGTTTCGTAGTTGGCAAACAGTTTCCAGGCATCGGAGACGTGGTACATCACGCTCAGGGCCGGCAGCGGTTCGTTGTTCTTGATCTCGCGGTGCTTCTCCTGGGTACGCGTGCCGTTCAAGCCCACTACCGGGCGGTCGTGCCATTCGGTGCGGATGCTCTCAAAGCGGATACCTGGGGTGATCGTCCATTTGCCGACGTCGATTTTGTCGTCAATGTAGAACGCGTTGGCCTCGGTGCCACCGGTACGGTCCTGATAAACGTGGCCGTCATTTTGACCGACCGGGGTGGGGACGTTGTTGACCAGTCTCAGAGTGCTGGCCTGCTCGTGCATGCCTTCTTTCAGGTAGCGGTAGCCGACGCTGACTTCCTGGCTGGTCGGGCCCAGGTCAAACACATGGGACACCCGTGGCTCGATGCCAAAGGTGTAGTAGGTGCGAGGAAACGAACCGAGGGTCTGCTGGTCACGGCTGGCGATGTTGCTGCCACGAAAGCTGTCGGAGTAGTACGTCAGCACTTCCGCCTGGGTACGGTCGTCAACCTGGCGGATGTACTTGAACGACACATCCTTGCGCCGGCCGCTGAAGTTGTCCCAGTCGCGCACCGACTGATAAGGATTGGCGTCGAACTGCTGCTGGGTCAGGCCTCCCGGCATATCGGCCCGGGCGTCGTAGTAATGGAAGTTGAGTGTGAAGTCATCCTGATCGGTCGGTGCCCAGTGGGTCTTGAGGATCACATCGTCGATGTCGTTACCGTTGTTGCTGTCGCGATAACCGTTGCCATTGACCCCGGAATACAAGAGCGCCATGCCGATGCCGTTGTCTGCGGTCCCCCCGATAAAGGCATTGTCGACATGCTTCCAGCCGCCATGGGAAGAGGTTTGCAGGGTGGTGCCGACTTCGCCGGAAAAGGTCTCGGGGATCGCGCGGGTCACGAAGTTGATCACACCGCCAACGTTCTGCGGTCCATAACGCACGGAACCGGCGCCGCGTACTACATCGATGCTCTCCAGGTTGCCGGCGGAAATCGGCGCCATCGACAACTGCGGCTGGCCGTAGGGGGCGAACGCCGCGGGAATCCCGTCAATCAGCACGGTGGAACGCGGCGACAGGCGGGACGTCAGGCCGCGTACGCCGACGTTGAGGGAAATATCGCTGCCGCCGGTGCCGTTGGCTTCCTGCACCTGCACCCCGGGAACCCGGCGCAGCACGTCGCCGACGTTCATTGCGCCCTGCTCCACCATAGCTTCGCGGCGGATTACGGTACGCGCGCCGGGATGGTTCTGCACCACTTCGGCATTGGCGTCGCCCAGCCAATCGCCCACGACCTTGATCGCGGTGGCGCCCAATTCCAGGGGTGAACCGGCTTCACCGGTGCCCGTGGAGGCTGGATGCAACGTCACCGAGCCCGAGTCGATCTGATAGTCCAGGCCACTGCCTTGCAGCAGCTGGCGCAGGGCCTGTTCCGGCGACAGGTTGCCGTCGACGGCCTGGGCGTGTTTGCCGGCCACCATCTGCGGGCTGAAAAACACTTGCAGCGACGTTTGCTGGCCCAATTGGCTCAGCGCCGCGCCCAGGGGCTGGGCCTTGATATGAATGGCCTCGTCGGCGTAGGCCGCAGGCATGGCGGCAGTGACTGCCAAGGCCAGGGCAAGGGGGGCCCAACGGGAGGTTTTATTGTTGTTCGCAGCGAGTGTTTTCACGTCGTACCTAGTCCAGTGATGCCAAGAGAGCGCGTCGGTTAATGCAAACCAGTTGCAGTTGGACAAGAAGACGAAGAACTCGAAAAAAACCTGAACCTAGCGTGAAATTATTTCCTGGCTACCGTCAGGCAACGTGCGCAGGGCCACCGGCAGGATGTGCGGCAACGCCTTGAGCAAGGCATCGGTGTCGTTGGACTTGAACACGCTGGTCAGGCGCAACTCGCTGGCCGCAGTGTTGACCCGCAAGGGTTTTTCGCGGTAGCGCGAGACTTCCCGCGCCACCTCGGCCAGGCTGGCGTCGTTGAACACCAGCTTGCCGGTCTGCCAAGCCAGCAGGGCCTGGGCGTTGACCGGGTGGGCCGCCGCGACCGCGCCCTGATTGTCGATCGATGTACCCAGGCCCGCCGTCAGTGTGACCACCGGCTGCGCGGCATGCCCTTGCACCTTGACCGTTCCGGCCTCGACCACCACGCGGGTCTGGTCATCGTCGCGGCGCACATCAAACCGGGTACCGGTGACCGTCACCTGCCCTGCCCCAGCCTGCACCACGAACGGTCGGCTGCTGTCGTGCTCGACGCTGAACAGCGCTTCGCCTTGCTTGAGCTCAATCCCACGCTGGCCCTTTTCGTAGTGCACCGCCACCACGCTGCGGCTATTGAGGTCCATCAGCGAGCCGTCGGGCAACGCCACCTGGCGACGCTCACCCAACACCGTGCTGAACTGTGCGTCGTACACCGCCGGATGGTCCAGGCCGCTGAACAACCCCAGGCCCACGGCCACCGCCAGCACGCTCGCTGCCATGGCATAGCGCACCAGCGCACGGCGCTTGCGCGGTACAGGCGTCTCGACCAGAGCCTGCAAACGGTGCCTGGGCAGCAGGTCGGCGACGCTCCACAGCCCTTGCAGCACCTCGAATTCATACTGGTGCGCAGGATGCTCCCCACGCCAGGCGTCAAAAAGATGCTGGTCCTCAACGCTCAAGGGTGGGTCCTGCAAACGCACGAACCACTGCGCCGCCTCGTCACGCACCGTTGCGCTGCCACAGGCACACTCACGGGTATCCATCATGGAAGATCCTGTTTCAAAGCGGGCATTGGTCATGGGGCCAGCGCGTCCAGGCGGTCACGCAGATGCCGCAGGGTGCGGATCATATACTTTTCCACCATGTTTTTAGAAAGCCCCAGGCGCTCGGCGATTTCCTGCTGGGTCAGGCCCTCGATCTTTTGCCAGATGAAAATCTTGCGGCAATTGAGGGGCAATTCAGCCAGGGCCCGCTCGATGGAGTCCGCCAACTGCACGGCGTGCATGAAATGCTCCGGGTCGCCACTGTGCGACGCACTCGGTTCAAAGGCCTGCAACGCCACCGCGTCGTGCCGATCTGCACGGCGATAGGCATCCACCGCAATATTGCGCGCCGTCTGGTGCAAATAGGCACGCGGCTGCTCGACCAGCGCCGACTTGGACTCCAAGACCCGCACAAACGTGTCATGGGCCAGATCCTCGGCCTGTTGGCGATTGCGCAGGCGACGCGTCCAGGTCCCGACCAACTCTTCGTAGTACGCGAAAAAGCCTGGTCTGCGGGGCGGCTGGGGAGTCATCGGGGGTGCACTGGATAGGCGGGGCGTGAATAGTAATGCTTCCTATTAAGCAGAGCAATTGCTTGCCGTCGCCAATCCAGCTTCTAGACCAACCGCTTAATCTGCTTATGCCGCCACACCAACCGGTAATACGCGGTCTGCAAACCAAGCATCACCAAATAGGTCACCGGGAACGCCATCCACACCCCTTCCAGGCCGAAGCGTGCATTGAGCAGATACGCCACCGGCAGCTCCACGCCCAACACACAGAAGATCGAGATCGCCACCGGCATCAGGACCACGCCGCTGGCGCGCATGATCCCGCCTATCACCGCCTGGAAGCCAAACACCAGAATGCTCCAGAGCATGATGTGCAGCAGGTGTTCGGCCTGGACCCGCGCCTGGTCATCGGTGATGAACAGGCCCAGGAGCCAGTGGGACAAGGCGTAGCCGAGCAGGATCAGGCCACCGGTCAGGCACAGGTTGATCGCAAGCCCCGTGCGCAGGATCGGCCCGATGCGTTCCAGGCGCCCGGCGCCGATGGCCTGGGCGCCGAGGATCGAGGCGGTGATGGCAATCGACAGCGCCGGAAATTGCACGTAGTTGACGATCTGCGTGACCGCGCCATACGCCGCTGTGGCCTGGGAGCCGTGGCCATTGACCAGTGCCAGGATCACCAGCTCCGACAACGACAGCACCACCATCTGCAAGCCCGTGGGCAGGCCGATGCGCAGGACCTTGCCGAGGATCGCCCGGTCCAGGCGCAAGGCCGCCAGCAATAGGCGGTCCGGCGCCATCACATGGTTTTTGTGGCGCAGGCGCAGCACCAGAAACAACATGGCCACGGCATTCGCCGCCAGGCCGGCATAGGCCGCGCTCTGGATCCCCATGGGCGGCAGCCCGAGCCAGCCGCGGATCAGGGCCGGGGTCAGCAACAGGCCAACCACCGTCGAAACGATCAGCGCCAGCAGCGGTGACACCGTATCGCTCACGCCCCGCAGCAGCTGGGTGTAGAGAATGAACACCAGCAACAACGGCATGATCAGCATCATCACCTGGGCATAGCCGACCGCGTCGTCCAGTACATCCAACGGCGTGCCCAAAGCTTGCATCGCCGGACGCGCGAACAGGCTGCCGAGCACAGCAGCGATCAGCCCGATCAACGCGCCCAGGGTCAGGGTCGCGCCGGTGATGACCTTGACCAACGCCGTTTCGCCCGCGCCCCAGGCCTGGCCGATCAGCACCGAAGCGCCCGCCCCGAGGCCGATCACCAGGGCGATAAAAAAGAACACGATGGGAAACATCCCCGACACCGCCGCCAGCGCCTGGGTGCCGAGCATCTGCCCAACATAGATACCGTTGAGGGTGCCGGAAAAACTCTGCAGGAAGTTGGACAGCACCATCGGCGCAAGGAAGAACAGGTAGACCTGCCACAGCGGGCGTTGCAAAGGGTTCTGCATGAAAAGCGGGGCCTCGGATTTACACAGCGACCGAGGGTTTATAGCGTATTGGATCCGATCATGCTGTGTTTTAAACCGCCCTCCCGCTCACAAGCCCTAGCCCAGCATTTCCCGCAGCCGGTACCACAACATGCCCAGCGCCAGTAAAGGCGAGCGCAAGGCCTTGCCGCCCGGGAACGTCATATGTGGCACCCGGCTGAAGGTCTCCAGGCCCTGGCTGTGGCCGGTATGGATCGCTTCGGCCAGCAGCCGCGCGCACCAGTGGGTGACATTAAGCCCATGCCCCGAATAGCCCTGGGCGTAAAACACGTTGGGGTACTGTTGCAACCGACCGACCTGGGGAAAGCGATTGGCGGTAATACCAATCTTGCCGCCCCATTGGAACTCGATGGCGGTAGTGGCCAACTGTGGAAACACCTTGAGCATTTTCGGGCGCATATAAGCGGCGATATCCACCGGGTCGCGCCCTGAGTAATGACAGGCACCTCCGAACAGCAACCGACGGTCCGCCGAGAGCCGGTAATAGTCCAGGCCGACTTTCTGGTCGCACAGCGCCAGGTTCTGCGGGATCAGTTCATCGGCAAGCGCGGCCGGCAACGGCTCGGTAGCGATGATATAGCTGCCGGCCGGCAGCACCTTGCCGCTCAGGCGTGGCTCCAGTTCCTCGAGGTGTGCATTGCACGCCAATACCAGGCTGGCAGCCCGCACAGTGCCGCTGGCGCAGCGCACCTGCACGGTGTCGCCATGGCTCAGTTGCAGCGCTGGGCTCTGCTCGAAAATCCGCACGCCCAGCGCCTCGGCCACGCGGGCCTCGCCCAACACCAGGTTGAGCGGATGCAAGTGGCCCGAGCCCATGTCCACCAAACCACCGGCGTACCGCTCAGAGCCGACCACCTGCGCCATATCCTGCGCCGCCACCAGCCGGGTTTCAGGCTTATAACCCAGAGCAGCCAGGCTTTGCTGCTCGCCCTTGAACGCGGCAAATTGCGCCGGCGTATTGGCCAACTCACAAAAGCCCCAGCGCAGGTCGCAGTCGATTCCATGCTCACGGATACGCTCACCCACCAACGCCACCGAATCGATCCCGGCCCGTTGCAGGTATCGCACGCCTTCCTCGCCCACATGCCGGGCAAAGCCCGAGACATCATGGCCGATCCCCCGGATCAACTGCCCACCATTGCGCCCACTGGCGCCCCAACCAATACGCCGGGCTTCCAGGAGGATCACCGAAAGGCCGCGCTGGGCCAGTTCGATGGCGGTGTTGACGCCGGTAAAGCCGCCGCCGATCACACACACATCGGCACTCAAGTCCTCGGCCAGCGCTGGGCGTTGGGGCATGGCATTGGCCGAAGCCAGGTAATAGGAGCGGGCGTGGTCTTGGGACTGGTTCATCGGTTGGACTTCACTTTGCTCCAGGCGCGGGTCATCACACGCATGATGGCCGGGCTGGGAGTGGTGGAAATGTACAGTTTGTCGAGCACCTCCTGGGGCGGGTACACCTCGGGATTATTCACCAGTTCCGGTGCCATGAAGGCCTTCGCCGCCAGGTTGGGATTGGCGTAGCCGACATAGGTGCTGACCTTGGCAATGACCTCGGGGTCCAGCAGGTAGTTGATAAACGCGTGGGCCTCTTTCGGGTTGGTGGCGTCTGCGGGAATCGCCAGCAGGTCGAACCACAGGTTGCTGCCCTCCTTGGGGATCGAATAGGCGATGTTCACCCCGTTCTTGGCTTCCTTGGCGCGGTTGGCCGCCTGGAACACATCACCGGAGTAGCCGAAGGCCACGCAGATATCACCATTGGCCAGGTCCGAGATGTACTTGGATGAATGGAAATAGGTGATGTACGGGCGCAGGGTCAGCAACTTGGCCTCGGCCTTTTCATAGTCGCCGACCTTCTCGCTGCGCGGGTCCATGCCCAGGTAGTTGAGGATCGCCGGGAACGCTTCATCCGCCGAATCCAGGAACGCCACGCCGCATTGCTGCAGCTTCCTCAGGTTCTCGGGCTCGAACATCACTGCCCAAGAGTCGATGTGGTCGATGCCCAGCACCTGCTTGACCTTGTCGACGTTGTAGCCGATGCCATTGGTGCCCCACAGGTACGGCACCGCATGCGCATTGCCGGGGTCGTTCTGCTCCAGCAGCTTGAGTAGCTTGGGGTCCAGGTTCGGGTAGTCGGGCAATTGCGCGCGGTCCAGCTTGAGGAACGCCCCGGCCTTTACCTGGCGCCCCAAAAAGTGATTGGACGGCACCACCACGTCATACCCGGTACGCCCCGCCAGCAGCTTGCCCTCCAGGGTTTCATTGGAGTCGAACACGTCGTAGACCACCTTGATCCCGGTCTTGGCCTGGAAGTCGGCCAGGGTGGTCTCGCCGATGTAATCGGTCCAGTTGTAGACACTGACCGTCGGTGCGGCGTGGCTGGCGTTGCTGAACACTGCGGCCAGGGCCAACGGGAGAAGCTGTTTGACGAGACGCATATCGACACCTTTTTTATGGTTGGTGGTGGAGTCAGACACTCAGCAGCAGGAACTCACGCTCCCAGGAGCTGATCACCCGTTTGAAATTCTCATGCTCGGCACGTTTCACCGCGACGTACCCCCGCACAAACTTGTCCCCCAGGTACTGCTTGACCGTGTCGCAGGCTTCCATGCGCGCCAGGGCATCTTCGATGGTGATTGGCAGGCGCAGGTTGCGGCGTTCATAAGCGCGGCCTTCCACCGGCGCGCTTGGCTGAATCTTTTCGATCATTCCCAGGTAGCCGCACAGCAGGCTGGCGGCGATGGCCAGGTAGGGGTTGGCATCGGCCCCCGGCAGGCGGTTTTCGACGCGCATCGCGTCGGGGCTGGAGGTCGGCACGCGCAGGCCGACGGTGCGGTTTTCTTCGCCCCACTCCACGTTGACCGGCGCCGAGGTGTCGGGCAGGAAGCGGCGGAACGAGTTGACGTTGGGCGCGAACATCGGCAGCAGCATCGGGATGTATTTCTGCAGCCCGCCAATGTGCTGCAAGAACAGCTGGCTCATCTGCCCGCAAGCGTCGACAAACACCGGTTGGCCGGTGGCGATATCCACCACGCTCTGGTGCAGGTGCATGGCGCTGCCCGGCTCGTCGGCCACAGGCTTGGCCATAAAGGTCGCGGCCACATTGTGCTTGAGCGCCGCTTCGCGCAGGGTGCGCTTGAACACGGTGATCTGGTCGGCCAGGTCGAGGGCGTCGCCGTGGCGGAAGTTGATTTCCATCTGCGCCGGGCCGTCTTCGTGGATCAGCGTATCGAGGTCCAGGCCCTGGGCTTCGCACCAGTCATAGACATCTTCAAACAGCGGGTCGAACTCGTTGGCCGCGTCGATGGAGAACGACTGGCGCCCGGTCTCGGCACGCCCGGAACGGCCCACCGGGGTTTTCAGCGGCAGGTCCGGGTCTTCGCAGCGCTGGGTCAGGTAAAATTCCATTTCCGGCGCGACAATGGGCTGCCAGCCCTGGTCCGTATACAGCTGCAGGACCTTTTTCAGCACGTTGCGCGGCGACAGTTCGATGGGGTTGCCCTGTTTATCGAAGGTGTCGTGGATCACGATGGCGGTGGGTTCGATGGCCCACGGCACCACGTAGGTGGCGTTGGCCACCGGGCGGCAGATCATGTCGATATCGGCCGGGTCCAGCAGGTCGTAATAGATATCGTCGTCGACAAAGTCCCCGGTTACCGTTTGCAGCAACACACTTTCCGGCAGGCGCATGCCGCGCTCATGCAGGAACTTGTTGGTGGGCGCGATCTTGCCGCGGGCAATGCCCGTCAGGTCGCTGATCACGCATTCGACTTCGGTAATCTTGTGTTCTTTCAGCCAGGTGGACAGCTGATCGAAAGGGGCATTCATAAAGACCTCGGCATGGGTTGGATGCGGCGCCCAGTTGTACTCCCGGCGCATTGAGGTCTATCTTGGGCCAGCCTTCGAAGGGCATCTATCCACTTTGCACGAACCACAACGCACCAATAGAGTGCGCACGGATCACCCATGACACAGGCAACAGCTTTGCGCGTACAGGCCTTCACCACCGGTGATGTGGCCGCTCAATGCAGTGCAACACCCGGTTGGGTGCAGCAGTACCAACAGATGTCCCCAGGGCATTTTGCCGGGCAGGTGCGCTACCTCGACCTGCAGGGTGTGCAGGTGTACGAAGAGTGCATGAATACCCGTGTCGAGCAGCACTTCAACGCGCCCCCGGGCTCACTCGCCTTCTGTTTCGACGGCAGCGACAACGCGCTGTATCTGCTCAATGGCGAAAGCCGCAATACCTGGATCACCCCGGAAAACTACCGTGAAGTGGCGGTGGTGTTCGGCCCGCAATTTGTGCAGCGCCATGGCCTGGATGTGGCCAGCCTCGAAAGTTTGTTCATGGCCCCGTTGACCTGCCAGCAAAACGCGCTGTTCAGTCGCTGGCTCAGTGGCACCCTGACGCGCCTGGCCTGTGCGGTCGACCCGATCAGCCGCGACGCCCTCACCCGGCAACTGCTGGACGATTGCCTGTTTATTCTCGACAACGCCTGTGTCTGCCTGGACCGCCACTCATTGCAGCGACGCGGCGCAGAACGCCAGTTGATGGCACGCATTGGCGAGTGGGCGGCAGATGCGCCGGATGAAACGGTCAACCTGCTGCAACTGGCGCAGATTGCCGGTGTGCCGCTGCGGCAGTTGCAGCAGGGCTTCAAGACCTACACCGGGATGAGCCCGGCACAATGGCTGCGCCTGCGCCGATTGAACGGCGCGCGGCGCGAGTTGTTGAGTTCAGCCACCACCACGGTGGCCGAGGTGGCGATGAATTGGTCGTTCTGGCACCTGGGGCGGTTTTCCAATAGCTACCGGGCGCTGTTCAAGGAACTGCCCAGCGAAACCCTCAAGCGTCATGGTTGATAAACGGTCAACCCTGTGGGAGCGGGCTTGCTCGCGAAAGCGGTGAGTCAGGCAATGAATGTCTGACTGACCCACCGTATTCGCGAGCAAGCCCGCTCACACATTTGATTGCTATCAGGCTTGAGATTTGAGGAAGAGACTCAGCAACTGATTCACTTGCTCCGCCGCCTCCAACTGCACCATATGCCCCTGCCCCGGCAAGACCTCCACCTGGGCCTGCAACCCCTGGGCATGCCGCACCGGGATGATGGCATCGTCACTGCCCCAGATCACCATGCTCGGCTGCTGCCCTACCACCGCGCGCAAATCCAGCATCTGCCGCCCACCATCGAACAGCTTGGCATTGAGTTGGCGCAGCGCCTGATCCACTCCTTCCAACCGTTTGAACTTGAGCATGTCTTCAAGCATCTGCCGCGTGACCAATGCCGGGTCACTGAACAGTTGCACCAACTGCGGCTTGAGCGCGTTGCGGTTATTGGCCTCGGTGAATCCCTGCAGGTAATCGCCGTTGATATCCGCGCCCAGGCCGGCGCTGGCGATCAGCACCACGGACGCTACGCGCTCCGGCGCCTGGCTCGCCACCGTCAGCGAAACCAGCCCGCCCATGGAGTGCCCAGCCAGGTGCACGCGTTCGAGGTTGAGGTGATCGAGCAACGCCAGCACCGCCTGGCTCAATTCCTCGGCATCGCCATTGTGCAAGTGCTTGCCCGATTCGCCATGCCCCGGCAGGTCCAGGGCAATCACCCGGCGCTCGGCGGCCAGGGCCGGATGGTTGAACAGCCAGTTGTTCAAGTCGCCACCAAAACCATGGATCAGCACCAGCGGCGTGCCGCCCTCGCCGAGGTCGAGATAACGCAGCAGGCGCCCATCCAGCTCGACCTTCTGCGCGCTCGGCCCCGACGCCTGCGCCTCGGCGCTGCTGGAGACAAAGCCGGCATTGAAGCTGTCGATCACCGCATCGATCTCTGCCTCCGTGGCTTCGCCTTCTACCACAATGCCCAGCAACGCGCCGACCGCCAATGTCTCATCGCTCTGCGCCAGCACCCGGCGCAGCACGCCACTGAACGGCGCCTCGACGCTGCTGGAGATTTTGTCGGTCTCCACGTCGAGCACTTCCTCGCCCTTCTCCACCCGGTCGCCCGGCTGCTTGAGCCAGACATCGACCCGGCCTTCGGTCATCGACAAGCCCCACTTGGGCATGGTCAAGGTATGGATCATGCCGCAGTCCTCTTGTCAGCGATCTTGCGCACAGCGGCCTCGATCTTCGCCGCATTGGGGATGTACAGGTCTTCCAGGGCATCGGAAAACGGCACCGGGGTATGCGGCGCGGTGACCATCTCGATCGGCGCGCGCAGAAACGAAAAACCACGCTGGGCCACCAGGGCGCTGATGTCCGTGGCGATGGAGCAGCGCGGGTTGGACTCGTCGATCACCACCAGGCGCCCGGTTTTCTCCACGCTTTCAAGGATGCTGTCTTCATCCAGTGGGCTGGTGGTGCGCAGGTCCAGCACCTCGCAGTCGATACCCTGGCGCGCCAGGTTGGCCGCGGCTTCCAGGGCGATATGCAGCATGCGCCCGTAGGTCACCAGGGTCACGTCGTTGCCTTCGCGTACAAAGTTGGCCTCGCCAAATGGCACGGTGTACAGCTCCTCCGGCACTTCGCCTTGCAGGCTGTAGAGCATCTTGTGTTCGAGGAAGATCACCGGGTCGTTGTCGCGGATCGCCTGGATCAGCATGCCCTTGGCGTCATAGGGCGTGGCCGGGCACACCACCTTCAGGCCAGGGATGTGCGTCCACATCGAGGTGAGCATCTGCGAATGCTGGGCCGCGGCACGCAGGCCGGCGCCGTACATGGCGCGCACAACCAGGGGCGTGGTGGTCTTGCCGCCGAACATGTAGCGGAACTTGGCGGCCTGGTTGAGCAACTGGTCAAGGCAGCAGCCGATAAAGTCGACGAACATCAACTCGCACACCGGGCGCATGCCCCGGGTGGCGGCGCCAACGGCCATGCCCACGTAACCGACTTCAGACAGCGGCGCATCCAGCACGCGCTCGGGAAACTCCGGGTACAGGCCCTTGGTCACCCCCAGCACACCGCCCCAGGCATCCTGCTCACCCGGGGCGCCGGTGCCGCCGGACACGTCCTGGCCGATGATAAAAACGCTCTTGTCGCGGCGCATTTCCTGGGCCAGGGCTTCGTTGATTGCCTGCTGATAACTGATTTTGCGAGCCATAAAATTCTCTCCGGGTCTTGTTGTTATTAGCGGTAGGCGACGTAGACATCGCTGAGCAGGTCGGCGGCCTGGGGCTTGGGATCGGACTTGGCCAGGCGCACGGCGTCGTCGATCAACTGCGCGACTTCCCCGTCGATACGCTCGAACTGCGCCGCGTCCAGCCAGCCTTCGGCGCTGCAGCGCTGGCGAAACAGCGCCAGGCAGTCCTGGGTTTCGCGCAGGTTTTTCACTTCATCGCGGCCGCGATAGGTTTGCGCGTCGCCTTCAAAGTGGCCGTAGAAGCGGTGCAGCTTGACCTCGACCAGGGTCGGCCCCTCGCCCTGGCGCGCCCGCTGCACCGCCACGCCCAACGCTGCGTGGACGGCAAAGAAGTCATTGCCATCGACGATCACCCCCGGCATGCCAAAACCCACGGCGCGCTCGGCAATGTCCTTGCACGCCACCGACCAGCCGGAACCGGTCGCTTCCGCGTAGCCGTTGTTCTCGGCGACAAACAGGCACGGCAACTTCATGATCGCGGCCAGGTTCATCGCCTCGAATACCGCGCCCTCGTTGGAACCGCCGTCGCCAAAAAACGCCACGGCCACGCCCTGGCTGCCCTTGAGCTTGGACGCCAACGCCGCGCCGGCCGCCAACGGTGCGCCGGCACCGACAATGCCGTTGGCGCCGAGCATGCCCTTCTCCTGGTCGGCAATGTGCATGGAGCCACCCTTGCCGCCACAGACCCCGGTTTTCTTGCCGTAGATCTCGGCCATCATGCCGAACACATCCACGCCCTTGGCGATGCAGTGGCCGTGGCCACGGTGGTTGGAGGCGATGCAATCTTCATCGTTGAGATGGGCCATGACCCCGGCGGCGCAAGCCTCCTGGCCGGCATACAGGTGCACGAAGCCGGGGATCTCGCCGGTGGCGAATTCCACGTGCAGGCGTTCTTCAAAATCACGGATGGTGCGCATCACGGTATAGGCATGCAGCAGTTGATCAGTGGACAGGTGAGTGGACATCTTGTTGTTCTCCAGGTTGTCTCGACACACAAAAGGCTGGCTGCGGCCAGCTGCAACCTGTTCAGCACAGCCTGTGCCAAGGCGCGGCAAAACCTGGCAAAGCCTTGATCCAGAGCAGTGCCGTGCGGTTGTGCCGCTGCGGCATGCCACCGCACAATGAGACGACGCATAGCAGCGTGCAGGCTGCGTCTCAGGCAGGATGAGACGTTGCGTCTCACGGCGGGCAGTTGGTCAGGCCGCCCTTGTCCCCTTGCGCCCCTGGGCGCTTAATGGCGGGCATAACAACAAAGATCGAGAACCGGAGGCCTTATGCTCGCCGCGAACTCCAGGGAGCATGTCGACTGTGTCAGTCGCGTGGTCCGCAATGCCGAGCGCCTGCCCCAGGCGCCAGTGCCGTCGCTGATTTTCGATTCATGGCGCCGTTCCATGGAGCAACACCACCTGGACCCCGGCTCGCTGCAGGGCCCACGGATCCTCACCGAACCGTTGCTCAAGGAATGCCGCGAGCGCGCCGAGCTGTTCATGCGTATTGCCAGCGAGCAAGTCAGCCAACTGCACCACCGCGTGCGCCATGCCGACTACTGCGTGATGCTCACCGACGCCCAGGGCCAGACCATCGACCACCGGGTCGATGCCGCGATCCGCAGCGACTGCCGCAAGGCCGGCCTGTACCTGGGCACCTGCTGGTCGGAAGCCGAAGAAGGCACCTGCGGCGTGGCCACGGTGTTGACCAGCCAAGCGGCGGTGACCGTGCACAAGCGCGATCACTTCCGCGCCGCCTTTATCAACCTGACCTGCTCCGCCGCGCCGATCTTCGACCCCCAGGGCAACCTGCTGGGGGTAATGGACGCTTCGGCGCTGCAATCGCCGGATGACCGACGCAGCCAGCACCTGGTGCGCCAGATGGTGGCGCAGAGCGCCCAGGCCATCGAAAACGCCTTCTTCATGCACAGCGCCGCCCGCCACTGGGTGCTCCAGGCCCACAGCACACCGGGTTATGTGGACAGCCAACCCGACCTGCTGCTGGCCTGGGACCAGGACGGTCGCCTGCAAGCCTTGAACAGCAAGGCACGCCAGGCGTTGCGCCGGCGTTTTGGCCAGGTGCCGGTACATATCGGCGAGGTGTTCGACCTCGATGCGTTGCGCGCGGTGACCGATCAATCGGTCCAGCAACTGCAGTGGCTGGGAGAAACTGGCGTGCTGCATGTGCGCGTCAACACCCCGCGGCGCCAACCTGCGCGGGCGCTGCCCCATGCCCAGGTCGACCCACGGGTGGAAGAACACCTGCGCCTGGCCGTGCGGGTCAAGGACCGCAACCTGCCGGTGCTGGTGCAAGGCGAAACCGGCGCCGGCAAGGAAGTCTTCGCCCGCCAACTGCACGCCCGCAGTGCGCGCCGCGACGGGCCATTCGTGGCGGTGAACTGTGCGGCGATCCCGGAAAACCTGATTGAAAGCGAGCTGTTCGGCTACGTCGCCGGAGCCTTTACCGGGGCCTCCAGCAAGGGCATGACCGGGCTGTTGCAACAGGCCCACGGCGGCACGTTGTTCCTCGATGAAATCGGCGATATGCCCCTGGCCCTGCAGACGCGCTTGCTGCGGGTGATGGCCGAAGGTGAAGTAGCCCCGCTGGGCGCGGCGAAAACCCGCGCGGTGGATATCCAGGTGATCTGCGCCAGCCACCGCGACCTCGCGACCCTGGTCAATGACGGGCGTTTTCGTGAAGACCTGTACTTTCGCCTGGGCTGCGCCCGCGTCACCCTGCCGCCGCTGCGCGAGCGCACCGACAAACTGGGCTTGATCAACCGGTTGTTGGAGCAGGAAGCACGCAACAGCGGGATCACGGTGGGAATCGGCCAGGCGGCGCTTGAAGCACTGCTGGGCTATGCATGGCCAGGCAACGTGCGGCAACTGCACCATGTGCTGGCGTATGCCTGTGCGGTGTGCGAAGGCGGGACGATCCAACTGGCGGATTTGCCGGTCGAAGTGCGCGGCGAGCGGGTGGAGGCCGAGGTCGAGCACAGTGCGAGCCCAGAGCGGCAGGTGCTGCTCGATGCGCTGGTGCGCCATCGCTGGAAGCCGTTGCCGGCGGCGCAGGCGCTGGGGATTTCCCGCGCGACCCTGTACCGCCGGGTCAAGCAACTGGGCATCGATATGCCCGGTAAACACCCCTGAAACCCTGCAATCCAAATGTGGGAGCGGGCTTGCCCGCGATGGCGGAGTGACAGTAAATGCATCTTTGACTGACCCGCCGCTATCGCGGGCAAGCCCGCTCCCACATTTTTACCGGGTCGGGCTTGGGTTTAGCGGTATACAAGGCCGCCGTCGATCAACGGTGCCTGGCCGGTCATGTAGTCCGAATCCGGGCCGGCCAGGTATGCCACCAGGCCTGCCACGTCCTCCGGCGTTTCTGCACGGCCCAGCGCGATGCCATCCACGTACTTCTTGTACGTTTCTCCCACTGGCGCACCGGTAATCTCGGCCATGCGCTTGTCGATCTCGACCCACATATCGGTGCCCACCACACCCGGGCAATAGGCATTGACCGTCACCCCGGCGCTGGCCAGTTCCTTGGCCGCCGCCTGGGTCAGGGCGCGCACGGCAAACTTGGTCGCCGAGTACACGCCCAGCAGTGCAAAGCCTTCATGCCCGGCGATCGAGCAGGCATTGATGATCTTGCCCTTCTGTTTGAGCGCCTTGAACTTATTGCCGGCGGCCTGGATGCCCCACAACACGCCCTGCACGTTGATGCCCAGGGTGCGTTCAACCTGTTCCGGGGTCACATCCAGCAGCGAATCGATCTGCGCCACTCCAGCGTTGTTGACGATGATGTCGAAGCCACCGAGGGTCTGGTGCGCATGGTCGACCGCCGCGCCGACCTGTTCACGCTTGGACACGTCGGCGGTAAACACCGAGGCTTTGCGTCCAAGTGCCACGACCTCGGCTGCCACGGCTTCGAGCTTGGCGCTATTGATGTCGACCAGGGCGATATCCGCCCCGTCCCGCGCCAGGCGCAGGGCGATGGCCCGGCCAATGCCCTGCCCGGCGCCGGTCACCAGTGCAACTTTTCCAGCGATACCCATGACGATCTCCTGCAACGATAAGCGAAGCCTTGTCTATCGCAGGTGCGGGGTCGCGCTGTCGAGGCCCGGATGAACTGGCGTGGGGCTTGAGACGCAACGTCTCAAGCCGACGCGCCACGGCCAGTACTTGTAAAGGCGCGCAGTTATGCCTAGCTTATGCGCCCCCGCCCCGCGCTTTAAGGCCTTGCCCCCATGGTTTTGCGTTTTCGCCCCGAAGTCACTTCACATTTGGCCCTCGGCCTGCTGCTCAGCGGCGGTATCGGCAACAGCCTGGCGGCTGAGCTTGAACTGCCAGCGCTGAACATTCAGGGCCAGGATGAGTCCGGTTATCGCGCACAAAGCGCGTCGGTCGGCGGCTTCGATGAAGCGCCGCTGCTCGACACCCCGGCCTCGATCACCGTGATCAATGCCGCGTTGATCAAGGACCAGCAGGCACGCCTGCTCAGTGAAGTGCTGCGCAACGACGCCTCGGTGGGCGAAAGCTACGCGCCGATCGGCTACTACGAAAACTTCGTGGTCCGGGGTTTTTCCCTGAATGCCGCCAGCAGCTACAAGATCAACGGCCGCACCGTCACCGGCGAGCAGAACGTCGCCCTGGAAAACAAACAGCGGGTGGAATTGCTCAAAGGCCTGGCGGGCCTGCAAAGCGGGATTGCCGAACCCAGCGGCGTGATCAACTACGTGACCAAGCGCCCGGAAGACGTGCGTTCGGTCACGGTGTCCACCGATGATCGCGGCAGCGGCTACATCGCTACCGATGTCGGCGGCTGGTTTGGCAGCGAGCAGCAATTTGGCTTGCGCGCCAACGTCGCCCATGAAGACCTCAACTCTTATGTCGAACACGCCAATGGCCAGCGGGATTTTGTGTCCCTGGCCTTCGACTGGAACATCAGCCCCGACGCCGTGCTGCAACTGGATGCCGAATACCAGGACAAGCAGCAGCGCTCGGTGCCCGGCTACCAACTGCTTGGCGGCACCGAAGTGCCCCATGACGCCTCGCCGAAAAAACTGCTCGGCCATCAGAGCGGCTCCAAACAGGTGGGCATCGACTCGCTGAACCTTAACGGCAAGTTCGAGTACCGCTTCAGCGACCAGTGGAAAGGTAGCGTCAGCGCGGCCCGCAGCAAGGTGGTGATTGATGACTACAGTTCGTTTGCGTGGGGTTGCTACGGCTCCCCGAGTTGCGCTGGCGTCAAAGTGCCGAACTACTTCAGCCCGGAAGGCAACTACGATATTGCTGACTATCGCAGCCCCGACGACACCCGACGCAATGATGAAATCCAGGCGGCAATGACCGGGCTGTTCGACACTGCGGGGATAGGCCATGAACTGACCTTCGGCACCAGCGCGTTCCGCCGGGTGATCGACAAGCGCAAGTCAGTCAACGAGTACATCGGCAGCGGCAATATCGATCAGGACCCGGAAACCTTCAAGCCCACCGACGAGCCCCTGAAGGACAGTCACCGGCGCCTCGACAGCCGCCAGTACGGGCTGTTCGTCACCGACCGCATCAGTTTCAACGAGCAATGGCAAACCGTGCTCGGTGGCCGTGAAGTGCGCCTGGATGAAAAGTCTTTCGATCAAAATGGCGTGCAAGAGCGTCACACCCAGCAGTACGAGTTCCTGCCCAACGCTGCGCTGATCTACAAGCCGATGGCCAATCTGTCGCTGTACACCAGCTACAGCAAAGGCTTGTCGCTGGGCGGCGAGGCACCGTGGTACGCGAGCAATGATGGGGAAATCCTCGCGCCGACCGTCTCCCGGCAGATCGAAGCCGGGGTGAAATACGACTGGCGCCGCATCAGCTTCGCCGCCGCCGTGTTCCAGACACGCCAGGCCTACCAGTACGCCAAACCTGATAGCGCCGGTGATTTCACCTACGTGCAGCAGGGCCAGCAGAAAAACACCGGCCTGGAGCTGTCGGCCAATGGCTGGGCCACCGAGCGTCTGCAGATCGCCACCAGCGTGGCAGCGATTCGCGCACGGGTGAACGGCAGCGGCACGCCGCAGTATGAAGGTCACCAGACGATCAACGTGCCCAAGCTGCGCGCCAGCGTATACGCCGACTACGCCCTGCCTTGGGTCAACGGCCTGGCGGTACTCGGCGGCGTGCAATACAGCGCCAGCAAAAACGCCAGCCGCACCGGCAATGTAGAGGTGGGGGATTATGCGCTGGTCAACATTGGCAGCCGCTACACCACCAAGGTCGAGGGGTATGAAACGGTGTTGCGCCTGAGCGTCGACAACCTGTTCGACAAGCGCTACTGGCGTGACGCGGGCGAATACATGGGCGATGACTATCTGTTCCTGGGCGCGCCATTGACGGCGCGCTTGAGCGCCTCCGTCAACTTCTGACCCCGCCCCAAGTAACGGGCTGTCGTGGCGAGCGGGCTTGTCGGAACGCCGCATCGCCGCGCTGGGCTGCGAAGCAGCCCCAGTAAGCCGAATGCGGTGTATCAGATACTCCGTAACCGCTGGTTTTGGGGCTGCTTCGCAGCCCAGCGCGGGGCAAGCCCGCTCGCCACAATGGCAAGTCCCGCTATATGGCGTTACTTAGGCATCTTGCGAAAGCCCACCGCCAGCCGGTTCCAGCTGTTGATGGTGGCGATGGCCACGCTCAGGTCAACCTGTTCGGCCGGGCTGAATTGGTCATTGAGCAACGCGTAATCTTCGTCCGAGGCGTGGGTCTGGCTGATCAGCGTGAGGCTTTCGGCCCAGGCCAGGGCGGCACGTTCGCGCGGGGTGAAGAATGGTGTTTCACGCCAGGCCGAGACGGTGTACAGGCGGCGCTCGGTCTCGCCGCCCTTGCGTGCATCGGCGGTGTGCATGTCCAGGCAAAAGGCGCAGCCGTTGATCTGCGATACGCGCAGGCGCACCAGCTCCAGCAGGGGCAGTTCGATGGACAATTTGCCGACGGCCGCTTCCAGGGCAAGCATGGCTTTCATCGCGTCAGGGGAAGCGGTGTAGAAATCGATACGGGCAGACATGGTGTTACTCCAGGACAGTGGGGATTGGTGCCCAGCTTAATCACCCCACTGCCCTGCACAAATAGCCAATCCGGGCGAAGAACAGGTAGCCAATGCCAGGCAAGTCAGGCCCGGCTGCGCAGCCAATGCAGGAAGCCCTTTTTCACCGGCACGATGGGCGCATCCTGGGTCAGGTGCTGGGCGGCATGCAGGCGGAAATCCAGGAGGTTTTGCATCGCTTCGCTGATATCGTGGCGCGCATCCAGGCACGGTTTGAGGTATTCCTTTTCGATGCGGTAGAGGGTGCAGTAGGTCTTCGCCACAAAGTCCGCCGGCACGCCTTGCTCACCGAGGATCCCGGCTTCGCCGATCACTTCACCGGGGCCCATGCGCCCGCCTTCGAACGTGTGCCCGGCCTTGGCCAGCATCACCGAAACCACCCCGGACTCGATGATAAACAGATGATCGCTGACCTCCCCCGTCGGCAGGATCATCTCGCCGGCGCGGAAGGTGTGCAGGGTCATGTTCTGGCTGAACGTTTCCTTCTCTTCCTGGCGCAGGGTCGAGAAAATGTTGGAGCTTTCCAGCAGCGCCCGCGCCGGCGAGGTGGTCGGCGAGGTGGGGCTTTCGGCGCTCGACAGCAGGCTGACGCCAGCCGCCTGCAAATGCCGGTAGGCCAGGTCATAAAGCTGATTGCGCACCTCGCGTTTAAGGCCCATGGCAGGCACAAAACCGCTGATTTCATATTCCACGCCGCCGCCCGTGGAGGTCTTGAACGCCACGCTTGGCGCCGGCTTGGCCAGCAATTGCCGGCAGCCCTGCATGGCACGCTCCAAGGCTTCGAGCACTGTTTGTGGGCGCGCATGGGGGCTGACTTGCAGGCTCACCGCCAGGCCGAACATATCGGCCGGGCGCGAGAAGTTGATGATCTTGGCCTTGGCCGCCAACGAATTGGGGATCACCGCCATGCTGCCCTGGGAGGTTTGCAGGCGCGTGGCGCGCCAGTCGATATCCGTCACCCGGCCTTCGGTGCCGTCGATGGAGATCCAGTCATCCAGCTGGTAGGGCTTGGTGGTGTTGAGCACGATCCCGGAGAACACGTCGCTCAAGGTGCTTTGCAAGGCCAGGCCGACGATGATCGCCACCGCGCCGGACGTCGCCAGCACGCCCTTGACTGGCAGGTCGAGCACGTAGGCCATGGCCGCGATGATCGCGATCAGGAAGATCACTGCGCCCATCAGGTCTTGCAGCAACCGCCCGGTATGGCCGACCCGTTGCATCATCAAGGCCCCGAGCAAGACCGTCAGGGTGCGCGCGGCGAACAACCACCAGCCGATCTGCAATGCCGTGGCGGCCAGGTGCAGCGGGGTGTTGTCGGCATAGGGTGCCAGTTGCATGGGGTTCATGCCGTCGTTGAACAGCACGGCGCTGAACACAGCGAAAATCCCCAGGCGTGCGATCAGTTTCCAGTTGCCGGGGCTGGCCGAAAACATACGCCAGACGAAGATATCGATAATGATCAGCGCCAGGGCGCACAGCATCGGGTGATCGGAGATAAAAGACAGCATCCAGGCGACTCCAGGGCGAATGCCCTGAAGATCGCACGAAATGCAGTTGGCGGGTATAGGGCGCCGCCAATCAGCTGGCGGCGCCGTGCAGTTGGCCGAATTGGCCGGACTGGAAGTCGGCAAAGGCCTGGTGGATCTCTTGCTCGGTGTTCATCACGAACGGGCCGTGACCGACGATGGGCTCGTCGATGGGTTCACCACTGAGCAACAGCACCATGGCGTCAGCATTGGACTCCAGGCTGATCTGCTCGCCATCACGCTCGAACAGCACCAGTTGCCCTTCGCGTGCCAGTTCACCGCCGTTGACTTGCACGGTGCCTTTGAGCACCACCAGCGCGGTATTGCGCCCGGCGTGCAGGTCAAAGGTCACGGCCTTGCCGCCATTGAGGCGCAGATCCCACACATCGATCGGCGTAAAGGTGCGCGCCGGGCCTGTGTGGCCGTCGAACTCACCGGCGATCAGGCGCAGGCTGCCGGCGCCGTTGGCCAGGGGCAACGCGGGGATATCGCCGTCGAGGATGGTCTGGTAGCCGGCGTCGCTCATTTTGTCCTTGGCCGGCAGGTTGACCCACAGCTGCACCATTTCCAGGGCCCCACCTCGTTTGGCGAAGGCTTGGGAATGGAACTCCTCATGCAGGATGCCCTTGGCTGCCGTCATCCACTGCACGTCGCCGGGGCCGATGGTGCCGCCTGCACCGGTTGAATCGCGGTGCTCGACTTCACCTTCGTAAACGATCGTCACGGTTTCAAAGCCGCGATGGGGATGCTGGCCCACGCCACGTCGCTGGGTGGTGGGGGTGAAATCGGCCGGGCCGGCGTGGTCCAGCAGCAGGAACGGGCTGATGTGCTTGCCCATGGTGTCGTAGGAAAACAGCGTGCGAACCGGGAAACCGTCGCCAACCCAATGGCCACGTGGGCTGGTGTAGATACCGATGATGTTTTTCATGATGGTCCTCCAATGTGCATACACCTTAAATCCAATACCAATAAGGCGGTAGATCGCGGATTTGGCTCGCATCGTTCCATACATGGGACGACTCTGGAGCTGTGGCGCATAAAGCGAGTGAATGATAATGACTCGTAGTAATATCCCCGCTCTCCCGCTCAACTCCCCGAGGGCCACCATGCCATTTGCTCCTGCGCCGGCAGCGCCGCGCGTCCTGGTGGTGGACGACCACCGCAAGATCCGCGAGCCGCTGGCCATCTATTTGCGTCGCCACAGCTTCGAAGTGCGCACCGCTGAAGATGCAGCGGGCATGTGGCAATTGCTCAAGACCCAGGCCTTCGACGTGATCGTGCTGGATGTGCTGCTGCCCGATGGCGACGGTTTCGAGTTGTGCAACCAATTGCATCGGCGCAGCAACACCCCGGTGATCCTGTTGACCGCCCGCGATGCCGCCGCCGACCGCATCCGGGGCCTGGACCTGGGTGCCGATGACTACATCACCAAGCCCTTCGAACCCCGGGAACTGGTGGCACGCCTCAACAGCGTGCTGCGCCGCCAGGGCCGCACCCATGCCCCCCTGGCACCGACCAGCCGCACCTATGGCTTCGCCGGCTGGAACTTCAGCACCATCAGCGCAGTGCTGACCCGCGAAGGCTGCCCCCCCGTCCAACTGAGCACCGCCGAAAGTCGGTTGCTGCAAGTGTTCCTCAACCACCCCAATACCCTGTTGCCCCGCGAGCGCCTGATCGACCTGACCGCCGCCGCCGACAGCGATGTCAGCGACCGCGCCATCGACCGCCAGGTCAGCCGCCTGCGCCGCAAACTGGCCCACGACACCGAAGCCGTGGACCTGTTGCGCACCATCTGGGGTGGCGGCTACCTGCTGGCGGCTGATGTGACCCCGTGCGTCTCTTGAACCGTTTGCGCCGCCTATGGCCGCGCACGCTGGTGCAGCAATTGAGCCTGTTGCTGCTGTTGGCGCTGCTGGCCTCCAACGCCATCGCGATGCTGTTCCTGCAACGCACCGGCAGCCTGATCCACCCGCTATCGCGCAGTTTCAGCCTGGAACGCCTGGTGATCGCGCACCACGCGGCCGTCGACCTGCGCGGCGAAGAACCCGCGCACTTGATGGCCGCCATGAGCAACGAAGGCGCCCGTTTCTGGGTCGCCCCCACCGCCGAAGTCGAGCCGTTTGAACTGCGCCCCGAAGAGCGCCGCCTGGCCAACGAATTGCGCCAGCAACTGCAACTGCCGCCAGACGTGAGCATCGGCATGCAGTTGGAGCGGGTGAGCGGCGCCAATGCCCGCACCCACGTGTTCAGCCCCGCCGGCTGGGCGCCGTTGCGTTTGCGCAGCAGCATCGCCCTGCCGGACGGCCAGTACCTGAACGCGCTGCAGCATCCCGCGGGGGCTTATGAATGGGGCCGCGTCCTGGCCTACAGCCTGCCGGTGACCACGGTGCCAGTGCTGCTGATCGTGATGTTTTTCATCGCGCGGGTGGTGCGCCCGGTCAAGACCCTGGCCCAGGCCACCGAACGGGTCAGCCGGGGCGAATGGATCGCGCCGCTGCCCTTGAGCGGCCCCCAGGAAGCCCGCGACCTGACCACCGCCTTCAATACCATGCAGGCCAACCTGGCGCGGCATGTCGAAGGGCGCACGCGGATGTTGGCGGCGGTCAGTCACGACCTCAACACCCCGATCACCGAACTGCGCTTGCAGGTGGAGTTGCTGGAACCTGGCCCTGAACGCGACGACATGCTCGACAGCCTCGGCGAACTGAGCGCCATGGTGCGCGAAACCCTGAACTTCGTGCGCGACGATGCCGTGCAGGAAGCCACCCGCCGCACCTCGCTGAGCGCTTTGCTGGATGACTTGGCCAAACGCTACCGGCGCATGCAGCAACCGGTCACCTGGCAAGGCGCCCCACCGCTGCTGCTCGATTGCCGCCCGCTGGCCCTCAAGCGTGCCCTGACCAACCTGATCGACAACGCCGTCAAACACGGTGGCGATGCCTGTATCAGCCTCAAGCGCGAGGACAGCGGTGTGCTGTGCGTGGAGATTCTCGATCATGGCAGCGGCCTGCCCCAGAACTGGCTGAACAAGGTCTTCGAGCCGTTTGTGCAGTTGGGTGCCAGCGACGGTGGCCTGGGGTTGGGCCTGGCGATTGCACGCTCGTGCATCCAGGCCCATGGCGGCGAACTGCTCCTGGAAAACCGCCCACCGGCCGGGCTGTGCGCGGTGGTGCGCCTGCCCCAGGCGGCTTAGATTGATGTGGCCGTAGGGCTTGATGTGGCGAGGGGGTTTGTCCCCCGCTGGGCTGCGTAGCAGCCCCAAAACCTGCTATCTCGGTCTATCAGATAAACCGGGGTGAGGCTTATTGGGGCTGCTACGCAGCCCAGCGGGGACAAGCCCCCTCGCCACAGCAAGTCACATAGCCACAACAAGACCTCTAGCCATCACAAAGGCCGTCTGCAACTGACCTAGAAGTTGAGCGTTGCGCCCATCCACAAGGTGCGGCCGTAGTTCACCGTGCCGTAGGTCTCGTCATCCAGGCGCTTGTTGGCCAGGTTGTTGAGTGAGGCATTCAGTACCAGCGAGTCGGTCACATCGAACGAGCCGCCCAGGTCGGCCGTGGCGTAGCCCGGCGCCGGTTTTTCGCTGGTGAGGGTGTTGCCGGTTTCCTCGCCGTAGTAGCTCAGCGACGCCCAGGCCTGGGCGCGGTCGTTGATGCTCCATTCGGTGCGCACATTGGCCTTTTGCTTGGGGGTCAGGGCCAGGGGCGCGCCGGCGTTGGCGCCGGTTTTCTGTTCGGAATCGGTGTAGGTGTAGTTGGCCTTGAGCAGCACGCTGGGGTTGATATCCCATTGGCCGTTGAGCTCCACGCCCTGGATGATTGCCTTGTCGACGTTGACCCGCTCCATGATGGTGTAGCCATTCCAGCGCTGGTCGGTGGTCACGGTGGACAGCTTGTCCTGGAAGTCGTTGTAGAACAGGGTCACGCCCGCCGACAGATCATCACGGTTGCTCCACAGCGCCGAGACTTCATAGTTGGTGCTGGTCTCTGGCTTGAGGTCGGGGTTGCCGAACATCACAAAACGGTTGCGCCGCAGGTAGGCGTAGTCCGCCACGACTGCACGGATCTCCGGGGCCTTGAAGCCACGGGCGATACCACCCTTGAGTGTCCACTGCTCGGTGGCGCGCCACACTCCGTAGAGCCGTGGGCTGACGTGGGCACCGTACTCTTCGTGATGATCCAGGCGCAGGCCGGTGGTCAGGGCGAAGCTGTCGGTGACCGACCATTCGTTCTCGGCAAACAGGGCTTTTTGCACCACCGAAAACTCGTAATCCACGCGATCGCCCAGGCCCTGGTTCCAGTCGGTCAGTTGGCTTTCGTTCCACTGCATGCCCACGGTGCTGACGTTATGGGTGGTGGGCACTACCAACTTGGCGTCGAACACGCTGTTCTTGACCTCGGGCTTGCGTCCGAAAATATCGGTTTGGGCTGGCGTGGCACGGCCTTCACGGGTGGAGGTTTCCTGGGAAAAGGCGATGTCCGAGGTGGCCCAGCCCCAGCGACCCTGGTGCGACAGCGACCAGTGATCGCGGTTGTTCTCCTGCTCGCGGGTGGCCCAGTTGGCGCTGATCCCATCACCGTTTTTCAGGCGCGTGGCCCCGGCTTCGAGGAGGATGTCGTGGTCGATGCTTGGGGTGAAGGCCAGTCGTGCGGTGAGATCGCGGTGATCCGCCTTGCTGAAGCCATTGGTCTGCTCGATATCATCATCGGCCTGGCGATCGAGGTAACGGCCCCACACCTGCAGGCCCAGCAGGTCTTCCTTGAGCGGGCCGCTGAGGTAGAACTGGGTCTGGCGCGCATTGCCCTGGTCGCTGTGCTGGCGGGCCGAGTAGTCATAGCCAATCGAACCGCCCCATTGTGGCGAGACCTTGCGCGTAATCACGTTGATCACGCCGCCGATGGCGTCGGAACCGTACAGCGACGACATTGGCCCGCGCACCACTTCAATGCGCTCGATGGCGGCGGCTGGCGGTACAAAACTCTGCTCATAACCACTGTTGCCATTGACCCGCGATTCACGGGCGCTCTGGCGTTTGCCATCCACCATGATCAGCGTGTAGTCGGCGGGCATGCCACGGATCGAGATGTCGGTTTCATTGGCCCCGCCATTGACCGTAACGCCCTCCACATCCCGCACGGCATCGCCCAGGTCGCGGTACGACTTGCGGCGCAAGGCCTCGCCGTCGATCACGGTGACCGAAGCGGGTGCGTCTTCGACGTTCTGTTCAAAGCCGGAAGCGGTGACCACCACTTCATTGAGTTCCAGTGACGCAGGCTCGTTGGCGTGAGCGTTGAGACTGCCGGCCACCAGCAGGGCCAGCGGCGCAAGACGAAAAGCAGGAAGCATGGGCGTAGACCTTCAGGATTATTCTCAAAAGAGAATCGTAATCATCTACACCCCAATAACTTGGACAAAGTGTGACAACTCCACCCACGTCCCTGACCGCTTGCTTTTGTAGGAGCTGGCTTGCCAGCGATGACGCCAGCAAGAACACCCCAGAGCGCCAGGTATCTGACCTCATCCTGAACGACCATCACCGGCGAGCCGACGCCTACAAAACCTGAACAAGGGCTGGCTTAAATTATATTTCGGTCGTAATATTCGGCAAAATATTACGCTTGTAATTTTACCGACCCAGCGCCGCCAGGAGCCTGAAATGAGCCTACGCCCTCCCCTTCACAGCCTTTTCCCGCCCCTGATGCTGTTGCTCCTGCTCAGCGGCTGCAACAGCCAGGCCGACCCCAGCGCCAACGCCGCCTCGCCGCGCCCGGTGCTGGCGGCCAAGGTCGAAGCCGCCGCCAGCCAGCAGAACGCCTATACCGGCGTGGTGGCGGCCCGTACTGAAAGTGACCTGGGCTTCCGGGTCAGCGGCAAGGTGATCGAACGCAAGGTCGATCCCGGCCAGCATGTGTCCCGGGGCGATACCTTGTTGGTGCTGGATATCGGCGACTTCGAACTGGCGCTGCGTTCGGCGAAAAACCGCGTCAACGCCGCCCAGGCCCAGTTACGCCAGCGCCGCGATGACGCAAACCGCTACCAGCGCCTGGCCAGTACCGGCGCGGTGTCACGGCAGATTTTCGACCAGTCCGCGACTAACCTGCGGGTCGCCGAAGCGGAGCTTGCCGCCGCCCAGTCGGATGCCAGCCAGATCGAAAACCGTCGTACCTACTCGGTGCTCAGGGCCGATGGCGACGGAGTGATCACCGATGTGCGGGTAGAGCGCGGGCAGGTGGTGGCCGAAGGGCAGATCGTCGCCCGCCTGGCCCACGACGGAGCGCGGGAAGCGGTCATCAACCTGCCGGAAAACCAGCGCGACCGCGCCTCGCAAAAAGCCCTGGCCTTGCCCTTCGGTGCACCGGACCAAGCCGTCAACGCGACCTTGCGTGAACTGTCCGCCAGTGCCGATCCCGTCACCCGCACCTATCGCGCGCGCTATGTGTTGCACGGTGCGGGTGAGCGTTTCGCCCTCGGTTCCACCATCACCTTGCGCCTGCAAGGCAACGGCCAGCCGCCACAGACCCGCGTGCCGATCGGCGCCCTGCAGGATGCCGGCAGCGGCACCGGGGTGTGGCTGATTGGAGCAGATGACAAGGTCAGCTTCGCCCCGGTCACCGTGGCCAGCCTGGGCCAGGAAGAAGCCTTGCTTTCTGGCGGCGTCAGCCCCGGCCAACTGATCGTCGCCCTCGGCGCACATCTGCTGCACCAGGGTGACAGCGTGCGCCTGTTGCCCGCCCAGGCACTGACCCTCAATCGCCGGCAGGAACCTTGAGCATGCATGGCCTGAACCTCTCCGCACTGGCGGTCAAACACCGCGCCGTCACGCTGTTCCTGATTCTCGCGATACTCGCCGCCGGGATTTTTTCCTTTGGCAAACTGGGGCGCGCCGAAGACCCGTTGTTCACGGTCAAGGTCATGACCATCACCGCCGCCTGGCCCGGCGCCACAGCCCAGGAGATGCAGGAGCAAGTGGCCGACCGCCTGGAAAAGCGCCTGCAGGAACTGGACTACTACGATCGTGTGGAAACCATCGCCCAACCGGGGTTTGTGTCGATGCGCATGACCTTTCTCGAGTCCACGCGCCCCCATGAAATCCAGGACCTGTTCTACCAGACCCGCAAAAAACTCAGCGACGAAGCGGCCAGGCTGCCCAAGGGCGTGATCGGGCCCTTCTTCAACGATGAATATTCCGATGTGTACTTCGCCCTGTACGCCCTGGAAGCCGAACACCTGCCCCATCGCCAACAGGTGCAGATGGCCGAAGCCATGCGCCAGGACTTCCTCAGGCTACCGGGGGTGAAGAAGGTCAATATCCTCGGCGAACAAGCGCAGCGGGTGTTTGTCGAGTTCTCCTACGAGCGCCTGGCCACCCTGGGGATCAAACCCGAACAGATCTTCGCCGCCCTCGCTGCGCAAAACTCCGTGGCCCCGTCGGGGTTTGTCGAAACCGCCGGTGCCCGCGCCTATATCCGTATCGACGGCGCCTTCGACAGCCTGGCGCTGATCGAAAACGTGCCGCTGCCGGTGGACGGCAAAGTGCTGCGCATCGCTGACGTCGCCACCGTCAGCCGTGGCTATGAAGACCCGCCCAGCTACCGCATCCGCCACCAGGGCGACCCCGCGTTGATGCTCGGCATCATCATGGAAAAACACTGGAACGGCTTGGACCTGGACAAGAGCCTCAAGGCCGAGGAAGCCAGGATCCAGGCAGACCTGCCCCTGGGCGTCAACTTCGCGAAAGTCTCCGACCAGGCGAAAAACATCAGCCTGGCAGTCAATGAATTCATGCTCAAATTCTTCGTCGCCCTGGCGGTGGTGATGCTCATCAGCCTGTTGGCCCTGGGCTTTCGCGTCGGTTTGGTGGTGGCGGCCGCGGTGCCGCTGACCCTGTCCATCGTGTTTGTGATCATGCTGCTGACCGGCCGCGAATTTGACCGCATCACCCTCGGCGCGCTGATTATTTCCCTGGGGCTTTTGGTGGACGACGCGATCATCGCCATTGAAATGATGGTGGTGAAGCTCGAAGAAGGTTTCGACCGCATCCACGCCGCCACCTTTGCCTGGAGTTCCACCGCCGCCCCCATGCTGACCGGCACCCTGGTGACGATCATCGGCTTTCTGCCGGTGGGTTTTGCCCGTTCGGGTGCGGGCGAGTATGCCGGCAATATTTTCTGGATCGTTGGCTTTGCCCTGATCGCCTCCTGGTTGGTGGCGGTGGTATTTACCCCGTACCTGGGGGTCAAGCTGCTGCCGCACATCCAGCCGGTGCCCGGCGGCCACGACGCAATCTATGCCGGCCGCTGGTACCAGAAACTGCGCGACCTGGTGCAAACCTGCGTGCGCCGACGCTGGCTGGTGACCGGCCTGGTCGTGTCGGCGTTTGTGCTGTGCGGCTTGGGCATGGCCGTGGTGAAGAAGCAGTTCTTCCCTAACTCCGACCGCTCCGAACTGATCCTGGAGGTGTATATGCCGCCGGGCAGTGCCTTCAAAAGCACCGAGGCGGTGGCGGCGCAACTGGAAAAGGCCCTGCTGCAGGAACCGCAGACCCGCATGGTCGACACCTACGTGGGCGGCGGCGCGCCACGCTTTTTCCTGTCGCTCAACCCCGAATTGCCCGACCCGGCGTTCGCCAAACTGATCGTGCAAACCGCCGATGCCCATGCCCGGGACGCCTTGAAACTGCGCATGCGCGAACGTATCGCCGACGGTGAATTCCCCGCCGCGCGGGTACGGGTGACGCAATTGCTGTTCGGCCCGCCGGTACCCTTCCCGGTGGTGTTTCGCGTGTCTGGCCCGGACGTGAATGTGCTGCGCAGCCTGTCTGAGGAAGTGCGCCAGGTGGTCGCCGCCAACCGCCTGACCAAGGATGCGTTCCTCGATTGGGGCGAGCGCAGCAGCGGTTACCGCCTGGTGCTGGACCAGGATCGCCTGCGCCTGCTGGGCTTCACCCCCGACGAGGTGAAATCCCAACTCAATGCCCTGCTCAGCGGCAACCCCATCACCGAAGTGCGTGAAGGCAACCGTACGGTATCGGTGGTAGCCCGTGCCCAGGGCAGCCAGCGCGAGGACCTCGGCAACCTCGCCAATATGACCCTGACCAACAGCGCCGGGGTATCGGTGCCCCTGGCTCAGGTAGGGCATTTTCAAGCGGTGATGGAAGAACCGATCCTCAAGCGCCGCAACCGCGCGAGCACCGTCGAAGTACGCGCCGATATCGTCGACGGCGTGCAGCCGCCCGATGTGGAAATGGCCGTCTACAAAGACCTGCAACCGCTGATCGCACGATTGCCGACCGGCTATCACCTGGACATCGGCGGCCCCGTCGAAGAAAGCGCCAAGGCCAACGTGGCCCTCGCGGCGCTATTCCCCATCATGATCCTGCTGACCCTGACGGTGATCATGTTCCAGGTGCGCTCGTTCGGCGTGATGTTCATGGTCTTCGCCACCGCGCCGCTGGGCTTGATCGGCGCGGTGCCGACCCTGCTGCTGTTCAACCAGCCGTTCGGCTTCAATGCGATCCTGGGGCTGATCGGGATTGGCGGGATCCTGATGCGTAACACGCTGATCTTCACCGATCAGATCCGCCAGAACCAGGAACACGGCATGGCGACCAGCGAAGCGATTGTCGAAGCCACCGTACGCCGCGCACGGCCGGTGATATTGACCGCACTGGCCGCGGCGTTGGCGTTTATTCCGCTGACCTTGTCAGTATTCTGGTCGTCGCTGGCCTATGTGCTGATTGGTGGGGTTTTGGTGGGGACGGTGTTGACGCTGCTGTTCTTGCCAGCGTTGTGCAGCTTGGTGTTGGGCCGGGACAAGCAGCAGGCAGCAATCCCCCAAACCCGCCCCTAAAAACCACCATCCCCCTGTAGGAGCGGGCTTGCCCGCGATAGCGGTGGATCAGTCAATATCTACAGTGACTGACACGCCGCCATCGCGGGCAAGCCCACTCCTACAACGAGGTCAACGCTTGGCCAACGCCATCCACCGAAATATCCCACCCTGCGGCCAGATAAACTCTACTTATACCCGCTGAAAACCTCTGCAAAGTCCCTCGCCTGATCACACAGCGCAAGGGACCGCCGATGTACTTTCCAATTGATGCCCCCGTCCTGGGGACCACCTCTTGAATGCCGCCATTGGCTTTATGGTCCTGGCGGCCATGGACTTCAAAACACGGGACGTCGAAGCGGTCCTCAGCGACTTCCGGCAATGCATCAATACCTATGAGCAGTGGGCCGAGAGTTTCTGGAGCTTCTCGGCGCTGGAGGTCGAGCAGGTCTTCAAGGTGGGCGATGAGGTGGCGCTGGTGGCGCCCATTTCGTCCAAAGCCCCCAGCAGCACGGTCGCGATGTGCAAGGCCAGTGGCTCGTTGACCCTGGTGCACCTGTTCCAAAGCACACGCTTTGTGCCCATCGGCAACACCCCGGTGATGCTGCAAACCGTCCCCAAGGACGGTGGCCCGCTGGGCGAACCCATTTACAAAACCATCGGCCCCAGCGGCATTCTTGAAGTCACCGACTGTACCCGCGACCAGTCGTATCGGATCACCTTCTACCCCAATGTTTGCGCGGACCACGTCAAGGCGTTGTATGCCTCTTATCAGTCGCTCATTGCACCGCTGGAAAGCCAGTTGCGCAACGACTGGACCAGCACATTTGAGCCACTGTGGCAGGACTACTCCGAAGCCAACTTTGTGCAGCGCTACCGCCTGCTGGACCACGCCTATGCCCGTGGATTTGGCGACGCACTGCATGAGCTCTGGGACAACATCGAGCAATTGTATGAATGGCTGGCGGACCTTGGGCCCAACAGCGAGAAACTCCTGCAATACCTCACCCAGGCCGAACTGGATGCCCTGCTGGAACTGAGCCAGGAGGCCATCGCCAATGGCCTGCTGGTGCTCAGCGACGAGCCGCTGCTGTTCATCTACCTGTCGGCGATGGTCAGTTGGCTGCGCATGCTGCCGCCGCCGTACTTGAACGAACTGCTGGGGCAAATCAGCGCCGAAGTGCTGATCAACCTGTTGCTGGTGTGGGTCACCGCCGGCATGGGCGTGACAGTGCGCCTGGGCGCTCAGGTGCTGGGCAAGGTCAAGTCGGGGCGCGTCCGCCAGTGGCTAGAGCAACTGGCCCGACCGTTTGCACAAACCGGGTTGGGGCCCCATGCCGAGGCGCTCAAGCCGTTATTGCTAGGCAGCCCCGCAACACAGATCAAAACGGTGCCCAGCGTGCCACTCAAGGCCGGCGCGATTGAAGTCGCCAATCCGGTACCACTGGTACGGGAAAAATCCGCGCCCAAGACGGCCTTGATCAAACATGAGGCGGTGGACGACGCGCCCTCCTCCGCGAAAAACCCCAACGGCGCGGCCAGCGCCAGCGCCGATAAAACCGCGACCCATGGCTGCCCGGTGTCCATGGTCACTGGCGAAGAACTGCTGACCCTGACCGATGGCGAGTTGCAGGGCGTGCTGCCGTTTGCCTGGACGCGGCTGTATCGCACCAGTGCCGTGGAGGTGGATAGCGGGTTGGGCTTTGGCTGGAGCCATTCCCTGGCGCAGCGGCTGGAAGTGGCC